>JBCCFN010000327.1:0-5311 GCA_039029715.1 Actinomycetota bacterium | reverse complement strand
GTGAAGACCTTCGGCCAGGCCCGGCAGGCCCATGAGCGGTACACGACCGAGACCGAGAGCTTCGCCGATATGTTCTACGACTGGGTCAAGGGGGTGCTCCGGCTTGCCAACATCACCGAGCTGGTCCTGAGCCCGTTGTTCGCCGTGCTGTGGATCCTCGCCGGCTCGACCGTGTTCGTGGCAAACGGCTGGATCGAGCCGGCCGATGCGCTGCCGTTCCTCCTGCTCGGCGCAGCGGTCACCGCACCGATCAATGCGCTGGGATTCGCGGCAAACGAGATGCAGCGGGCCCTGGGGGCGGCCAAGAACGTGAACCGTCTCCTCGCCACCCCGACACTGCTCGAGCAGGACGACCTGGCCGAGGCGGCGGACGCCACGGTCGAGTACCAGGGCGTCGGGTTCAGCTACGACGGCGAAGTTGATGCGCTGGTCGACATCGACCTCACGCTCCGGCCCGGGACGGTCACGGCCCTGGTCGGGCCGTCCGGGTCCGGCAAGACCACGATCGCCCGTCTGCTGCCGCGGTTCTGGGATCCGACGGTCGGCACGGTCCGGATCGGCGGCGCAGACGTCCGGGAGCTGCCGCTCGACCGGCTCTACAAGATGGTCGGTTTCGTGTTCCAGGACGTGCAGCTGCTCCGGGCCTCGATCGGCGAGAACATCGCCCTCGGGCGGCCGGACGCATCGGAGGCGGAGGTGACGGCGGCGGCCAGGGCGGCCAGGATCCATGACCGGATCATGGAGCTGCCAAAGGGCTACGACTCGATCGCCGGCGTCGATGTGACCCTGTCCGGTGGCGAGGCCCAGCGGGTGTCGATCGCCAGGATGATCCTGGCCGACACGCCGATTCTGGTGTTGGACGAGGCCACGGCCTTCGCCGACCCCGAGTCGGAGGCCGAGATCCAGGACGCCCTGTCACAGCTGGCGGCCGGTCGCACCGTCCTGGTCATCGCCCACCGGCTCTCAACCATCGTCGATGCCGACCAGATCGTGGTGATCGATCGGAGCAGGGTCGTCGACCGAGGCCGCCATCAGGAGTTGCTCGACCGTTGCCAGCAGTACCAGATCCTCTGGTCGGCCCACGGCGGTGCGCTCTCCGATGGGGAGCTGGAGGAGATCGGATGAGGTTGCTCTCGCTGCTGCTCCGCCTGCTGTCCGCTGACTACGGTCGACAGTTGAAGCGGTTCCTCGTCGCCGAGGTCGTCGCCGCCGTCCTGGCCGGCGTCGGGTTCGTGTTGCTTGTACCGACGCTCGACGCCCTGTTGGTTGGCGACACCGACCGGGCCTCCCGCTGGCTGCTCGTCCTCGGTGGCGTACTCGTCGTCTACGCCGTCATCGCGTATCAGGCAAAGGCGTTGGGGTTCGCCGTCGGCGCCACCGTGTCCCGGGCCCTCCACCGCAGGATCGGCGACCACGTCGTGGCCCTCCCGCTCGGATGGTTCGATCCCAGTCGGATCGGGACCATGGGCCAGCTGGCCTCCAAGGGTGTCGTCGATGTCATGGGGGTGCCGGCGCACCTGGCCCGAGCGCTCATCGTCGCCGTCGTCACCCCGCTGACCGTCGTCGTCGCCATGTTCCTGTTCGACTGGCGCCTGGCCCTCGTCACCCTGGCATCACTCCCGTTCCTCCTGGTGGCGGCCCGGGTCACGGGGTGGCTGGTCGGCCGCGGTGATCGTCGACTATCGAGTGCCAGGGCCGAGGCCAACGGTCGCGTGATCGAGTTCGCAACCCACCAGCCGGTACTTCGGGCCTACGGTCGGTCGATCGAGGGTGACCGGAACCTCCAGGCCGCCCTCGAGGAGCAGCGAGCCGCCGGACGGGCGCTGTTGACCTCGGTCGTTCCGGGGTTCACCGGCTTCCTCATCGCGGTCCAGATCGCCTTCGGTGTCATCTTCGTGGTCGGCGCCAACCGGGCGCTCGGCGGTGACATCGGCGTCCCGGTCCTGGTCGCCCTGCTGGTGCTGGTCGTCCGGTTCGTCGAGCCGTTGTTCGTCGCTGCGGATCTCATGGGAGCGCTCCGGGTGGCCGAGAACTCGATCGGGCGGCTGAACGATCTGCTCGACGACGAGCCGCTGCCGGAGCCGGGCCCAGACGAGGCAACCGTGCCGCTCGACCACGGAATCACCTTCGACGACGTGACCTTCGGCTACGACCCGGACCAGCCAGTCTTGGCCGGCGTCGACTTCGAGGCCCGTCCCGGCTCGGTGACGGCCCTGGTCGGACCGTCGGGGTCTGGCAAGACGACGATCACCCGCCTGATCGCCCGGTTCTGGGACGTCGACAGCGGTGCGGTTCGGATCGGCGGGGTCGACGTCCGCCACATCCCGACCGAGGCGTTGATGAACCGGCTGTCCCTGGTGTTCCAGGACGTCTACCTGTTCGACGGCACGATCATGGACAACATCCGGCTCGGGCGTCCGGACGCCTCCGATGACGAGGTCATGGCCGCCGGTCGGGCGGCCCAGATCGCCGAGATCGTCGAGCGGCTGCCCGGCGGGTGGCATGCCGCGGTCGGCGAGGGCGGCACCCGCCTCTCCGGCGGCGAGCGGCAACGGGTGTCGATCGCCAGGGCCATCCTCAAGGACGCGCCGATCGTCCTCCTCGACGAGGCGACGGCGGCACTCGACCCGGCGAACGACGTCCTCGTCGGCCAGGCGCTTGCCGCATTGTCGGCGGACAAGACGGTGCTGGTCATCGCCCACCGGCTCCAGACCGTGCGGACCGCAGACCAGATCCTGGTCCTCGATGAGGGCCGGATCGTCGAGCGGGGTCGCCACGGCGATCTCCTGGCCGCCGAGGGCCGGTACGCCGAGTTCTGGCACCGGCGCCGTTCGGCCAGCGGCTGGCGGCTGACCGACGAGGGGGAGTTGACGGCGTGAACGCTCGGCCCTCGCCGAGGGCCTGGGACGACCCGGCCCACGCCGTCCGATATCTCGATGGTGGGGTCGACGTGCCCCATCGGGCCGAGGGGGAGTCCGAGCTGGTCGAATCGCTCCAGGCGCCGGTCGACCGGGTCCTCGATCTCGGGTGCGGGGACGGTCGGCTCCTGGCCGTGGTCCTGGCCGCACATCCGGGTGCATCCGGCCTGGCGCTCGACCACAACCCGACCATGCTCGATGCGGCGACCGAGCGGTTCCATCGGTCCCAGACGGTCGAGGTGGTCAACCACGACTTCGAGCTCCCGCTGCCAGACTCGCTCGGCCGGTTCGACGCCATCGTCTCGGCCCTGGCCATCCATCACCTGGAGCTCGACCGGCGGTTGGATCTCTACCACGAGGTGCTCGGGTTGCTCCGGCCGGGTGGCGTCTTCGCCGATCTCGACCTGGTCCGGTCCGGTTCCGAGGTGTTGCATGATCGCTTCATCGAGCTGGTGTGGTGGGATCGGGAAGCAAATTCGTCCTGGGATCGCCATCCGTCCCTCGAACAGCGGCATGCTTGGTTGGTCGACACCGGCTTCCGGAACGTCGATTGCACCTGGAAGTGGCGAGAGCTGGCGTTGGTCGTCGGCGAGGCGCCCATGACGAAGGAGACCCCGTGAGCGACACCGACCAACGGCCGACCGAACACGGCGGCGGTGAGGCTTCGGCCCCGATCGCCGGCGCCCCTGAGAGCTTTCCATCCGATGCCGAGCTGGCCAGGACGCTGCTCGAGGGCCAGTCTCGGGCCACCCTGTCGACCCTGACCGCCGACGGCTTCCCCTACGGCAGCGCCGTCTCCTACGCCGTCGATGAGCAGGGCTGTCCGGTCGTGCTGGTCTCGGACATGGCCGAGCACACGGTCAATGCCCGCAAGGACGGTCGGGCCAGTCTGCTGGTGGCGGCGGCCCCGGCCGGTGGCGACCCGCTGAGTGCGGCTCGGTGCACCCTGGTCGGGCACATGCAGCTGCTCGAGGATCCCGGTCCGATCCGGGATCGGTACCTCGAGCGGCATCCCTACGCGTCCTACTACGTCGACTTCACCGATTTCGGATTCTGGCGGCTCGACGTCGAGCGTTGCCGGTTCGTCGGTGGGTTCGGCCACATGAGTTGGGTCACCCCGGGCGACTACCGCCAGGCGGACGTCGACCCGGTGGCCGATGACGCCCCGGGGGTCGTCGAGCACATGAATGACGACCACGCAGACGCCAACCTGCTCTACGTCCAGCGGCTGGCCGGGCTGGCCGATGCCACGGAGGCCACGCTGGCCGGGGTCGACCGCTACGGTCTGACCCTGCAGGCGGCGACGCCGGCCGGCCCTCGGATGGCCAGGGTGGCGTTCCCGTCGCCCCTGACCTCGACCGAGGAGATCCGTCCGGCGGTGATCGATCTCCTTGACCGAGCCCGGTCAGCGACACCGTAGATCGACACCGAGGTACTGGTAAGTCTTCTTGCAAGTGATAGTTAGGCACTCCTAAGATTCAGGGGTGCTCAACGCTCATCGTGATGTCCGGGATCTGCTCGCCCTCCGAAAGGCCGCAGTCCTGGCCCATTGGATCCCCGGCCTCAGCCTGGTCGTCGACTGTGCCGCCACCGGCACGGTGCGGGTCAGTGCCGACCAATGGTCTGCGGATCCGTGGCCGACGGTCCATCCCTGCGAGTTCCGGCGGACGATCGTCCAACTCCGGGCCTCGGCCGAGGTCGGGCTCGCTCCGCCGCTCGACGAAGCCGGCGACGGGCTCAGGATCGACATGATCGGCGCCCCGGGCACCGAGATCGACGAGAGCGGGCTGGTGGTCGCCCGGTTCGACCCGGAGCATTCCGTGATCGCCTTCGCCACCTCCGGACCGGTGGACGGCGCCCGGTGGGCGGTCGAGACCAGCCCAGACGACGACCTCGGCATCGTGCTGGTCCATCGGGCGTTCCCGACCGAGGACGACGAGGCGGCGGGCCAGGCCCAGGAGTTGGTGTTCCGGGCCATGGTCGAGTCGGCGGCCGAAGAGATCGCCGCGCTGGTGACCGGGTGAACCAGCGGCCAAAGCTGCCGGCAACCGGGGACACCAGCACGGGCCGGTGGGTCGGCGAGGTCGAGGTCCAGCCGGGCTGGACCGTTGCCGGCGCCCTCCCTCTTGGGATGGCGGCCTCGCTGGTGCTTGCCGTCCTCGGTCGTGGGCGTGGTCGTCGCTCCGTCCTCGATCTGGTCGGGACCGGCCGGATCGGACCCGGGCCGTGCCGGCTCTCGGTCGAGCTCGACGCCGACGGCCAGCCACGCGGTCGGGCCACCCTGGAATCGGCGGACGGCGAGGCCAGGATCGACGCCACCCTCCGGGCCGACACCGGCCCGACCGTGGTCAAGCGACCGTCACCGGAGCCGCCGGCCCTCTACCCGGACGATG
>JBCCFN010000326.1:0-5356 GCA_039029715.1 Actinomycetota bacterium | reverse complement strand
GCTCGGGCGAGTCGACGTGGTGCGCCGACATCTCCGAGATGTGCACGAGGCCCTCGATGCCGTCGCCGACCTGGACGAACGCACCGAACTGGACGAGCTTGGTGACTCGGCCGTAGACCAGCTGGCCGACCGAGTGACCCTCGGCGAACTCTTGCCACGGATCCTGCTGAGTGGCCTTCAGCGAGAGGCTGATGCGCTCCCGGCTGTAGTCCACGTCGAGAACCTGCACCTTGACCGGATCGCCGACAGCGACGACGGAGCCGGGGTGATCGACGTGCTTCCAGGAGAGCTCGGACACGTGGATGAGTCCGTCCATGCCACCGAGGTCGACGAACGCGCCGAACGAGACGACCGAGGACACCGTGCCCTCGCGCACCTCGCCAACCTTGAGGTTGGTGAGGAACTGGTCGCGGGTCTCCTTCTGGTTCTCTTCCAGATAGGCCCGGCGGGACAACACGACGTTGTTGCGGTTCTTGTCCAGCTCGATGATCTTGGCCTCGAGCGACCGGCCGATGTACGGCTGCAGGTCCCGGACCCGGCGGAGCTCGACAAGTGACGCCGGCAGGAAGCCGCGGAGCCCGATGTCGAGGATCAGGCCACCCTTGACGACCTCGATGACCGGGCCGGACACCATGCCGTCGGCCTCCTTGATCTCCTCGATCTGGCCCCAGGCCCGCTCGTACTGCGCCCGCTTCTTCGACAGGAGCAGCCGACCCTCCTTGTCCTCCTTCTGGAGAACGAGCGCCTCGAGCTCGTCACCGATCGACACGATCTCGCCCGGGTCGACATCGTTGCGGATCGACAACTCCCGGGACGGGATGACGCCCTCGCTCTTGTAGCCAATGTCGACCAGGACCTCGTCCCGGTCGACCCGGACCACGGTCCCGTTGACCAGCTGGCCATCGTCGACCATCACCATGGAGGCGGCGTAGGCATCGTCGAGCGAGCCTTCGAGGTCGTTGGCCGTGATCTGGCGAGGCACGTACTCCTCGCCCGGCATCTGGTCGTTCTCCTGCGGAGCGTCGTCGCTCATGTTTTCACTCAAGTCGGTGGTGGGCAGCTCGGTCGTGGACACGGAATAGGGGGTACTTTCTCAACGGCTTCGGCCTGACCGAACGACCGGCGGGAACGCCGACTGGGCAGGCGGAAGGGGCCAGGGATTTCCCGGCCGGGTTCAAGGCTAGCGAGGCGGACGGGTAATCCACCTCAGGTCGACGATGGGCCTACCGTCGGCGATCGTCACCCGGACGCCGGGCCACCAGGAGAAACTCTGGGCAGTCGATACCCGGCGGGGTCGGTCCATAGCGGCCGGGCGTCACCCCGTGCACCGCCTCGACCTCCAGGCCGACCGCTCTGGCCAGGAGCCGAAGCTCCCGAGGGGTGTAGCAGGTGGTCCACAGCGAGGTCGACCGCTCGACGCCTGCGGGGTTCCGGATCGTCGTCGTTTCGTGATTGACCCCGAGGTCGGCATCGAAGTCGTCCCCATCCTCCAGGTACCGCAGCTGGAAGTAGGCGGAGAAGGCCGAGACGACCACCAGCCCGCCGGGCACGACCGCCCGGGCCAGCCCGGCCAGGACCGGCTCATCGAGCTCGGCCGGCGGCGACAGGGCGAGCGCCCCCGGACCGCCGGTCAGCCCGAATCCGCCCTGACACAACGAGATGGCCAGGTCGAAGCGACCGTGATGCGACAACGCTCGGGCATCCCCAACCTCGAAGCGAGCCAGATCGAGACCTCGTTCGGCGGCCGCGCTCGTGGCCAGGTCGACGAAGGTCGCACTGATGTCGACGCCGAGCACGGGATACCCGCGCCCGGCCAGCTCCAAGGCGTGGCGCCCGGGCCCACAGCCGACGTCGAGTACCGAGCCGCCCGGCCGGAGCCCGGTGATGGCCAGGATCCCATCGATCTCCCGCGCCGTGCCCCTGGTGAAGGAGTACTTGAGGTAGGCCTCACCCAAGTGGTCGGCCACCGGCTCGAACCAGTGGGAGCCGGTGGGAACCTCGTCGTCGTTCTCGTCGTTTGACAACATGGTGGGGACAACAGACCGCCGGAGAGACGAGGGGTAACGGATGAACCTGATCTGGTTGGCAACGCTCGGGCGACCGCTGATCCAGTCCGGCATCCGTCGGTTGATCCTGCGGGCGCAGGGCCGGATGGTAGTCGAGATCGGGCCGCTCACGGCCGGGAAGCCCGCCGTGGGCACGATCACGCTGGAGGCCAGGCGCCGCCTCGGGCCGGCGCCGATCCGGTTGTCGCTCGTTGGTTTCGAGGATCGCTGGGAGCTGACGACCAGATACGAGCTGGACCCCTACCGGGTGAAGGTGACCGAGGAGATCTACCGCCACGAGGTGACCGTTGACGATGGCCTGATCGTCGAGGCCGGCGAGGAGCGGACGGTCCTGTTCCACGTCCCCACCCCCGACCCCCACAGCCTCGTCGCCCGGTCCGACGGCCGCTCACTACCGATCGCCAGGCAAACGTCGCCGGACCCGGCCCGGGCTGCGGACAAGCCGAACCGGCAACGCTGGCTGCTCACCGTCCTCTACGACATCCGCGGCCCGGCGTTCGAGATCGAGGAGACCATCGAACTCGTCTACGACCTGGACATCGCAGACGCCATCGGGCCCTGAGGCCAGGAAGTCGCTCGGGCTCACTCCGATTCGGCCGACTGCTCGACCCGCTCGGGTTCCGGATCGTCAGGCAGCGATGGGTGGTCTGCGGATTCGGCCGAGACCGGCTCGTCGCGCAGATCGATCGCCTCGGACGGAGACCCGCCTGACGATCGTTCCACATCATCAGGATCCAGATCGTCGGGATCCAGATCGTCGGGATCCAGATCGTCGGGATCCAGATCGTCGGGATCCAGATCGTCGGGGACAGCATCTCCAGGGACCGCACCGCCGGTTGGCGAAGCTGACGGCACGGGCTCCGCCGGCCGGTGTGCATCACCGGTGTTGTTCTGGCCCTCGACGTCCGCCGCGTCGTCAGCGGACTCCGACGCCTCGATTGGAGACGCCGGCGGCGACTCCTCTGGCTCCGCCGGGCCGGCGATCCCGGTCGGACGGGGGGAAGCCCGCAGGCGGAAGTAACTCCAGAACAGAAACGAGCCGACCATGAAGCCGACGAACAGGGCGATGCTCGACGTCACCGCCCGCCCGGCGTCGGCGTCGGCCGCCTCCGCCGCCTGCGAGCGTTGCAGGATCAGCACGTGGAGGAAGCCGGCCAGTCCGAGGAAGTAGAGGACGGCCCAGGTCCACCGCCGCCACCGGAAGATCCTGGCGCCGTCCATGAAGTCCAGGGGTAGCAGCCCAAAGACCAGCGCCTGGATGGCGACGACGAACGTCCCGACGACAAACCGGTTCCGGACGGTCTCGAACCACGACGCACCGTCCTCCAACGGGTGGAACGGGCCGGCCAATGCGAAGAAGACCAACGCAAGCGTCAGCAGCAGACCGGCGCCATAGGCGTGGGCCCGACCAGCGTCGTCATGCCCGTTGCGACGCTTCGACAGCGCCTGATCGGCCAGGAACCCGCCGATCAGCCCGTAAATGTACGGCGGCCGGAACTCTCCGGCCCAGGACACGACGGTCAGGGCGATCGCCGGTGCGATCGACCAGGGGATGAGTCGAAATTCGGCCGGATCGTCGGGGAGGAGGAGCCGCTCCACCGACTCGACGCTCCAGGCGTAGACACCGACGACCAGCAGGATCGCAAGCGCCGTCCCCGGCGCGTCCCAGACGACGGCGTCGAACCAGCGCAACCCCTCCGACCTCGGGGCGGCGATTGCGGTGAGCGTCGCCAGTACGCCTGCATAGGCAACCAACATGAGCACCTGGCGGTGGCGGGAGGTCCGCAGCCTGGTAAGTAGTCCGATCCCTCGACCGCCGCCGTCGCCGCCGGTCAGCAATCGGACCACTGGCCAGGCTCGGATGTCGTCTCTATTGGCCTCGATCGTCTTGTTGACGAGGTCTGCCTGCCAGCCGATGAGGGCCACGAACAGCACGGCCAGCCCGATGCTGACCAGCAGGCTCGAGGTCGACCAGTCGAACTCCGGCGGGGCGACGACCCAGGCGTACGGGCCGGCGAGCTCGACCTGCTCGACGTCGTCGACACCGACCCCCTCGTTCGCATCGTCGTCCAGGTCCTGCTGCGCGATCTCCTCGGTCGATTCCTCGGCATCCACCGCACTCGCGGGCTCGTCCGGCGGTTCGACATCGTCTGGCGGCGGCGCAACCTCGGCGTCCGCATCGGCCGCCTCGTCACCATCGGGCTCGGGCTCCGATTCCACCACCGGCGGCTCGGCGAACTGGGCCGCCACCGCCTCGGCCCGGCCGGCTCTGGCCAGGATCGCCTGCTCCGCAGTCAAGCCGCTCGCTCGCACCGTGACGACGTGCAGCCCCGGGGCCAGATCGTTTGGCAGCGGACCCGACAGCGAGTCGGGGAACTCGGCGTCCGGTGTCATCGCGATCGGCCCGTCGTCGAACTCGACCGTGAGTCCGGGGGTGCTCCCGAACCCCATGTCGATGGCGAAGAGCTGCTGATCCGGCGTGGTGCCACCGATACCGACGAGCCAGAGCGGGATGTCGATGCTTGGCACGAGGACGGGCCCGATGAAGACCTGGACCCATGTCCCGGACGGGTCACGACACTCGATCAGGACCTCGGACTCGCCCTCGGCGATGACCGATCCCGGAACGTAGGTGATGAACGAACCGACCCCGAAGTGGCTGACATACGAGCTGACCGGTTCGTTTCCATCGCCGTAGTCCAACCGCACGTTCGGGTCGCCGGTTCGGAACAGTACCTCGCCATCGACCGTGACCGAGAGCCCTCGACTCTCGACAATCTCGTCCTCGGCCACCGGGGTATCGCAGCCGGTGAGGTTCTCGGCAACGACGGCGAGGGAGAACACGGGGTCGAAGATCGGGTCGAAGTCGAACGTACGAAACGCTCGGACGGACGGTGCCGGCTCGCCAGGGTCGGCCTGAGCGGCTGCGGAGGCCGGCTGGAACGAGAACACGGCGACCACAGCGACGAGCAGGATGAGGCTGCTGAGACGTCGAGTTCTCATCGGCGGAGCGGCGGGCGGCGACATGGGCCAACTCTCGCACAACGACAACGGTGTCGGCGAGGGTTCCGCATGGCGCAGGCAGCACCGCTTCCGGCTACGCCGGAACCGGTGGGCGGGCTGCGTACCTAGTCCTTCGCATCCGCGGCTGCCCTTCGGGCAGCACCGCTTCCGGCTACGCCGGAACCGGTGGGCCGGCCGCCCACTCAGTCTTTAGCGTCAGCGGCTGCCCTTCGGGCAGCACCGCTTCCGGCTACGCCGGAACCGGTGGGCCGGCCGCCCACTCAGTC
>JBCCFN010000325.1:0-5361 GCA_039029715.1 Actinomycetota bacterium | reverse complement strand
GTACCGTCGGCCTTCAGTTGAGCAATCGCTGCATCCAGTTTTCCGCGTAGCTCGCCGTCGCTTTCACGAATGCCCAGGCGAGCTACGCGGAAAACTGGATGCAGCGATTGCTCAACTGAAGGCCGACGGTACAGCAGGCGTTCGAGTGGACGGTCGGTGACCCGGCGAACAAGGTGGCCCGGTGGCGGTTCGACCTGGCGCCGGAGGGGCCGGGGACCCAGCTGCGATTCAGCGCCGAGATGGGGCCGGGCCGGTCCGGGTTGACCCCGATCATCGAGAGCATGCCGGAGCGGGAGGAGGACATCGTCGCCTTCCGGCTCGAGGAGTGGATGGGCAACATGCGGGCCACGGTCGACGGCATCAAGGCCCGGGCCGAGGCGGCGACCGGCTCGTGAGCCTCGGCATCGGTATCTTCCCCGGCGGTCTCGACCGAGCCGGACTCGACTTCGCCCGGGATGCCGAGCGGCTCGGTGTCGACTCGATCTGGGCCCCCGAGGCGTGGATGTACGATGCCCTGACCCCGCTGGCCTACCTGGCTGCGGTGACCGAGCGGGTCCGACTGGCCACCGGTGTGGTCCAGCTCGGCGCCCGGTCCCCGGCGATGCTTGCCATGTCTGCCCTGGCGCTCCAGCAGATGTCCGATGGACGGTTCGTCCTCGGGGTCGGAACCAGCGGACCCCAGGTGATGGAGGGCTGGCACGGGGTCCGGTTCGACAAGCCGGTCACCAGGACCAGCGAGACGATCGACATCATCCGAGCCGTGGCTTCAGGCGAGCGCCTCTCCTACGACGGGTCGGTCTACACCCTGCCGCTCCCGGACGGGCAGGGTCGGGCGATCCGCTCCCCGGTGGCCGGCGCCGAGATCCCGATCCACGTCGCCTCGATCGGACCGGCAAACCTCCGCCTGACCGGGGCGAAGGCCGATGGCTGGATCGGCACCGCCTTCCTGCCGGAGTCGGCCGATGCGTTCCTCGACCCGATCCGTGAGGGTGCAGCATCGGCCGATCGGTCCCTCGGCGACGTCGAGCTGTCGGTGGCGGTCGGGTTGGAGTTCACAGACGACCCGGAGCCGGCGGCCAGGCGGCACGCAGCCGGGTACGCGTTCACCATCGGGGCGATGGGCTCGACCTCGACCAACTTCTACAACCGGGCTTTCGCCAGACAGGGCTTCGGCGAGGCGGTCGAAGAGGTCCATCGGCTGTGGCAGGCCGGAGAGAAGGAACGGGCGGGGGAGCGGGTGCCCCTGGAGATAGGGCTGCACACCAACCTGATCGGGGATGACGCCGCAGTGACGGAGCGGCTGCGTCGATACCGGGACGCCGGGGTGTCGACGTTGCGGGTCGGTCTTTCCGGGGACGATCTGGCCGACCGCCTCGACCAGCTGGCCCGCCTGCTCGACCTGGTGTCTGCGGTCAACGCCGAGTCACCTGCGGTGTCGTGAGGAGCGGACTCAGTCGGCTCGACGGACCAGCAGATAGACCAACGGGGCGAACATCCCGGCGATGGCGGTGCCGACGATCCACGGCCAGGGATTGACCCCCCGGCGGCGGGCGTCCCGGTAGATCCAGACGGCGATCACCACTGCGGCGATCACCAGGTCGACATAGATCTGGAACGCCGCCCAGTTGAAGGTGATGGCGTCACCGAAGCCGGTCAGGCCGTCGACCGCCAACGCCACGATGGTCAGTGCGCCGAAGGCGACGAGGACGACGACCAGCAGCGCTCGTTCGATCTGTCCGGTTCTGGCGGTGGGGTCGGTTGCTGCGTCGTTCATCGGGCCTCCCGTTCGCTCGGTTCGACGACACCGTAGTTGTAGTGATCACTACAATCAACCGCATTTCATGAGGAACCAAGGGAGGGCACGATGGAGGTAGAGGGCCTCGATGACGAGAACCACGACCAGATCCGGGCGCTGATCCTGGCCGGCCTGCGCGATCGGTTGGGTGAGCTGGACCCGGCCCTCAATCGGGACCTCGATGATCTGCGGGTCAGCTATGGCCACGGGCGGACCGTTGCGGTCAGGGACGACGCGGGACGGATCGTCGGGACCGGCACGCTCGTCCCTCGAGGTGATGCGACTGCGGAGATCGTCCGGATGTCGGTCGCCGAGGCGGCCAGGCGGAGCGGGATCGGCCGCCTCGTGGTCGAGGACCTGCTTGCGACCGCCCGAACATGGGGAACCCGCCGGGTGGTGCTCGAGACCACCAGTTCCTGGACCGGGGCGATCCGCTTCTACCAGTCCTGCGGCTTCGAGATCACCCACGTCGAGGACGACCGCTTCGGCTCGAACACCTGGTTCGTCCGCCACCTCGACGGCTAAGGTCTGGCCATCCCGGACCATCGGCCGGGCCACCACCACCGGGGCGTTGCACCCGGTCCCCGACCCGGAGGTCGCCCGTGAGGAAGGCGCTGATCGTCGGCATCGACGACTATCCGGCAAAGCCCTTGGCCGGCTGCATCGCAGATGCAAACGCGTTGGCCGAGGCGCTTCGGCGTCACGGCGACGGGTCGCCCAACTTCGACGTCCAGCTGCTGACGTCCGACGTGGCCGACACCAGGGAGCGGAACGTCCGGGCCTCGGCCAAGGCGTTGTTCAACGGGACGCCGGACATCGCACTGTTCTTCTTCGCCGGGCACGGCTGGGTCGATGAGGCCGGCGGGTACCTGGTGACGGTGGACAGCCAGTCCCCGGACGACGGCATCACGATGGACCAGATCCTGGCCCTGGCCAACCAGTCAAAGGCCTCGAAGCGGATCATCATCCTCGACTGTTGCCATGCCGGGGCCTTCGGAAACCCGGCCGCCGCCGGAGGCCGCGGCACCATGCTGACCGCCGGCCTGTCGATCATGACCGCGACCCGCCCCAGCGAGGTTGCCGTCGAGTTCGGCGGGAACGGTCGGTTCACCTCGTTGTTGCTCGACGGGCTGAACGGTGGTGCCGCGGACCTGCGGGGCGACATCACCCCCGGCTCGCTCTATGCCTATGTCGACGAGGCGCTCGGGGCGTGGGACCAGCGCCCGATGTTCAAGACGAACATCAGCAGCTTCGCCGTCCTTCGCTCGGTTCCACCGAAGATCGATCCGGCGGTGCTCCGCCTCATCACCCGGTACTTCCCGGACCGGTCCGGGGAGCACGCCCTCGACCCGTCGTACGAGTTCACCGACCCCTCCGCCGACGACGCAAAGGTCGAGATCTTCAAACACCTCCAACAGTACGTGGCCGCCGGGCTGGTGGTCCCGGTCGGCGAGGAGCACATGTACTTCGCCGCCATCAACTCCCGGTCGTGCCGGCTGACCCCGGTCGGGGCCCAGTACCGACGGCTGGTGGCCGAGGGTCGCCTGTGACGCCCACATCCGTGACGTGCACGGCGGTGACGCCGGTGCCGCGGAAGCCGCCAAGCCGACGATGAGCGGCCAGCCGAGCCAGATGGCGCTTGCCGACTTCCGGGCCCGGGTCGCCGATCTCTACCACCGGGTCCGGGTCGACGGTCCGTCTGCCCGATCGTGGGCGGCGTGGCGGGCCGGTCGTGACGAGCTGTTCCGGACCCACCCCTGCTCGCCGCTGGCCGGCCATCCGGACCTCGATCGGACGCCGTTCTGGCCATACGACCCGTCGTGGCGGCTCCTCGGCACCGTGACCGCTGCCGACGGCGCTTCGGTCGAGGTCCAGCCGGCACCGGGAGTGGTCGAGCGGTTCGACCGGATCGGGACGGTGAGCGTCGCTCGGGACGGCGCGAGCCACGCCCTCCCGCTGTACTGGTCGGCTGGCTACAGCGGCGGGCTGTTCCTCCCGTTTCGGGATGCGACGACCGGGCGGGAGACCTTCGGCGCCGGTCGCTACCTGCTCGATGGTGCCAAGTCGGCCGATCTCGGCCGGGACGGGGACCGATTGATCCTCGACTTCAACTTCGCCTACCACCCGTCCTGCGTGTGGGGCCAGTGGCTGTGTCCGCTCCCGGTGCCGGAGGCGGTGCTCCCGATGGCGGTCACCGTCGGTGAACGCTGCCCGGTCGACGAGCCCGCACCGGGGGCTGGTTAGCCGTCGTCGTCCGGGAGGCGCTCCGCGGTCGGCAGCGTCACGACGAAGGTGGTGCCGGTCGGGCCAGTGTCGACCGTGATCGCGCCCCGGTGGTCCTCGACCACGATGTTGTGGGCGATCGCCAGGCCCTGGCCGGACCCGGTGCCGACCGGCTTGGTCGTGAAGAACGGCTCGAAGATCTTGTCCCTGACCGCCTGGTCGATACCGGGGCCGTCGTCGGCGATCCGAAGTTCGACCGCATCGTCGGTCGCGACGGTTGCGATGCGAATCGTGCCCTGCCCCTTACCCGCCCGCTGCTCGGCGATGGCCTGGGCCGAGTTGACGATCATGATCAGCAGCACCTGGCCGATCTCGGCCGACCGGCAGGGGACCGGGGGCAGCTCGGGGTCGAGGTCGAGGGCCACCTCGGCCACGTACTTCCACTCGTTGCTCGCGATGGCCACGGCGTTCTCGACGACGTGATTGAGGTCCGCCGCTTCTCGCTCGTCTCCGCCGGGATGGGAGAACTCCTTCATGGCCCGGATGATCTTCGACACCCGGTCGAGGCCCAATCTCGTCTGGGCGATGGCGCCCGGGATCTCGTCGACCAGGAAGTCGAGGTCTGCGGCGTCGATCGCTGCGGCCAGCCTGGCCTCGGGCCCGCCCGGTGCCGCCTCGGCCATCGTCGGCGCGAGGTCGGCCGCCATCCGCAGCAGGGGGAGGGCCTCGTCGAACGCCTCCTCCAGGAACGTCATGTTGTCGCCGACGAAGTGCAGCGGGGTGTTGATCTCGTGGGCCAGGCCGGCGGCCAGATGTCCGATCGCCTCCATCTTGCCGGCATCGGCCAGACGGCGCTCCAACAGGTCCCGCTGGGTCTCGTCCTCGGCCAGCAGGATCACACCGGTCACGGCACCGTGCCGGTCGATGATCGGCAGCCTGCTGAGTGAGAGGCGGCTCAGCGAGCCGTCCGGTCCCTCGATCGGTACCCGCTGATCGACCAGTGGCTTGGCCGTGGCGATCGTCTCCTCGTCCAGCCCGCCGCCGAGCGCCCGGACGGTTGCGTCCGGGTCCGGCAGATCGTCGAAGCGGAGGCCGAGGATCTCATCATCGGCGGCGAGTCCGGCCGCCTCGGCGAAGGCCGGATTACAGCCCTGGAACCGGCCGATCCGGTCGAGCCAGGCGACGTGGTAGGGGAGATGGGTGAAGGTCTGGCGCAGAACGGCTCGATCATCGAACCGCTGGTCCGTCGGTTCGTCGTCCTCGGCCGTCCAACCGTCGTCCGGCCGGTCGCACTCAACGACGACGTAGCCGGCCGGCTCGTCGTAGGGGCCGATGATGGGATG
>JBCCFN010000324.1:0-5377 GCA_039029715.1 Actinomycetota bacterium | reverse complement strand
GCAACGATCAGCGGGGCGGCGATGGCCGGCCGACCCACGGTCACCCCCGGCCGTCCCGAGGTCCGGCGAACGAGGCCACGTCGAGGTGGCGGCGGCCGTCCGCCTCCTCCTGGTCGGCCAGCATCAACCGTTCGAACAGGTCGCTCTCCCGGCGAGGCCGCTCGGTCACCGGATGGGGCTGGAGTCCACCACGCGGTGCCCGATCCGCCGCAGCCGTGGCTGCCGACGCCGGCAGCTCGGCCGGTTCGTGGTCCACCGGTTCGGCATCGACCGGCGCTTCGATCGAGGCGGGTCGCGCCGGGTCGGGTTGCGCCGGCCCGGCTTGCACCGGGGCGTGGTCGACCGACCGGAGGTCCAGCTGGTCGCCGGACCGGGGTCGGGTGTCGAAGGCTCGGGCCGCCCGGGGGTCAACGGGTGGAGCTACGTGAATGACCCCCAGGCGGCCGTACTCGTCCCGCATCACCATCTCCCCGATGGCGAGCTGCTCGACCATGGTGATCAGCTCCGGGGTCGGTTCCGCACCGACCAGCCGGAGCGCCGTCGCTCCCGCCCCCTCGACCTGTCTGGTCAGGAAGACGTTCGACGCCATGTTGAGCAGATCCGGCGGGGCGTCCGCCGGATGCTGGGACCACAGCTGCAGTTTCTTGAAGTCCTTGCGGCCGTCCCGGAGGACGCGGTTTGCCAGGTCGAGCCCGAACGACGAGTCGAGGAACGCCCACGCCTCGTCGAGGAGGATCGAGCTGAGTCGGTGCGGGGTGTTGCCGATGGCGTCTGCCAGGGCCATCAGCAGGTAGACCATGGCGATACTGGCCGCCTTCGAGGCGTCGAGATCGTCGCCGGAGCGGACCTCCTCACGGGACGGCAGCACCAGACCCCTGGCATGGAGGACGATCAGGTCCGCCCCCTGGACCGAGATCCCGGCCCCCGGCTGGAACGCCAGCCTGGCGAATCGGGTCCGGGCCAGCGGAGTGATCCGGTAGAACAGGTCTCGGCTCAACACGTCGCCCTCTTCGCCCCACAGCTGCAGGAGGTCCAGGACGTCCTGGGTCGTGCCCCGGTGCTCGTCGACGTACTCGACCGCCTGGGCCACCCGGGCCGACTCCATCGTCCTGGCGCCGACGCCGGCCAGCAGACACAGGAAGCTGGTGGTGATCTCGACCCGGTCACCGGTCGGGAACGTCGACATCGGGCACAGCGAGATCCGGGTCTCGCCGGACAGATCGACCACCTCGCTCGACAGGAACCGGGGGAGGCCCTCGGCGAAGCGGACGTACTCGCCGCGGTTGCTCCGATCGATGGCGACCACCTGGGCCCCGCCGGTCAACTCCTGGAGGGCGATCGTCTTTGCGGTGAACGACTTGCCGCCGCCGGACGCCCCGAACCCCATCGTCGATGCGCTCGTGGTGACGGACGGCGCCATCAGCACCGGCATCGGTGGGCCGACATCGAGCCGGTGGCCGAGGTAGGCGCCCCGCCCATCGCCGAGCCCCGGGGTGTAGCCGGGCAGCCCGGAGGCGATCGCCTCGGCGGTGAGGTCCAGGTCGTAGTCGGCGACCACCCCACCGGGACGGACCGTTGTGCCGGGTAGGCCGAGGAGGAACAGGTCGTGCTGGTCCCCGGTCGGGGCGTGGAGTTCGTACCCGCCGGCGGCGAGCTCGGCCCGGACGGTTGCCACCCGCCGCTGCAACTCCTCCGGATCGGCGGCCGAGACGGTGAAGCAGGTCAGGGTCCGGTGGATCCGATCGAGCCGGGACCCCTCCAGTTTCGACTGGGCGTCGTTCGACCGGTCGATCAGGTCATAGACCGAGTCCGGCACGCCCGTCGTCATCCCCGAGTACTGCTCCGGCTGACCGGCCAGCTCCTTGTGGCGGCGGCGGAACTGCTTCTTGGTCTCGTGCTGGGGCGGCGAGTAGATCCGGACGGTCACGTCGACCGGGAACGGGAACTCGTCGGCGGCCGCCAACCAGTAGCCCCGGTCCGGGAACTCCCAGTCCGGTGGCATCGAGGCCATGACCAGGGTGGTCTGGAACGACTCCCCGGCCGCCGACTGGACCCGGAGCAGCTGCCGATGGGTCGGGAGGCCACCCGGCCGCCGCGGTCCACCCTCGATCAGGGTGGCGTCGAGCAGGGGTCGGGTCGGGTAGGTGGTCGGATCGGCGGCCTCGGCGCGGTTCGGGCGGTCGCCGGTGTGGTCTGGACTGACGTCCGGATCGGTCGGCAACGGCGGCTGGTCGATCAGGCCCCGGCAGGCGGCCCGCTGCAGCAACCAGCGAATCTGTTCCGGGGATGCGGGGCGGACCAGAGCGCCGAGGCTGGCCTCGGTCAGCTCCGCCGCGGTCAGCAGCTCCCGACGCCGGGCCCGGGACGACGGCGCCCGCCGCCGGCCGGTCAGCCGGGTGATTTGCGACAGTGCCTCGGCCGCCGAGGAACGGAGGTTGTCCGCATCGTCCAGGGTGACGCACAGGAAGTGGGCCCGGTGATGGGCCGGCCGGTCGATCGCCCGGTCGGCGGCGTCGATGGCCTGGGTCTCCAGAGCCGCCAACCGCTCCGGGTCCGGGTCGACGATCAGGGCCGGGGCGTCCGCCACCGCCCGGAACAGATCGTCCGCCCCGATCGGGATCGCCACTGATAGCAGCCGGGCCTCGAGCGGCAGGCTGCGGATCCAGCCGAGCATCTGGGCCGCATGGTTGACCATGGCGGCGTCCGACTGGAACCGGTAGGACGCCAGGCCGGGGGGATGGCCGAGCCGGAACACGGCCCACGGCCGCCCGCCGGACCCGATCACGATGTGGTCGAAGGTCTCGACCGGGAGCATGGTCATCGGGCGGCCTCCTGCCGGTGGTGCTGGTCTGCCTGGTCGGGGTGCTGTTCCTGTCGCTGGCGCCGACGTGCGGTGCGGCGGGACACCGCTGGTCCATCCGCCCGTCCCCCGGTCCCGGCGCGGCGGCCCGGCGTGCTCCGGGGTCGGCGGTGGTGATCGCCCCCGGTCGTCGGGGCCGGGACCAAGGGGTGGACGGTGAGCTGGACGGCCTCGGCCGGACGCTGCCGGCGGCCGTTGATCGTCCCGTGGCGGGGCGCCAGCCACAGCCGGACGAGCCCGGCGGCGGCCTTGAACAGCGACCGCCCCTCGACCGTGGTCCGAGAGATCTGCTGGGCCGCAACGACCGGGACGACGACGAAGACCACGATGTGCAACCGGTCGCTCATCAGCGAGCCCCAGACCGGCCTGGTCAGGAACAGGAGCCCGAAGACCAGCACCCCGACCGCCAGCTGGGGCATGGTGACCACGAACGGCAGCCTGACCTGGTCCAGCTTGCCGATCACCAGCGGGCGGCGGCGGATGTCCGAGAAGTTGTGGCACGCCAGGGAGATGGCGTCCTGAGGGCGGTCCGGTGGTCGCTCCATGGGCGTGGCGGGTCGATGTGGCGTCTGTCGGCGAGGCGTCCGGGCCGGCTACTCGCCGGGGACGGTGATGATCGGGACGTTGCTGTTCGTCTGGTTGACGATGGCGTCCGCCTCCTTCGTCGCCTGGTCCCGGAAGAAGTCCGGGCCGGCCACAACGCCCCAGAGGGCGATGCCGCCGACGATCATGGCCGCCAGCACCGCCTTGAAGCCGCTGAAGACGTATTCCCGCACCACCTTCCAGGCGATGAGGAGGCCGAGGACGACGACGGCCAGGCCGGTCAGTCGTCCGACCTCATAGACCACCGCTTCGGTGAGTCCGATCACTCCGGTCATGATGGGTTCTCCTTTGCTCGTTCTAGGGTTGATCCGCTCGCAGCACGACGGGGGCGTGCAGGACCTGGGCGACTTCCCACCGGGCGTCGCGCTCGGCCAGGACGATCGAGTACTCCAGCCGCTGCCGGCCGGAGGTGGCCACCGCGTCGACCACCACTCGGGCCAGTCGGAGGTTCGGCTGGTCGACGCCGGGGACCGGGCCCCACCCGAGTTCGGCCACCCGGGCCGAGGCGAACGGGGCCGGGTCGACCGCGGCGATGCCGGCGTTTGGGGAGCTGAACAGGCCGACGTCTGCCACTCCGGTCAGGTAGGCGGCGAAGAAGCCGTCGAGGGTCCGGGCCGGTTCGGCAAGCTCGGGGGTGGATGGCAGCCGGAGATCGGTAACCGCCATCTGGTGGGCATCGGGGACCCGGGGCGCCTCGACCAGGGCCGGGAGACCGAGCACGGTCATGTCGCCGACCGCATCGCTTGCGACGCCGACCGCATAGAACCGGAGGCCGGCGGGGCGGAACTGCTCCTCGCTGCCGGCCAGGTACTCGACGACGTCCGCCGCGACCACCACATCGAACATGCCCTGGCCACGCTCCGTGGTTCGTACCGGGGCCACCCGTTCGACCAGCAGCCCGGAATCCTCCGCGGTCAGGGTCGGGTTGAAGAACCCGAGATCGTCACCCCGGAGCCAACCGGCGACGAACAGGGCGGCGAACTCGCCGGCCACGCCTCCCCGCCCGTCCGGTTGGTCGAGGGTGGTGGCCGGTGCCGGCGTGTCCCTGGTGAGTGTCAGGTAGAGGGCGATCGGGCCGGCGGCGGCCCCGGCCAGGACGAGCGCCGCGAGGATCGTGCTGAGGGTTCGGGCTCGAAACCACTGGAACCGGGAGGACATGGCTGCCGAGTGTTGACCAGCCCGATGAGCGGCCACTTTCCGGCCGCTTTCCCTGCGCTTTCCCGCTGCGGTCCCCGAGCGCGATCGCGCCGGTTTCCCGGCCGCTTTCCCCCTCCAGCAGTGGGTTTCAGCCAGAGAATAACCGGGGGTTCATCCCGGCGGTCCGGCCGGAAGACTACTCTTTCGACATGCTGGTTCTGCTCATCATCGTGCTTGTCGTGGCTGCCGGGCTGGTGGTGCTGTGGGTTCTGGCGGAGCGAAAAGCGTCCCGGACGGCGGCCGATCGGGACCAGGTGGCGGCCCGCCTCGGCACCACCGAGGGCGAGCTGGCGGCAATGACCGCCGAACGGGACGCCGGCACCGAACGGATCGCCACCCTGGCCGCCCAGAAGGCCGAGGTAGAGGCTCAGCGTGAGCAGGTGGAGCTTGACCTCGCAGATACGGATGACGCGCTCCGCAAGCGGACCGACCTGGCCGATGCCCAGGCGATGCAGATCGACACGCTCAGCGCCGAGCGCGACGATCTCCAGCAACAGCTGAACTCCGCCGAGGAGCGCATCGTGACCCTGGCCGCCCGGCCCGGGGTCGTGGTCGGCGAGGTCGCCACCGAGGACACCGGCGCCGAGATGCTGTGGGATCTCGAGGTGGCGCGCAGCGAGCGGGCGTGGCGCAACAGCGTCGCCATCAATCCGGTAGATGACCCGAGCCCGTTCGAGTCGACGCAGGATCCGCTCCGCACGGCGGTCGAGATCGAGG
>JBCCFN010000323.1:0-5411 GCA_039029715.1 Actinomycetota bacterium | reverse complement strand
GCTCTGATCGTTGTGGTGTTCGACTTCGGCCTGTCGCTGGCCGGTCTGGACCAGGGGCCTCGGCTGCTGGCCATCGGGCTGCTGGTCATCGCCGCCGTGTCGCTCGACCAGTGGATTCGGCGGGTCGACGCATGACCGCCACCGACACCCTCACCGGTATCGAGCCGATCATGACCGGTCGGAGCCTGGTCAAGACCTTCGGCAAGGTGGTCGGCCTAAACGGGGCGGACCTCGATCTGTATCCCGGGGAGGTGTTGGCCGTCATCGGAGACAACGGCGCCGGCAAGTCCACCCTGATCAAGTGCTTCTCCGGGGCCCACGTCCCGGACTCCGGGGTCATGACCGTGTCCGGGCGGGAGGCGGTGTTCCGCAGCACCCAGGACGCCCGCTCGGCCGGGGTCGAGACCGTGTTCCAGAACCTGGCCGTCTCGCCCGCCCTCGACATTGCGTCCAACCTCTACCTGGGTCGGGAGATCCGCAAGGAGGGGCTGGTCGGGCAACTGTTCCGGACCCTCGACAAGAAGCGGATGCGGGCCGAGGCGGCCCAGCACCTCCAGGATCTCGGGATCGGGACCCTGCAGGACATCACCCAGGCGGTCGAGACGCTGTCCGGCGGCCAACGTCAGGCGGTGGCGGTGGCCCGAGCGGCGGCGTTCGGGTCGAAGGTCATCATCCTCGACGAGCCGACCGCGGCGCTCGGGGTCCGGGAGTCGTCCCGGGTGTTGCAGCTGATCGACGACCTCCGGAACCGGGGGATGCCGGTCATCCTGATCTCCCACAACATGCCCCAGGTGTTCGAGCTCGCCGATCGGATCCACGTCCAGCGGCTCGGGCGTCGGGCCGCCGTGGTCACCCCCCAGTCCCACACCATGAACGATGCGGTGGCGATCATGACCGGGGCCATGACCGTCGACGACGCCGATCAGACCCTCGGTCCGGTCCGGGCACCGGCGGCGGTCAGCGACTGATCTGGTGAGGCCGGTCCGGCTGGTCACGGCAGGTCCGTGTCCGGCCGGACGACCTCCTCGATCTCGGCCGAGCGATAGCACGCCTCGACGGCGGCCAGGGTGCGAAGGTAGTCGCGGCCTTCGGACTCGAACGGCGTGCCGTCGCCGACCGAGTCGACGAAGTGCTGCTGGATCGCCCGGACGCAGTCCCCGGCGAAGCCGATCCCTGGCCGGTTGACGGCCACGGTCTCGACTGCGCCGCCGAGCGGGGTCCAGGTCACGGTCCCGTCGGCCAGTAGTCGGACCGTGCCTCCCTCGGTGTCGAGCCGGAGGGTCCCGAAGGTGTGCCTCGGGTCTGCGGCGTCCGACTCGTGGTACCGGCTGCCGTCGAAGGTCGCCGCCGCACCGCCGGCGAAGGTCAGCGTTGCCACCCCGGCGTCCTCTCCGGCGATCGCCGGGTTGCACCGCCAGGTCCGGCACCACACCGAGGCGACGTCGCCGAAGAGGTAGCGGAACGTGTCGATGAAGTGGACCCCGGTCTCATGGAACAGCAGCCGGGGATAGTCCCGGAAGTAGGGCTGTCGGGCAAGGTAGGCGTCCGGGGTCCACCCATCCCCGGTCCGGAACTCGAACCCGGCATGGAAGGGGCGCCCGACGACGCCGTCGTCAAGGAGCTCCCGGATCGTTCGATACCACGGCTGCCAGCGAAAGTTCTCGTGCACCATGAACCGAACGCCGGTGCCCTCGACCGCATCGACCAGCGCCTCGGCCTCCGCCAGGGTCGGTGCCAGCGGCTTCTGGCAGATCACATGCGTGCCGCGTTCGGCGGCGGCCAGCGTCAACCGGTGATGGGTCTGCGGTGGGGTGACCAGATCGATGAAGTCCACCTCGAACCGGTCGAACAACCGGTCGAGGTCGGGGACCGCCGGTCGAGCCGGTCCGGCGAAGGCGGTGGCCCGGGCCGGATCGGGGTCGACGACGGCGACGATCCGGGCGCCGTCGACCCGGGACCAGGCGTCGAGGTGGAACCGGGCGAAGTAGCCGCACCCGACAAGGGCCCCTCGAAGCTCCCGGTCGGTCATCGGCGGCTTGACTCCAACCGGTCGACCACCTCGACCAACGAGTCCGGGCCACCGACGTTGCCGGGGAACACCACGTAGGGCAGTCCGGGGAACCGGGTCCCTTCGTCCATCTCCCACATCGGCACCCCGGGCACGATCGGCCCGAGCACCCGGGCCCGTCGAGCGGACAACCCGTCGACGGCAAGGGTGTGAGAGGTGATCCCGCCCTTGGCGACCAGGTAGGCCGGTCGGGGCATCGCCGCCACCAGCCGGCACAGGCCGCTCGCCACCCTCCCGGCGATGGCCAGCGAGGCCTCGGCATCGTCGCCGGTGATGAGGGTTCGGCTGGTGTGGACCACGGTCAGCAACCCGTCGGCGATCGCCCCGGTGGCTGTGGTGATGGCCCGGGCCAGCTCGGCCGAGGCGGTGGTCGGCGCGGCGATGGCCCGGGCGTCGACCTCGATCTGGCGGACGCCGGGGCGCCGGGCCAGGGCGGCCAGCTGATCCGAAGACAGCGGCACGTGCGACCCGATGACCACCAGCCCACCGGCGGTCCCGGCTGGCGGCGGCGGGTCGATCGGGTCGGCAGACCGGATCCCGGCCAGCGGTGCGATCAGGCCGGCCGCCGAGCGGTGGTGCCATCGGATCCCGGCCGCCTCGGTCCGGCGGACCGCAGCCACCACCACGGCGAGGTCCGCAGGCACCACGGCGTCCGCGGTCACGTAGCGGCCGGGCTCGACCGCAGCGAGACGTCTCGCCACTCCATCGACCCCGCCGGTCCGGATCAGCCCCAGGTCGATCACCGTCACGTCGCCGGCCCTGGTCGTCCCGGCGGTCTTCTCCTCGATCCAGGCCGGAAGAGAGGACCGGGTATAACCGAACGACGGGTCTCGGGCGAACGGCGTGTCCGCCGCCGGTACGAAGCGGTCGCCATCGCCGACGTAGTGGGTGCCGTTGATCGTGATCCGGCCACCCTCGGCGAAGAACGGCACCACCAGGGTCCGGCGGTCGGGCTGGCCGAGACCGGCGGCCAGGGCCTGGAGTTCTATCGGGAAGTGACCGCGCAGGGTCGAGTCGCTCCGGCTGACCACGTCCAGCTCCAGACCCCGGCGGTCGGCTGCGGCCCGCAGCCTGGTTCCCAGGTCGTGATTGGCCCGCGCCGCGGCCGACGGCCCCATGGCCCGGGAGTTGGTCAGGACGAACCCGATCCGTTCTGGGCGATCGAGCAGCCACCGGAGATCGTCCGGCTCCCAGGCGGTGATCAGCCCGGCCCCGGCAACGGTCTGGGTCCCGGTCGGATCGTCATCGACCACGACGACCCGCCGTGGTGCGGCGTCGTCGGCCCAGGCCCGCCCGAGCTCCGGCAGCAGGTCCTGACCCCAGGGCGGTGGGAGGCGGTCGAGCAGCTGGGCCTCGAACGGCACCCCGTCGGCCGGGGTTCGGTCTGCCGGGAACGGGATCATGGCCGGTCGGCGGTCAGGGCGGTGGTCAGCTCGATCACGGCTGCGGTGGCGGCGTTGTCCAGGAACACCGCCTGGCGGCCCTTTGTCGCCTCGTGGGGGAGGTCCTGCACCGCCCGCAGCGGATGCGGCCAGTCTGGACCGAACACGGCGTCCAGATCCTCGGCCTCGAAACAGACGTGATGGAGCCCCGGGCCGTTGGCAAGCAGGAAGTCCATCAGGGGATGGTCCGCGACCAACGGCTCGACCAGCTGCAGGTCGGTCGAACCGAGGTCGAGGTGGGTCAACCGGATCGTTCCTGCCTGCACCACCTCGCTGAACTTGAACGGCAGGCCGATCAGATCCCGCCACACTGCAACCGCGGCGTCGGTGTCCGGTACCACGATGGCGATGTGGTCCAACCGTCCGAACGGTCCGGTCATCCCTTGACCGCTCCGGCGGTGAGCCCCTCGACGTAGAAGTCCATCAGGAAGGCGAACAGCACGACGATGGGGATCGAGCCGAGGAGGGCGCCGGCCATCAGCTCTCCCCAGAACTGGACATCGCCGACCGAGAGCTCGTTGACCACACCGACCGAGACCGGGTACTTGTCGCTGCTCCGGAGGAACGTGAAGGCGTAGAGGAACTCCTGCCACGCCAGGGTGAAGGCGAAGAAGAACACCGAGACGACGCCGGGCAGGATCAGGGGCATGTCGACCAGGAGCATCGTCTGGAGATAGCTTGCTCCGTCGATCCGGGCCGCCTCGCTCAGCTCCTTCGGCAGACCGGCGAAGTAGCTGGACAGCAACCAGGCGATGAACGGGACCAGGAACGTCAGGTAGACCACGATCAGGGCCCACAGGGTGTTGGTCAGCCGGAGCTGGCGGACCACGGTGTTGAGGGGGATGAACAGCAGGACCGGGGGGACGAGGTAGGTGGCGAAGACGACGAGCGCCACCGCCCCGGCCCCCCGGAAGTTCAGCCGCCCGAGGGCGTAGGCGGCGAACGTGCCGATGACCAGGGCGATCATCGTCGCCACGGTGGCGACGATCGCACTGTTGGCGATCCATCGGAGGTACTCGGTCTCCAACAGCAGGAACCGGTAGTGCTCCATCGTGAACCGGCTGATGGTCCAGGGGTTGTCCGATTGGAACAGGTCCTCCTGAGGGCGGACCGAGGTGAAGGCCATCCAGATGAACGGGAACACGGCGAAGGTGCCGAGGAGGGCGAGCCCCAGGGCCATCAGACCGCCCCGAAGTGGGCGGCGTTTCGAGGTCGGGCTGATGGCCGGTGGGCGGCGGACCTTGGCGGAGATGGTCATCGGTCGGCGTTGCGGAGGGATCGGAGCTGGAGGGCGATCACGGCCAGGAGGAACGGGAACAGGAACAGTGAGATCGCTGCGCCCTGGCCGATGTCACCGGTCCTGATGGCGGTCCGGAACGAGAGGGTGGAGATCAGGTGGGTGCTGTTCTGGGGACCGCCCTGGGTCAGCAGCCACACGATCTGGAAGTCGGCCATCGTCTGGACGAACGAGAACAGGGTGACGACGTAGAGCAGCGGCCGAAGGTGGGGGATGGTGACGTGGCGGAACCGCTGCACGGCGTTGGCCCCGTCGGTGGTCGCCGCCTCGATCAGGTCCTTGGGCAGGGTCGCCATCCCGGCCAGGATCATGATCCCGAAGAACGGGGCCCCTCGCCAGATGTTGACGGTCTGGACCGCCCCCATGGCCAGCGTCGGCTCGCCGAGCCAGCGGATCGAACCCTCGGCGAGCCCGAGCCGGTTGAGGAGCCAGGTCAGGATCGAGAACTGGGCGTCGAACATCCACACCCACCCCAGGACCGACAGCGACGACGGCACGACCCAGGGCAGCAGGAACAACCCCCGCCACAACCGCCGGAACCGCTTGAGCTCGAACAGCAGGATGGCCATGGCCACGCCGATCAGCAGCTTTGCCAGCACCGCGG
>JBCCFN010000322.1:0-5417 GCA_039029715.1 Actinomycetota bacterium | reverse complement strand
CGACGACGCCGTCATCTTCATCGAGGGACCGTTCGCGGCCAGGATCATGATGCGAAACGAACCGCTCGAACCGGCGGACATCCCACGCACCGTTCGCATGCTCGCCCGCGGGCTCGGGGCAACGCCGACCGACGGCTGACCGCTCGACGTCAGGCGGCGGCCACCGAAGACAGGGTGGCGGTGAAGCGTGCGCCACCGAGCTCGGAGTCGTCGACCGTGACCGTGCCGTCGTGGTGTTCGACGATGGCCCGGACCAGCGCCAGGCCCAACCCGGCGCCGCCGGTACCCCGGGTGCGGGCGTCGTCGAGCCTGGCGAACCGCTCGAACACCCGGTCCCGATCCTCGGGCCGGATGCCGGGGCCATCGTCCTCGACCACCAGCGCAACCCCGGACCGGATCGCAACCGCTGACACGACGACCCGGGACTCGGCGTGCCGGCTGGCGTTGTCGACCAGGTTCCGAACCAGCCGCTGGACCTGGGACTTGACTGCGGTGACCATGACGGGACCCTCGACGTCGATCTCCACCGGGTCATCACGGAGCTCGGCCTTGAGCAGGACCGCCAGGTCGAGCACCTCCCGATCCGGGACCCGGCGATCCTCGTCAAGCCGTGACAGTTCCAGCAGATCGCCGATGAGTTCGTTCATACGGTCGGACTCGGCAACGATGTCGTCGGCCAGGCCGCTGACCCGCTCGGAGTTCGGGCGAAGGCTCAACATCTCCGCCGCCGCCCGGATCGTCGATAGTGGGCTACGGAGTTCGTGGGATGCGTCGGCCGAGAACTGCCGCTGCCGCTCCCCGCCCCGCTCCAGCCGATCGAGCATCCGGTTCATGACGGTTGCCAGTTCTGCCACCTCGTCACCGGTGGCGGGGACCGGGACCCGGCGATCCAGGTTGGACGACGAGATGGCTTCCACCTCGTCGGTGATGGCCTGGACCGGCCGCAGGGCCCGGCCGACGAACCACCAGGTGGCGGCGGCGAAGACCAGGATCAGCATTGGCACGATGATGATCAGCGCATCGACAACCGCATCGACCGACTCCTCGATCTCGTCAAGCGGTGTGGCCCCGATCAGGAACGCCCGCTCGGCCTCGAGCGCCTGCTCGGTGTCAAGCATCGCCTCATCGGCTTCGATGCCGACGCCGAGCTCGAACACCTCGAAGGCCAACCCACCGATCTCGGCCTCCACCTCCGGCGAGTCCAGGACGCCACCGGTGATCGGGTCGTACAGCTCCTCGACCACGCCGGTCTCGACGTCCAAGGCGACCATGGCCGCCAACTCCCCGTCGACGTACAACTCGCCGAACGCCCGACCGAGTTCGTCCTCGCCGAACAGCCCGACCTCGACCGACGCATCGTCGACCGAGGCCGCGACCAGATCGAACGGGTCGCTGATGAAGACCTCGTCGGCCTCCATCGTGCCATCGACGGCAAGCTCCGCCGCCTGCTGGGACAGCATCAGGTCGACGGTCTCCTCGGCCGACGCAACCAGGTCGGTCCGGACCAATTGGACCAGGAACAGGGCGGCCAGGATCAGGGTGGTGGCCAGCAGTGCCGTGGCCAGGACCGTGATCCGGGCCCGGACCGATATCCCGGCCCGGACCGATACGCCGGCCCGGACCGGACTGCCGGACGCCCGATCCGGACTGCCGGACGCCGTCATCCGCCGTCGGCGGCCATGGCGGCCGGGACCAGCCGGTAGCCGACGCCCCGGACGGTGTTGATCATCGGGTGATCGAACGGTGCGTCGATCTTCTGCCGGAGATAGCGGATGTAGACCTCGACCACGTTGGACGCCGGCTCGTCGTCGATGCCCCAGACCCGGTCGATGATGGCCTGGCGGGCAACCGGTTGGCCGTCGGCCCGCAGCAGCATCTCCAGGACCCCGTACTCCCGGCGGGTCAGCTCGATCTCAGTCCCGGCCCGGGTCACCATCGAGGTGGCGGGGTCCAGGGTCAGGTCACCGCAGCGGAGCACCGACGGCCGGGCCGGGGCGCCCCGGCGGACCAGTGCCCGGAGCCGGGCCAGCAGCACGACGAACGAGAACGGCTTGCGAATGAAGTCGTCGGCCCCGGTGTCGAGGGCCTCGGCCTCGTCGAGCTCACCGTCCTTGGCGGTCAGCATCAGGACCGGGGTCCAGACCTCGGCCTCCCGCAGCTCACGGCAGACCTGGTAGCCGTTCTTCTCCGGCAACATGATGTCGAGGATGATGGCGTCGTAGCTGCCCTCGACGGCCCGCCACAGTCCGCTGGCACCGTCGTGCTCGACGTCGACCTCGATGCCCTGGTCGACCAGCCCGTCAGCGAGGATCCGAGCCAGCCGTTCCTCGTCTTCCACGACCAGTACTCTCACCGGCCCAAGTGTGACAGGTCGAACCTGAGAAAAGGATGAGAGCGAGCGGCCCCCGGGGCGAAACCTTGGAATCGGATGAGAGAACACGGCCCTCTCATCGGTCCCTCATATCCGATGCGTCATGGTGCAGATGCTCCAACGAGCACCCCCCATCTGACCAACACGAAAGAGGTTCCAATGCACACCCCCCAGTCCCCCGACTCCGGTCCCGGCCGCCCCGGCGTTCCGCTCCGGACCAAGCTCGGCCTCGTCGGCCTCGGCGGCGTCCTGACCGTCGGTGCGGCGTTCGGCCTGGCCGGCATCGCAGCGGCCGGGACCGGTGGCACCGCCACCCCCGAAGCGACCGAGTCCTCGGTGGCCGTTCCGGCCGAGGGATCGGAGGCCGAGGGTCACGGCGTCGCCGCCGAGATGATTGAGCTGTCCCCCGAGGACGAGGCCGTCTTCGAGCGCTACGACCAGTGCCTGGTCGACAACGGCCTCGTCTTCGAAGACCTCACCTTCGAGGCCGAGCTGGATGACGCCAGCTTCGACATCGAGGACTTCGACGGCGAGACCGGCGAGGCCATCCAACTGGAAGACATCGACGGCGACGTCGAGTACATCGAGATCGACGACGACGAACTGGCCGAACTCGGGCTGGACGCCGCAGACGTCGAGATCAGCGAGGCCGAACTGGCCGAGATGGACGCGGCGTTCGAGGCCTGCGACCCGATCCTCGAGGACCTGAGCGATGACCTGTGGGCCATCGAGGTCGATGAGACCGAGGTCGCCGGGCTCGACGAGGACCTGGAGCTGTCCGCCGAGGACGAGGCCGTCTTCGAGCGCTACGACCAGTGCCTGGTCGACAACGGCCTCGTCTTCGAAGACGTCGACGGTGACGTCGAGTACATCGAGATCGACGAGGACGAACTGGCCGAACTGGAGCTGGACGCCGACCACTTCGAGATGACCGAGATCGACGAGGCCCAACTGGCCGAACTCGACGCCGCCTTCGAAACCTGCGACCCGATCCTCGACGACCTGGATGACGCCGCCTGGTTCATCGTCGACGAGGGCAGCGTGGTCGAGGGTGAGGTGGTCGAGGGTGAGGTGGTCGAGCTGGACGAGCTCGACGGGGAGGAGGTCGCCCGGGGCAGATCCGACCGGAACAGCCAGACGTCACACACAGACAAATCGCACCAGCGGCCTCCTCGACCACTCCCTCCGGTCGAGGGGGCCGCTCCGCGTCCGGGGCTCGGCGTCCGGGCTCGGGCGTCCGGGCCCCGGCGTTCCGGACCGCTACTGGTTCTTCGGCAGGTCCTGGAACGGGGTGTCTCGGGAGTGGCCCGGCTCCTTCGGCAGACCGAGGGTCCGCTCGCCGAGGATGTTGTGCTGGATCTCGTCGCTACCGCCGTAGATGCTCGGGGCCGAGGCGTGGAGGGCGAGCTCGGCGATGCCGGGATCGGTGGTCGACGAGGCGCCGGCAAGCATGCCGTCTGCGCCGACGATCCGGAGGCTGACGTCCCGGAACCGGCGGTGGATCTCGGCGTCGTACAGCTTGGCGATGTTCGGCTCGCCACCGGTCCGCTGGCTCTTGTCCCTTGCCCGCTGGAGGTTGAGCCGGTTGACCCGGAGCATGATGTACAGCTCCATGATCTCCTGGCGGAGAACCGGATCATCGCTCCGACCGAGACGGCGGGCCAGCTCGGTCCAGCGGTCCCACAGCTTCATCCCGACGCCCGGAGCGTGGCCGCCGACCTTGGGGGCGGACGCCGCCTCGACGATGTCACCGACCCGCCGATCGAAGTTGTCGGCAACCGTGCCCGGGGCGGCCAGGATGTTTCCGGCCGACCCGGCGCCGATGCTTGACCGCTCGTAGGCCAGGGTGGTGTTGGCCACCCGCCAGCCGTCGCCCCGACCGCCGATCATGGCCTCATCGTCGACCCGGGCCCGATCCATGAACACCTCGCTGAAGAAGTTCCGCCCCGTCATCTCCTTCAGCGGCCGGACGTCCACCCCCTCCTGGTGCATCGGGAGGGCGAAGTACGACATCCCCCGATGCTTCGGCAGCTCGGGATCGGTCCGGGCGACCAACATGCCGAGGTCGGCGTAGTGGCCCTGGGAGGTCCAGACCTTCTGACCGGTGACCGACCACTCCTCACCGTCGAGCTCGGCCTTGGTCTGGAGGCCGGCCAGATCCGACCCGGCGGCTGGCTCGGAGAACAGCTGGCACCACGCCTCACGTCCGTTCAGGATCTGGGGGATGTAGCGCTCGATCTGCTCAGGCGTCCCGTGTTCGGCGATGGTCGGGGCGGCCAGCATGTAGCCGAGGCCGGGGGCCGGACCGACCACTTTCTTGTCCGCCAGGACCCGCATGGCCCGGATGGCCATGGCCTGGCTCCAGCCGAGACCGTGGGCGTTTGTCGGGAGGCTCGGGTGGGCGTAGCCCGAATCGGCCAGCCGCTGCCACCACTCCCCCAGGGTCAGATCCGGGTCCCAATTGTCGTCGACCCAGTCGGAGACGACGCGAACCACATCCTCCTCGGTCAGGTTCTCGGACGTGGTTGGCGCACTTGCTGCGTCGGTCGACATGTTGTGGATGGTACCGCCCACCCCCGGGGCGGGTTCCAGTCCGGCGACCCGAAAACAGGCGGCCGGCGATCAACTTTCGGCCCCGGAACGGCTGTGTGAGACTGGAGCCGGTCACCGGGGGTCGAGACCAGGAGCGCGCCATGTCCGAAACCAACGGGTCGGAGCCTGACGTCGATGTCGTCGTCGTCGGCGCAGGGTTCGCCGGCCTCTACCTGCTGCACCGACTCCGTGAGGCCGGCCTGAGCGCCCAGGGGATCGAGGCCGGGGACGACGTCGGCGGGACCTGGTATTGGAACCGGTACCCGGGCGCCCGGTGCGACATCCCGAGCGTCGACTACTCCTACAGCTTCGACCCCGAGCTGGAGGCGAGCTGGGAGTGGTCGGAGAAGTACGCCACCCAACCGGAGATCCTCCGCTACCTGGATCACGTCGCCACCCGTCACGACCTCCGCCGAGACGTTCGGTTCGGGACCAGGGTCGCCGGGGCGACCTG
>JBCCFN010000321.1:0-5448 GCA_039029715.1 Actinomycetota bacterium | reverse complement strand
GGTCCGGACGCCGTCGACGACGGCGGCCCGTTCCGCCTCCGTCCCACGCTCGAACGCAAGGAGGTCCACATCGAGAATGCCGCTCATGGCGCCATGCTACCTGGGGTCCCGGGCTCGGGCCGGGCCGACTCAGCCCAGGGCGACGTAGACCATGGCGACGATGATGACCACCCCGACCCCGGCGACGACGATGGCCCGGAGCATCCGGCCAACGGTCCGGATCGGAGACTCGGTCGGGAGGTTGACCTTGAGCGGGAGTTCACCGGAGGGGGCGACGTGCCAACCGGTCTGGGCCGGAGGCATCCCCACAGCCGGCCTGCTCGGCTCCGGTGTCCGCTCAACCGGTGCGGACGGCAGGACGAACTCGGAGGGGATTGCCGCCGTCCGGGCTGCGAACACCTCGGCCGCGGTCTGGTCTTCGGCCGCTGGCTCAACATCGGTCGGCCACGCAAGCGACTGGGACAGTGCGGTCTCGACCGCCGGTGGGGTGCCGGCCGCCGTCGCCTCGAGCGGCGACGGGATCAACCACGGCGCGGCCTCGGAACCGGTCTGCTCCGGGGCGGTCTGGTCGGCTCCGGTCTGGCTGGTCCCGGTCTGGCCGAGGGCCGCCTCGTCCACCGGCGAGACCGGGTTTGCGTCCTTGGTGACCGACGCTTCGGGGCCGGGGGTCTGGCCGGTCGGCGCTCGACCGACGGCAGACAGCTCGGCTAACAGTTCGTCAAGCCGCTCATCCGACTGGTACTCGTCATCGAAGACGACCTGCGCCGGTTCCGGCTCCGGCTCGACCGCAAGGATCGGCGTGGACGGCGGACCGGTCGGCGTGCCGAGCGGCAGCACGACCGTTCGTTGCCAGCGCTCCTCGTCGAGGTCGTCCACCTCGGGCCGGTCACCGGCGTCGGCGGGCTCGGACGGCTCGGATGCGTCCGTGGCGGTGACGGCACCGTCAGCGCCGGCCGTTGCATCGAGAGCGTCGGTGGCGGAGACCTCACCGGTGGCCTGGTCGGTGTCTTTGGCCTCGCCGGTGTCCTTGGCCTCGCCTGTGACGGTGGCCTCGTCAATGTCGTCGGTGTCCTTGGCCTCGCCTGTGACGGTGGCCTCGTCAATGTCGTCGGTGTCCTTGGCCTCGCCTGTGACGGTGGCCTCGTCAATGTCGTCGGTGGCGATGAAGGCCCGCTGGCCGGGCGGGGCGGCCGGTGGGATGGCGGCCTGGCTCGGGGGTGCCGGCGGGAGCGGCTCGGCTGGCGCGGCCGGGACGCCGGGCATGACCGGGGGCGCCGGCGCATCGGCGGACGACCAGTCGAACATCGGCTCCGACCACAGCTCCAGCTCGCGCTCGGGCTCCTCCTGCTCGCCGGCGTCAGCGGGGTCCGGGTCGAGGGCAGGGTCGAGGTCGGGGGTCTGCTCCGCCGGCGCCGGCGATTCGGCGTCGGTCTCGGCGAGCGATTCGACCGGCTCGGCCGACGTTGGTGGCTCGGCCGGTGGTGCCGGGGGCGCTGGCGGGGCCGGCGGGGCCGATGCCTCGATCATCGTGGTCGACGAGGATGGGGCGCCGGGCGGGCGCTGCGGAGGAAAGGTGACAACGGTCCCGCCATCGGTCCGGGTCGCAACCGGTTGCGTCAGGTCCTGGGAGATCTCGTGATCCCGAAGCTCCCCGTTCGGCTGGAACGGCGACCGGGAGGCCAGCTCCGGAACCTCGGAGGTCTGCACACGGTACGGCGTTGACGGCTCGAGCAGATCGACGTCTTCGTCACGACGAATCGGAGGCACGGGGCTTCCAGGAACCGTCCCGGGGCGACCTGTTGCAGAGTGATTCCCGTCACGGACCACGTCATGCCTTCCTGCCCCGCCGAGACCAATCTACATGCTGGTGGGCGGGAGCAGAAACGCCTATAGGTGATGGGCCCTACTGCCTAGTCGGGCACCGCGAAGAGACTACGCAGGATCACTCTCGGTGATTGTCACCGACTGGATCACGACGTCCTCGACCGGCCGATCGCCCGGCCCGGTCTGGACCTTCTCCATGGCGTCGACCACGTCGAGTCCCTTCACCACCTTGCCGAACAGGGAGTACTGCGGCGGCAGACCGACCCCGCTTGGACCGCTGACGATGAAGAACTGGCTGCCGTTGGTGTTCGGGCCGGCGTTGGCCATGGCCACCGAGCCGATCTCGTACCGACCGGGCTTCGGCAGCTCATCGGCGAACCGGTACCCGGGGCCGCCTCGCCCGGAGCCCTCCGGACAGCCGCCCTGGCACATGAACCCCTGGATGATCCGGTGGAAGACCAGGCCGTCGTAGTAGTGGTAGCGGGCCAGGCTGACGAAGTTGTTGACCGTCTGCGGGGCGGCCGCGCTGTCGAGGGCGATCACCACCGACCCGAGGCTCGTCGCCATCTCCGCCGTATAGGACTTGGCGGGATCGATGCACATCGAGAACGAACCATCGAAGCTGGTCTGGCGGGGGCTTGAACCGTCGACTGCGGGGCATTCGGGCACGGTGAACTCCTGTCGGTGGTAGAGCAGCGGCCAAGCCTAGTGGGTCAACCCCCGAGGGCGGTGCGAGGGCGGTGCGAGGCAGGTGGCCACCCACCCCGCACCGCCGCGCCGTCGACTCAGATCGCTTCCTTGGCCGCCCGGAACCCGGTCTCCAGATCGGCCAGGATGTCGTCGAGCGACTCCAGGCCGACAGACAGCCGGACCAGACCGGGCTGGACGCCGGTCGAGCGTCGCTCATCGTCTGTCAGCTGGCTGTGGGTGGTCGACGCCGGATGGATCACCAGCGACCGGACATCGCCGATGTTGGCGACGTGGCTGTGGAGCTGGAGCGCCTCGACGAAGGCCTGCCCGGCCTCCAGCCCGCCCTTGATGATGAACGCCGGGACCGAGCCGGCGCCTCGGCCCTGGGTGTACTTCTGGGCTGCGTCGTACCACGGCGAATCCGGCAGACCGGCATAGGCCACCGACTCCACCTCGTCCCGCCCGGCCAGCCACTCGGCGACCGCCTGGGCGTTCTGGACGTGACGCTCCATCCGAAGCGACAGCGTCTCCAGGCCCTGGAGGACCAGGAAGGCGTTGAACGGGCTGATCGCCGCCCCGAGGTCCCGCAGGAGCTGGACCCGGGCCTTGGCGATGAACGACCCGGCGCCGAGCATCGGCCAGTACTGGAGCCCGTGGTAGGAGGGATCCGGCTGGTTGTAGTTGGGGTAGCGCTCGGCGTCGGAGAACTCGAACGAGCCACCGTCGATGATGGCGCCGGCGATGGCGGTTCCGTGACCGCTGAGGAACTTGGTTGCGGAGTGGACCACGATGTCCGCCCCCCAGTCCAGCGGCCGGATCAGATAGGGGGTTGCGACGGTGTTGTCGATGATCAGTGGAACACCGACGTCGTGGCTGACCGCAGCCACCCCCTCGATGTCGAGCACGTTGTTCTTCGGGTTGCCGATCGACTCGGCATAGAACGCCTTGGTGTTCGGCCGCACCGCAGCCCGCCAGGCGTCGAGGTCGTCCGGGTCATCGACGAAGGTCGTCTCGATCCCAAGCTTCGGCAGGGTGTAGTGCAACAGGTTGTAGGTCCCGCCGTACAGCGCAGCCGAGGAGACCAGATGGTCTCCGGCTTCGGCGATGTTGAGGATCGCCATGGTCTCCGCCGCCTGGCCGGACGCCACCACGAGGCCACCGGGGACCCCGGCCGCCGTCTCGGCCAGCCCGTTCTCCAGGGCCGAGAGCCGAGCCTCGACCACCCCCTGGGTCGGGTTCATGATCCGGGTGTAGATGTTGCCCGGCTCGCCGAGGGCGAACAGGTTTGCGGCGTGGGCCGCGTCCCGGAACTGGTATGCCGTTGTCTGGTAGATCGGCACGGCCCGGGACCCGGTCGCCGGGTCCGGCACCTGTCCGGCATGGATCTGCCTCGTCTCGAAACCCCACGAATCGCTCATCGGTCCTCCTCAGTCGGGTCTGCGGTCCACACCGTAGACCAATTCCCGACCAACTTTATCAGGATTACGAACCGATGAAGGTGGCGATGTACGGCAGGTTCCGGTACCGCTGACCGACATCGAGGCCGTAGCCGACGACGAAGGCCGGCGGAATCCGGAATCCCACGTAGTCCAGACCGATGCCGTCGGTCTCGGCGCTGTTGCGGACCAGGAGCGAACAGGTCCGCAGATCCGACGGTTGCTGGGCCTGGAGATGGTCGACCAGGAACCGCATGGTCAACCCGGAGTCGATGATGTCCTCGACCAGGATCACCGGCTGATCGCTGATCTGCTGATCGAGGTCCTTGAGGATCTTGACCACGCCGCTCGACTTGGTGGCCTCGCCATAGGACGACACGGCCAGGAAGTCGAGTCGGACCGGGGCCGGGATGGCCCGGACCAGATCGGCGACGAAGATGGCACTCCCCTTCAGCACCCCGATGAGCAGTGGGGTCCGGCCGGCGAAGTCCTCCGAGATCTGCCGGCCGAGTTCGGCCACCCGGTCGGCGATCGCCTCGGCCGAGAACAGGATCTCGCCGACCTCGCCCTGCGGCGGATAGGGCTCGGTCATTCGCCGGTGAATTTGGCCTTGCCCGGACCGTTCTCCAGGAAGCTGTTGATCCCGATCACCGCATCGTCGGTCTGGAACGCGTGCACGAACTCCTCGGTCTCCACCGCGATCGCCGCCTCCAGGTCGAGGTGGAGTCCACCCATGATCGCCCGCTTGACGTTGACCAGCGCGGCCGGGCCGGCGGCATAGCCGGCCGCCATCTCGACCGCCCGGTCGAGCACCTCGTCGTCCGGGTGCACGGCGGAGACCAGACCGATGGCCAGGGCCTCGTCGGCCAGCACCATCCGGCCGCTGTAGCTGATCTCCTTCGACCTGGTCACGCCGACCAGTCGGGTCAGGCGCTGGGTGCCGCCGCCACCGGGGATGATGCCGAGCAGGATCTCCGGCTGACCGAACTGGGCCGACTGGCCACAGATCCGGAAGTCGGTGGCCATCGACACCTCGCACCCCCCACCGACGGCCACGCCGTTGACGGCCGACACGGTGATCTGGGGCAGGTTCTCGATCTTGAACAGGGCATCGATCAGCGGTTTGACCATCGGGCTCGGGTCCCGGTGGCCCTCGTTGACCGGGAACGCACCGATATCGGCCCCGGCAGCGAAGATCCGGGGTCCGCCCCACAGCACGACGCCACGGATGTCTGTGCGCCCCTCCAGCTCGGTGGCCGCAGCCAGCAGCTCCTCGGAGACCTGCTGGTTGAGCGCGTTCACCTTCGGCCGGTCGAGCCGGATGATGGCCACCTTATCGGCGGCGGACTCTTCGATCCTGACGAATTCAGCCATGTTGTTCCTTCCGTCACGTGGCCGGGCATGTCGGGGCCGGGCCAGACGCATGCTTAGCAGAATTGGGTACCTTTGGGAACGTGAGCAACCAGACCTCCGGGTCGTCCAGAACCCCGGGAACCCC
>JBCCFN010000320.1:0-5454 GCA_039029715.1 Actinomycetota bacterium | reverse complement strand
GGTGATGGTGATGGTGATGGCGATGACCCCGCTGCACATGAAGGAGCACGGCCACGATGTCGGCCTCGTCGGCTGGGTGCTGTCCGCCCACACCGCCGGCATGTTTGCCTTCGCCCCGTTGGCCGGTTGGGTGGCAGACCGGTACGGCCGGGTGCTGGCCATCCAGATCGGTGGGGCGATCCTCATCATCTCGACCGCGATGACCGCCCTGGCCGGCGAGGCCCCGGCGGCCCTGATGTTCCCCGGGCTCTACCTGCTCGGCCTCGGGTGGAGTTTCGGCATGGTGGCCTCAAGCGCCCTGCTGACCGAGTCGGTCCCGGCCGAGGACCAGGTGTCGGCCCAGGGCGCCGCCGACCTGGTGACCAGCTTCGCCAGCGGTGCCGGCGCCCTGGGGTCCGGCTTCGTGTTCACCATGGCCGGGTTCCATATCCTGTCCGGGGTCGGGATCGTGGCGTCGGGGATGCTGCTGGTCGCCGCGTTCGTCCGGTGGCGGCTGGACCATCCACCGGGCCCGGCGGCCGCCGCCCGCTGACCACCGGCTGGTCGAACGGTCAGCGGCCCCGTCGGGGCGGGACGTCGATCGCCGCCAGGTCCTCGGCAACCACCACGTCGTCGTGGTAGGCCGATGCCTCGTCGAGGAAGACCGAGGGATCGGGGTAGCGGGCCGAGAAATGGGTCAGGACCAGGCGCCTGGCGCCGGCCTCTGCGGCCAGGCGACCGGCCTGGGCTGCGGTCATGTGGCGGTACCGGGCGGCCAGGTCGGCCTGATCCTCGCAGTAGGTCGACTCGCAGACCAGGAGGTCGACCCCATCGGCCAGTTCCCGGGCGCCGGCGCAGGGGGCGGTGTCCATCACGAAGGCCATCGACTGGCCCCGGCGGGGTCGGGATACGTCCGCAAGATCGACCGGCCCCTGCGGGCCGTCGACCCGGCCCTCGGCGACTAGCCGCCCGACCGCCGGCCCGGCGAGTCCGGCCGCCGCGAGTGCGTCGGGGTCGAGGCTGATCCCGTCCGGCTCGGCCAGCCGGTACCCGTAGGTCGCGACCCGGTGGTCGAGCGCCGCCGCGGTCAGGATCAGGTTCCCGACGCCTGGCAGCGGTCCGGGGCCCGTCACCGGGCGGGGTTCCAGGTTGGACGTGTCGTGGAAGATCGACACCGTCCGCATCCGGTCCAGGTAGTCCTGGCCGTCTGCCGGGTAGTAGACGGGGAGCGGCGGGAGGCCGGCGTCGTCCTCGGTCGCTCTGGCATCGAGGGCCCGGCGCTGGATCACGCCTGGCAGGCCGAGACAGTGGTCGCCGTGGAAGTGGGTGACGAAGATCCCGGTCAGCCTGGCGATGGCCACGCCGGCCAGGATGCACTGGCGCTGGGTCCCCTCCCCGGGGTCGAACAGGAACAGCTGGTCGTCCCAGCGAAGCGCATAGGAGTTGTGGGCCCGGTAGCGGGTCGGGGCCTGGCTGGCGGTGCCGAGCACAACCAGCTGTCGTGCGCTCATGGCTGCAGCGTACCGGCGCCCTACCATGAGCTTCATGGCCTCCGCTCCCACCTCCCCCGGCCGGGCCGATGCGCTGGTGCTGTTCGGCATCACCGGCGACCTGGCCCACAAGAAGTTGTTCAGCGCCCTCTACCGGCTCGAGTCCGACGGGTTGTTGAACTGCCCCGTGATCGGGGTCGCGACCCGGCCCTGGACCACCGAGGATCTGCGGACCAATGCCCGCCAGGCCCTCATCGATGCCGGCACCGAACTGGACGATGAGATCTGGGAACGGCTGTCGTCCCGGTTCGAGTACGTCTCCGGCGACTACCGGGAGCCGGCAACGTTCGACCGGGTCGCCGAGCGGGTCGGCGACGCCGCCTGCCCGGTCTGCTACCTGGCGATCCCACCGTTCCTGTTCACCACCGTGGTCGAGGGTCTCGGCGCCACCGGTCTCAACCGGGGTCGGGTGGTCCTCGAGAAGCCGTTCGGCCGAGACCTGGCATCCTCCCGGGAGCTGGACGAGGCGGTCAAGGCCCACTACCCGGAGGATCGGATCTACCGGATCGACCACTTCCTCGGCAAGGAGCCGGTGCTGAACATCCTGGTGTTCCGGTTCGCCAACTCCATCCTGGAGCCGCTGTGGAACCGCCATCACATCCAGAGCGTGACCATCAACATGACCGAGGACTTCGGCATCGAGGGCCGGGGCAAGTTCTATGACGAGGTCGGCACGCTCCGGGACGTGGTCCAGAACCACCTGCTGCAGATCGTGGCGCTGTTGGCCATGGAGCCCCCGGTCTCCGATGAGGCCGACGCCATGGCCGACGAGGTGGTCAAGGTCTTCAAGTCGATGAAGGCACTGGACCCGGCCAAGGTCTACCGGGGCCAGTACGAGGGCTACCTCGACGAGGAGGGGGTCAAGCCGGAATCCGACACCGAGACCTACGTCTCGCTGGAGTGCGAGATCGACTCCTGGCGGTGGGCCGGCGTGCCGTGGCGGATCCGGACCGGGAAAGCCCTCGACCGGACCTGCACCGAGGCCGTCGTCGAGTTCACCCAACCACCCCGGCCCCTGTTCACCGACGACGAGTGTGCTCCGGAGCCGAACCGCCTCCGGTTCGAGATGAAGCCGAACGACACGATCGAATTCGAGATGCAGGCCAAGACCCCCGGAGCGGCCCTGACAAGCGAGTCGGTCAACCTCTTCGTCGACCATCGGGGGATGGAGTTCGGGCCGAGCCCCTATCACCGGTTGCTCGGCGACTCGCTCGCCGGTGACCGTCGGCTGTTCGCCAGGGGAGACCAGGTCGACGTTGCCTGGCAGATCGTCCAGGACGCCCTGGACAACCCGACCCCGGTCCAGCCCTACCCCTACGGTGCGTGGTGCCCGGAACTCGGCGATGAGGGGACGTCGTCATGACCACCGGCAACGCCTGCACGGTTGCGGTCGACCTCGGCGGCACCCATGTTCGGGCCGCCCTGGTGGCAGATGACGGGTCGATCCTGACCGCCGACCGCCGGCCGACCCCCCGGAACGAACCGACACCGACCGTGATCCCGACCATGGTCAAGGAGCTGCTTGCCCTGGTGCCGGACGGGATCGACGCCCCCGGGCGGGCGGTGATCGCCGTGCCCGGCATCATCGATCACGAGGGCGGACGGCTGCTCGCCGCGCCGAACATCCCGACGACGTGGCCAGCCTCCCTGCACGAGGCGTGGCTGGCCGACCGCACCGGCCTCGAGGTCTCGTTGGCCAACGACGCCGACCTGGCCGCCGTCGGCGAGTCGACCTTCGGGGCCGGACGGGACCACCGGGACGTCGTGTACGTCACGATCTCCACCGGGGTCGGCGCCGGGGTGGTGGTCGCCGGACAACTGGTCCGAGGCCGCCTGTCCGGCGGGGAGCTCGGCCACACCGTGATCGATCGGGCCGCCGCCGCAACCGGTGGGCCGTGCACGGTCGAGGATCTGGGGTCGGGGACGGCGATCAACCGGGCCGCGGTCGAGGCCGGGATCGAGTCCCAGGGCCCGGAACTGGCCGAGCTGGTCCGGCAGCAGGACCCGGCGGCCACGGCGGTGTGGACCGAAGCGATCGAGGCGGTCGGCATAGGAATCGCCAACATGGCCTGGGTGGTTGCGCCCCAGGTGGTCGTCGTCGGCGGTGGGGTCGGGAGCAACGGGGATCTGGTGCTGCCGATCCTCCGACGCCAGATCGATCGGCACGGACCGGAGACCGGCGGCTCGATCGAAGTGGTCACCGCCATGCTCGGTGACGGGGCCGCCCTGTCCGGAGCTGCGGCCTGGTGGACGGCGGTCGGCCGTGGCTGACGATCTGCACATCCTCGACATCACCCCGACCAAGCGGTGGGCCCTGCGGTGCGCCGACGTGCTCGAGGCGTCGATCGCCCAGGCCGTCGACCGCTTCGACCTCTGCACGCTCGCCCTGTCCGGGGGCTCGACCCCCGGTCCGGTGTTCGAGTCCCTGGCCGAGCGGGAGCTTCCCTGGGAGCGGGTCACCATCCTCCAGGTCGACGAGCGACTGGCGCCGGCCGAGGATCCGGCCCGCAACCTGGCGGCCCAGCAGGCTGCGCTCGGCGACGTCGGTGCGAGCTGGCTGCCGCTGCCGGTCGACGAGCTGTTGGCCATCGCCGACCCGGAGGAGCTGTTCGAGCCGACCCACGAGGCCGAGGTCAAGGCGGTGCTCGACCGGTTCCGGGTCAGACTGATCGACCTGGCCGGGGATCCCCCGATCCTCAACGTGGTCCATCTCGGGCTCGGAGACGACGGCCACACCGCCTCGCTGGTCCCGGGCGACCCGCTGCTGACCGAGCTGCGGGCCTACGTCGGGGTGACCGAGCCCTACAACGGGCACCGCCGGTTGAGCTTGACCCGTCCGGTCCTCGACCGGGCTCGGATGGTGGTGTGGCTGGTGTCCGGGGCATCGAAGGCGGAGCCGCTCGGCCGGCTGCTCGCCGGCGATATGTCGATTCCGGCCGGGCTGATCATGCCGGCCCACTCGGTGGTGCTGGCCGACGAGGACGCGGCCCGCCAGGCCTGAGCATGCGGACTGTGGAGGTGACCGTTCCATGACCGAGATCGATCGTCCGGTCGACGACGAGGCGGCGAGCCAGTCCGGGGGCGGGGACGGGATCATCCGGTTCGACCCAGCCACGATCGTCCACCGGACCCCGGCCCACCCGGTCCGGGACGGGGTGGAGGTGATGAGCCTCGAGTTCAATGCCGACCCGTTCGACCATCTGACCTGGATGCGGGCCAACGCACCGGTCTACTGGGACGACGTCACCGGGCTGTGGGCCGTCACCAGCCATGCCGACATCAACCGGATCGAGCGGGACACCGAGACGTTCACCTCGGCCCTGGGCTCCCGGCCGGAGTCTTCGGTCCCGTCGATGATCAACCTCGACCCGCCCCAGCACACCAAGCGCCGTCGGATCGTGAGTGCCGGGTTCACCCCTCGCCGGGTCGCAGACCACGAGACGTTCCTCCGGGCCACCGTGACCGAACTGCTCGACGAGGTGATCGACGACGGTGGCTGCGACTTCGTCGATGGGGTGGCCCGATCGATCCCGCTACGGATGATCGCCAAGCTGATGGGGCTCCCGGCCGCAGACGAGGACAAGCTGCTGCACTGGTCCGATCTGTTCGCTACCGGCGGTGATCAGATTCGGGACGAGGTCTACGCCGCCGTGTTCGAGTGGATTGAGTACATCGTCGATCACATGGCAGACCGGACCGACCCGGAGGCCGAGGATCTGATCAGCCTGCTGATCCACCACGAGGAGGAGCCGCTCTCCGCCGACGATCTGATCTACGAGACCATGCTGATCCTGGTCGGCGGCGACGAGACCACCCGTCACGTGATGTCCGGCGGCCTTGAGGCGCTGTTGGCCCACCCGGAACAATGGGCGGCGCTGCAGGCCGATCCGGGGCTGATGAACGGGGCCATCGAGGAGATGCTGCG
>JBCCFN010000319.1:0-5466 GCA_039029715.1 Actinomycetota bacterium | reverse complement strand
GTGATGGGCACGTTGCGACCTGGACGGCCCGCGGATTCGCCCCGGTCGACGTGGCGGCGCTGTTCGTCGCCGCCGGTGGAACCTCCCGCGAGGCCCTCCAACCAAACCGGGGTTGGACCGACGACCAGTGGGCGGCCGCGGTCGAACGCAACCAGCGGGACGGCCTTCTGGCGACCGATGACGGCATCACGGCGGCCGGGCGGGAGATCGTCGCTGCGGTCGAGGAGAACACCGACGTGCTGGCCGCCGCACCGTTCGCCTCGCTCGACGACCAAGGTCGCCGTCGACTCCTCGACGCGCTGACCCCGGCGGCGGCGGCGATGTCCAGGAGCGCCATCATCCCGGTGGTGAACCCGATGGGCGTTCGCCTGCTCGATGATCGGCCCGACCCGTGAGCGCGCGCCCGGGCGAGCGAGCTCCCGGTCGACCGCATCGCATCACCGGCGTCAGACCGGCCGGCGTCGCTCAGTCGGGAGCGGCGCCGCCTTCGGCCGTCCGGCGGGCGACGAAACCATCCAGCTCGGCGGCGATCGCATCGTCGAGCGGCGGCGGTTCGAAGTCGGCGAGCACCCGCTGCCAGACCTCGGTTGCCCGCTCGTCCGTCATCTTCGACCCGGCTTCCTCCCACTGCTCGTAGTTCTGCCTGGTGAACAGGGCCGACTCGTAGAACGCGGTCTCGTACCGCTCCAGGGTGTGACCGGCGCCGAAGAAGTGGCCGCCGGGGCCGACCTCGGAGATGGCATCGAGGGCCAGGTCTGCGTCGTCGAAGGGAACCGGTTGGAACGACTCGGCCAGCATCTGACACATCTCGATGTCGACCACGAACTTCTCATAGGAGGCGGTCAGCCCGCCCTCCTCCCAGCCGGCGGCATGGTGCAGCCAGTTGGTCCCGGCGCAGATCGCCCCGAAGGTGTTCATCATCGTCTCGTAGCCGGCCTGGGCGTCGACTGCGTTCGATGCGCTCGATGCCGAAGACCGCCATGGCACCCCGATGTGACGGGCCAGCTGGCCGCTGGCCAGTGCGGCCCGGAACGACTCCGGCGTGCCGAATGCCGGCGACCCGGATCGCATGTCGACGTTCGAGGTGAAAGCGCCGTACAGGACCGGCGCTCCCGGGCGGACCACCTGGGCCAGGGTGATGGCAGCAACCGCCTCCATGTGCTGGAGGACCAGGGCCCCGGCCAGCGTGACCGGGGCCATTGCGCCGGCCAGGGTGAAGGGGGTCATGATCACCGGCTGGCCGAGCCGGGCGAAGTCGATGATGGCGGTGGCCATCGGGACGTCGAGTTGGCGGGGCGAGTTGGTGTTGATGATCGTGTAGGCGCAGGGGGTGGCGGCCAGCTCGTCGTCCGAGGTCATACCCATGCGGATCTTGAGCATGTCGAAGTTGTCCCTGGCCCGCTGCCGGCCCCGGGCGTAGATCCAGGGCGGTTTGTCTGTCAGGGTGATCGTGGAGTGGAACGACTGGAGGTGCCGGACGTCGATCGGCACGTCTCCCGGCTCGACCGAGGGCGTCGAGACGGCCAACACGTCGTAGTGCTGGGTCAGCCGCAGGAAGTTCTGCTGGTCGGCCAACGTGCCGGGCCGGCGACCGCGGAGCCGATCGGACACGAACGGTGGCCCGCCGACCGGGGCCAACACCACGTTGTCACCGCCGACGGTCTGGGCCCGGTCCGGGTTTGGGGCGTGGAGGTCGAACGTGGAGGGCGCAGTGGCGATGGCGTCGGCGACCACATCCGGATCGAACCGGATCATGAGATCGTCTCCGGGCGTGCATCCCGCTGCGACCAGGAGGTCTCGGGCCTCGGGGAACAGCACCCGCATCCCCTCGTCGGCAAGGTACCGGACGGCGCTGGTATGGAGATGGTCGACCTGGTCCGCAGACAGGACCTCGAACGGGCGGAACGGGCTGCGCAGTCTGCGGTAGCGCGACCGGTCTGGGGCCGGCCGGGTCCGCTGGTTCCGGCGACGACGGGCCACGGTCAGCCCCGAACGCTCATCGACGAGTCCCGGTTGATCGACCGGTTGCGGCGGAACGTCCCGACGTCGATGGCGAACCCGGTGTGGGGTCCGGTGATGACCACCGGGTCGTTGTCGTGGTCGTGGCCGTCTTCGACCGCCTCGATCAGCTCGGCCATCAGGAAGCCGACCGGGCCGGCGTTCTTGAACTGGTTCCCGCTGGGCCCGATCGCAACGTAGAACCCGTCCAGGTCGGTCCGGTCATAGATCGGGATCCAGTCGTCCGAGGCGTCGTAGACCCCGACGGTGCCCCGCCGCTGGTGGGGGACCCCCAGCTCGGGTATCCGCCTGGCCACCCGGAGGGTCATGACGTCCCACTCGTCGCCGATCGACGGATCGACCTCGTCCGGGTCGTCGAGCCAATGGAGCGGATCGCAGTCCGGCTCGACGCTGCCGACCAGGATGTTGCCGTGGAGGTCCGGCCGGAAGTAGAAGCCGCTGTCGCCGTCCCCGAAGGCGGGGACCGGCAGCGCGGCCGGTGCCTCCGGTCCCGGCATGATGTGGACCTCCTGGCGCAACGGCCTGGTCCCGATCGACATGGTCTCGGCAACCCCGGCCAGCTGGTTGATGTGGGACGAGTGCGGCCCGGCGGCATTGACCACGATGTCGGCCTCGACCACCGTGCCGTCCACCAACTCGACGCCGGCCACCCGATCGTCTTCGATCCGGACCCCGGTCACCGTGGCGCCGAACCGGAACGTGGCGCCGGCCGCAACGGCGGCGTCCTTCAGGTTGGCCGCTGCCTGCTGGGGGTCGCTGACGTAGCCACCCTCCGGTTCGTACAGCGCACCCTGGAGCTCCATGTCCGGCTGGGCGTAGAACTTGAGGTCGTCCGGCCGGCGCGGCGGCCAGAACTCCCTGGCGTCGAGGTACGGCATGCGGCGCTTGAGCTCGTCGGTGTCCCACCACTCGTTGGGGATTCCCAGCTGGTCGAGGATCGGCTTGCAGCGGGCGGCGTGGCCGGTCTGGTCGACCAGGCCGGCCATCCCGGTCTGGATGTAGTGGACCGGCCCGCCCTCCGGCTCGATACCGAGGTGATCGGTCCAGTTCCGCCAGTAGTGGAGTCCCTCGTAGGCCAGTGCGGTCCCCGAGACCGTCGAGTAGTGGAACCGGATGATGGCGCTGGATGCGGACGTCGATCCCGTCCCGGCGCCGGCGCCCCGGTCGATCACGGTGACGGCGTGACCCCGGCGGGCCAGGTCGGTGGCGATCGAGCAGCCGATGACGCCGGCACCGATGATGACCGCCGCGTGCGGACCGCTCACCGGTCGGCCCCGACCTGCAGCTTGGTTTCCCGCAAAACGGGAATCGGTTGCAATGTTTCCGGCATGCGGCAAAGCTAGGCCACACTGTGGAAACCGTCCAGAGTGTTGGTCGTGCCTTCGCCATGCTGCGAGAGGTGGCGGAGTCTCCCGGTGGCCTGAGCGATCTGGCCCGCCGTCTCGACCTGCCGACCTCGACCACCGGCCGCCTGCTTGCCACCCTGGAGGAGATCGGTGGCGTGGCCCGTTCCGATGGCGGCACCTACCGCATCGGTCCGGCCATCGCCGAGCTCGCACGCAGCGCGGTCGACGACGCGCCGTCCCTGGAATTGGCGGCCCGCCACCATCTTGGCGCGCTGGCCGACCTCACCGGTGAGGCCGCCGGGCTTTCCGTGGTCGTCGGGGACGAGACGGTGTCGGTGGCCCAGGTCGATGCCCCGAAGCCGGTCCAGGCCGAGGACTGGACCGGCCACGCCTGGCCCCTCCACCGCGGCGGCTCCGGTCACGCCGTCCTGTCAACGTTCGACGAGGGCGAACTGTCGAGCTACCTGGACCGCAACCCCGACCTCGATCGAGACGAGGTCACCAACCGCGTCGCCAGGGCGGCCGCAGACGGGCACGGTTGGAGCAACGGCGACTACCGGGAGGGGCTGAGCAGCGTGGCCGCACCGGTCGTCGATCATCGGGGCCGGGCGATGGGGACCCTCTACGTCTTCGGGCCGAGCTATCGATTTCCCGGTGACGAAGCGGCCCGTCTCGAGGTCGAAGCACTTGTCCGGGCTCATGCCCGGGACCTGTCGTCCGGGATCGGCCCGGCGGCGAGTGATCGAATCCCTGATCGGAAGGAGTCGGAGGCGTGAAGAGCGAAGCCCGGGCGGTGGTCATCGGCGGCGGCGTCGTTGGCGCCAGCGTCCTGTACCACCTGACCAAGAACGGGTGGCACGACGTCGTGCTTGTCGAACGCAAGGAGCTGACCGCCGGCTCGACCTGGCACGCCGCGGGCGGGATGCACACCCTGAACGGCGACCCGAACGTTGCCGCACTCCAGAAGTACACGATCGAGCTGTACCAGGAGATCGAGAAGATCAGCGGCCAGGACTGTGGCATCCACCTCACCGGCGGGGTCCAGCTGGCCGACACCGAGGAGCGGATGGACTGGCTCCGCAACGCCGATGCCCGCGGCCGGTACCTCGGCCTCGACACCCAGATGATCTCGGTGGCCGAGGCCAAGGAGCTGATGCCGTACCTCGACGAGCAGCATTTCGTCGGGGCGATGTACGACCCGCTCGAAGGCCATGTCGACCCCTCAGGCGTCACCTACGCCTACGCAAAGGCGGCCCGGCTGGCCGGCGCCGAGGTGGAGCGGAACACCTGGGCCCAAGCCATTCGCCGGCGCCGGGACGGGCTGTGGGACATCGACTGCGGCGAGGCGGGCACGATCACTTGCGAGCACTTCGTCAACGCCGGAGGTCTGTGGGCACGTGAGGTCGGCCGGATGTGTGGGCTGGAGCTGCCGATCCTGGCCATGGAGCACATGTACCTGCTGACCGAGGCGGTACCGGGGATCAAGGAGTGGAACGAACGGACCGGGGTCAAGGGGGTCCACGCCGTCGACTTCGGGGGCGAGATCTACCTCCGCCAGGAGGGCGACGGGCTGCTGCTCGGCACCTATGAGCGTCGAGGCGTCCCGTGGTCGCCACGGGAGACGCCCTGGAACTTCGGCTCGGAACTGCTCGAGCCGGACGTCGACCGGATCGCCGAGTCGCTGGCGGTCGGGTTCTCCCACTTCCCGATCTTCAACGAGCTCGGGATCCGCCAGATCATCAATGGCCCCTTCACCTTCACCCCGGACGGCAACCCGCTGGTCGGCCCGATCCGGGACCAGCCGGGACACTGGATCGCCGCCGGGGTCATGGCCGGGCTCAGCCAGGGCGGCGGGGTCGGGATGACGCTCGCCAACTGGATGACCGACGGCGACCCCGGCCACGACATCTGGGGCATGGACGTCTCCCGGTTCGGGCCCTGGGCCGGCCCGGTCTACACCGATGCCAAGGTCAGGGAGAACTACGGCCGTCGGTTCCGCATCGCCTACCCGAACGAGGAGCTACCGGCCGGTCGGCCGCTCCGGACCTCGCCGATCCACTCCCGCCTCAACGAGGCCAATGCGGTCTGGGGGGCGGCGTTC
>JBCCFN010000318.1:0-5485 GCA_039029715.1 Actinomycetota bacterium | reverse complement strand
GGGGGCGGGGCGTCCCGGGTTCGGGGGGGGGGGCGCCCCCGTGTTCGCTCCGCGCGGGGCCGGGCCCCGCCCCCGCAGCCCACGGCCCGGTCGGTTGATGGGGCCGGAACATCAGCCTGGTCACCGCTCGGCGGTAGAGGCGCCGGACCGCAACGCTGAGTAGCAGCGTCACCGGCACCGCCAGCAGGAAGACGGCCCCGAGGAAGCCGCCGATGGGTGAGTCGAGCATCGTTTCGATCACCTCATCGTCGTCTTCCGGGCGGTCGAGCGCTAGATCTCCTGGGCCAGCAGGGTGACGTAGAGCTCGACGTCGTCCTTGCCCCGGCGATTGTTGATGATCACGTCGTAGAGCATCGGGGCGACGACCGGCACGCTCATCACGAACCCGGTCCCGTTGTAGGTCGCCGGCGTCGTGTACGAGAACTCCCGCTCCGACCGGCTGTCCTCGAACCAGACGGTGCTGTCTGCCAACAGGATCTTCGAGCCGTGCGGCGTGCCGAACAGCACCCGGACGCTGATGTCGGCAACCGAACTGGTGCCGGCGGAGACGTGCAGGTGCAGCCGGTCGTGGGCGCTCACGTCCAGGTTCGGCAGAGGGCGGAACTCAGCGCCGGCGGCGATGGTCTCCCCGTCGATGATGACGGCCTGCAAGGTCATGGTGTTTCCTCCAAGGTTCAGCCACCCCGCAGCACCTCAGGATGACCATCATGAAGGTCTCATGTTGAGAATTTGTTGGACGCTGCGGCTGGGGGTCAGGACACCGGTGCTCGGCGGACCTCGTAGCCTGGCTCCTCCGGCTCGTCGTCGACCATCTCGGCCGGGAACCCGTCGGCCAGGACCCGGACCCCGGCCTGGTCCTCCAGCCGGCGGATGATGTTCGGCGAGAACTCCCGGCTGCCGTACCGCGCTTCGCCGTCGGCGAAGATGTCGACCAGCATCGGGGCGATCTCCAGGTCGATGCCGTGCCGCTCGGCGATCGAGTGGAAGATGCCGACGTCCTTCGACACCAGGTCCATCGTGAAGTTGATGTCCCGGCTGCCGTTGAGGATGACCTGGCTCTCGGTCTCGTGGACGAAGGAGTTGCCGGACGAGATCCGGATCGCCTCGTAGGTGGTTCCCAGGTCCATGCCGGACACCTTGGCCACCGTCAGCGCCTCGGCCAGGGTGACCAGGTTGGCGGTCGCCAGATAGTTGGTGAGCACCTTGAGCACCGAGGCGGAGCCCAGTTCTCCGGTGTGGAGGATCCGCCGGCCCATCGTGGTCAGGATCGGCAGTGCCCGCTCGAAGGTCGACCGTTCGCAACCGGCGAAGATGGCGATGTTGCCGGTTGCGGCCCGGTGACAGCCGCCCGACACCGGACAGTCGATCGGTTCGCCGCCGGCCTCGATCACCTTGGCCCCCAGCCGGCGGACCTCGGCCTCGTCGGTCGTGCTCATCTCGGCCCACAGCTGGCCCGGCCGGAGTGCGGTGAGGATGCCATCGGGACCCTCGAGCACGGCGGCGCTGATCGTCGGGCTCGGCAGGCAGGTGATGACCAGGTCGACCCGGTCGGTCAGCTCGGCCGGGGAGTCGGCCCAGGCCGCCCCGCGGTCGAGCAGGGGCTGCGCCGCTTCACGGTCCAGGTCCCGGACCGTCAGGTCGATGCCGTTGCGCAACAGGCTGCCGGCCAGCTTCTGTCCCACGTTGCCGAGACCGATGAATCCAACTCGCACGTAACTCCTCCTGATCGCCGATTCCGAAACCTACCAGCCACGATCGTCGCAGCCCGGTCCCCGCCCGTACCATCGAAGGCGTCGGCCGCCGGGCCGACCGGAGCGAGGAGGACGAGCGGTGACCACCCCGACCAAGGGCTTCTACATCGACGGTGCATGGGCCGAGCCGAGCGAGCATCACCCGTATCCGGTGGTCGACCCGGCGACCGAGCAGGTCGTGGCCACCCTGCCGCTCGGTACGGCCGCCGATGTCGACCGGGCGGTGGCCGCCGCACGGGCGGCATTCGACGGGTGGAGCCAGACCTCGGTGGACGAGCGGGCCGACCTGCTGGTCCGGATCATCGAGGGGTACCGGGCCCGCTCGGACGAGTTTGCCAAGCTGATGACCACCGAGATGGGGGTGCCGATCACGTTCTCCCGGGAGGTCCAGGCGCCGTGCGGTGACGGGCACCTCCAGGCCACGCTCGACGCGCTTCGGGCCCACGTGTTCGAGCGGCCGAGCGACCGGGGCGGCAGCACGCTGGTCGACCAGCCGATCGGGGTCTGCGGACTGATCACCCCGTGGAACTGGCCGGTCAACCAGGTGGTGGTCAAGGTCGCGCCGGCGCTGGCCGCAGGCTGCACCATGGTCCTCAAGCCAAGCGAGGAGTCGCCGCTGTCGGCCGACCTGTTCGCGGAGGTTCTCCACGAAGCCGGCTGCCCGCCCGGGGTGTTCAACCTGATCCACGGTGAGGGGCCGGTGGTCGGGTCCGCCCTGTCGGCCCACCCCGACGTCGACCTGGTGTCGTTCACCGGATCGACCCGGGCCGGTATCGCCGTCAGTCGGGCTGCGGCCGAGACGGTCAAGCGGGTCACGCTGGAGCTTGGCGGCAAGTCACCGAACCTGCTGTTCGCAGATGCCGACCTGGACTCCGCCGTCCGCTACAGCGTCGAGAACTGCTTCTCGAACAGCGGGCAGAGTTGCGATGCGCCGACCCGGCTCCTGGTCGAGCGGTCGGTCTATGACGAGGTCGTCGACCGGGCCGCGGCGGTGGCCGAGGCGACCGAGGTCGGCGACCCGACGGTCGAGGGCGACCACCTCGGCCCGGTGGTCAATCGCCGCCAGTTCGACCGGATCCAGGAGCTGATCGAGGTCGGTGTTGGCGAGGACAACCGCCTCGTTGCCGGTGGGCCGGGACGACCGGAGGGTCTGGACCGAGGCTTCTACATCCGACCGACCGTGTTCGCGGACGTCACGAACGACCAGCGGATCGCCAGGGAGGAGGTCTTCGGCCCGGTGCTGGCCATCCTCGCCTTCGATGACGAGGAAGAGGCGATTCGGATTGCCAATGACAGCACGTATGGCCTGGGAGCGTTCGTCCAGACCGGCGATCCCGAGCGGGCGGCCAGGGTGGCCCGTCGGCTCCAGGCCGGCAACGTCTCGATCAACGGTGCCGCCTACGACTACGACGTGCCGTTCGGCGGGGTCAAGCAGTCTGGCAACGGCAGAGAGAACGGTGCGCTCGGGCTGGAGGAGTACCTCGACACCAAGGCGATCACTGGCTGAGCGGCTCGGGTGGCCGTGCCGGCGGCCGCCTACTCCATGTCGTCGACCCGGACGATCTCCCCACCGTCGACCACCATGGTCTGGCCGGTCATCCACGGGGCGTCCGCGGCCAGGAAGACCGCCGCCTTGCCGATGTCCTCCGGCTCCCCGAGCCGCTTGGTCGGCATGGCGGCCGCAACCTCGCCACCCTTCTCGCCCTCCCACAGCGCCCGGGCGAAGTCGGTCCGGATCAGGCCAGGCGCGATGCAATTGACCCGCACATTCGGCCCGAGCTCGGCCCCGAGCTGCTTGGTCATGTGGATCAGGGTCCCCTTGAACATGCAGTAGACGCCGATGTCGCGGCTGGTCTTGTAGCCGCCGACCGAGGCGATGTTGATCACGCACCCGCCGTTGGCCTCCATCCACCGCCGCCAGGCGATCTGGGTCCACAGCAGCGGGCCCCGAACGTTGACCTCGTAGGTCTTGTCGAGCTTCGAGGCCTCGACGTCGATCGTCCGGCCGGCATGGGGATTGGTGGCGGCGTTGTTGACCAGGATGTCGAGCGACCCGAACCGCTCGATCGTGGCGTCCATCACCTGGGCTCCCTGCTCCGGGTCGCCGACGTGGCTGACCCGCCAGTCGACCTGGCCGGGCAGATCGGCAAGTTCCTCGGCAGCGGCCTCGCACTTCTCGGCCTTGCGGGACGTGATCATCACGTTGGCCCCGGCCTCGAGGAAGCATCGGGCGATACCCTTGCCGATGCCGGCCGAGCCGCCCGTCACCAATGCGGTCTTGCCTTCCAGCTTCCGGTCCATCCCTGCCCCCTGTCGTCGTTGCGCTGCGGTTCGGCCCTCAACTGTGGCCCCTGGCCGGGCTCGGCGCCAGACGGTGGCCGGTACGCTCCGACGGTGCGCTACCGGACCGTACTCCTCGACCTCGATCACACCCTGCTCGATTCCGATGGTTCCGAAGCGGCGGCGTTCGCAGCGACCGCCAGGTCGGTTGGTCTCACCCCGACCGAGGAGGTGTTCGATCGGTACCGAACGATCAACCGGGGACTGTGGGCCGAGGTCGAGCGGGGAGGCGTGACGCCCGTCGAGGTCCGGACCCGCCGGTTCGAGCTGTTCACCGCCGATCTCGGCCTGGCAGACGCCGACCCCGAGGCCATGGCCGACACCTTCGCTACCGGGCTGGGGGCCAACGGCGAGCTCTATCCCGGCGCGCTGGCCGCACTGGAGGGCCTGGCCGATGTGACAACGCTCGGGCTGGTGACCAACGGCTTGGTCGAGGTCCAGGAGGCTCGAATCGAGCGGCTCGGCCTCGGCCGGTTCTTCCGATCGGTCATCATCTCGGCCGGGGTCGGGGTGGCGAAGCCGGCGCCGGAGATCTTCGACCTGGTGTTGGACGCGCTCGAGGTCACCGACCGCTCGTCGACCGTGATGGTCGGCGACAGCTTGACCTCCGACATCCAGGGCGGTCACAACGCCGGGATCGCAACCTGCCTCTACGACCCGGACGGCCGGGCCGGCGATCGGGCCGCGCTGCAGCCCCGCCCGACCCATGTCATCGGTTCGCTCGACGCCCTCGTCCCGTTGGTGACCGGACTCACATAGTCCAGAGCCAGGCGGTGTTGAACCACGGGGGGAACCAGGGCAGGTCGAGGCCCTGGGCCGGGTCCCGACGGCGATCCGGGGGTGTTGGTGGCAATGGTTCGCGTCGCATTAGAGCGACAATCCAGGTGCGACAGCGGGTGGCGAAGAGCTTGATTCTGCGAGCGGTGGTTGCCGGCGCCGAGCCGAAGCGATAGATCCCGCGACGGACCCGAACGACTCGGCCGCGGGCGACTTCCCACCGGAGGGCGTCCGAGACGACCTTCGACGTCCGACCCCGGACCGGGTACCCGACCGTGTGGAGTTCTGTGACCAGCTGGGCCACCGAGATCGTCCCGTGCCGGCGGATCATGTCCACCAGTACGAACCGGAGTGCCCGGCCGTACATCCGAGGTAGTTCCGTTCGATCCGTCCATCCATCATCCAGCTCATCCCGCATGCCCCCACGGTAGGTAGCCGCTGTGACAGCGCCGGCCGAGCGGCGGTCAGCATCGTGGCGCCGGGCTGTGCCATGGGTTGTCGCTGTTAGGCGGTTTGGGCCGGTGGGCCCGTGGGTTGGGCGCCGGGCTCAGCCATGGGTTGTCGCTGTTAGGCGGTTTGGGTGGGTTTGCGGGTGGGTTGGGCGCCGGGCTGAGCCG
>JBCCFN010000317.1:0-5498 GCA_039029715.1 Actinomycetota bacterium | reverse complement strand
GGGCATCCTCTCGATCGACGGCTGGGATGAGCGGTACGTGTTCCAGGGTGTGCACATGCTGCTCGATGGTCAGCCGCAGGGGACCTGGGCCGAAGGCGAACGGCGCAATCGGCTGGTGTTCATCGGCCGCAACTTGGACCGAGAGTCGCTGGAGGCCAGCTTCCGCTCCTGTCTGGTATGACCGGCACCAGCACCATGCCGACGAAGCGATGGCGGCTCGACCTGGACGACTACGTCCAGGTCGTCGAGGTCCACCCGGACCGGGAACAGGTCATCGTCGGGTCGTTGGGTGGCGATGCGATGCTGGTGGCCACCGAGGACGGCTCGACCATCCCGCTGGAGCGTCACGACTGGGGTGTGCTGTGCGCATCGTGGTCGGCCGATGGTCAGCTGGTGGCGGTCGGGGGTCAGGACGGCCAGGTCCGGGTCTATGACCGCCGTGGGACCCAGCAGTGCGTGATCGAGGTGTCTGATTGGGTGACCGGGCTGGCCTGGTCGCCGACGGTGCCGATGCTCGCCATCGGTGCGGGGCGACGCCTGCTCGTCACCGATGCCGAGGGCGCAACGCTCCATGACTTCGACGACCAACGCTCGACGGTGACCGCCGTTGCCTGGTCCGTTGACGGCTCCCGGGTCGGTGTCGCGGCCTACAACGGTGTTGGTTGGCACGATGTCGTCGGCAAACGGGCCGGTCGTCGTCGCCGGTTCGACTGGCAGGGTTCGCTGCTTGCGTTGGCCATGTCCCCCGATGGGAAGTGGGCCTGCGCCGGCGCCCAGGACGCAACGGTCCAGATCTGGAAACTCTGGAGCGCTGACGACCTCGCCATGTCGGGCTACCCGTCCAAGATCGAGCGGCTCGCCTTCCGTCACGACAGCCGCTGGCTCGCCGTCGCCTGTCTCGGAGACCTGACACTGTGGGACTTCGGCGGTCGAGGCCCGGCCGGGACCACCCCGGCATCGGCCTCCGGGCACGAGAACCACATCGAGGCGGTCACCTGGGCCCCGTCTGGTGAGCGCCTCGCAACCGGCGGGGGAGATGGCCGCACGATCGTGTGGGATGCGCCGCGGCGGGCCGGTCAGACCCTGTCGCCGGTGACCGCAATGGACGTCGACACGCCGATCAGCCGCGTGGGCTGGATCGGCGACGACAGTCTGCTCATCGGTCGAGCAGACGGTGGTCTCGTCCGGGTCAGCCTGTAGCGGCCCGGCTGCCGGCCGAGCGGCTGCTCGGTTCGAAGGAGAACACCTCGAGGACTGGTGGAAGCGGCTGCGGCGCGCCGGCATCGAGCCACTCGCACAGCTCTTCGGTCAGCAGCGGGCTGTTGAGCCTCCCGAGCCAGATCGACTGCCCTGGCTCGGGACGGACGATCACGAGATTGGAGTAACTGCACTCGTCGACGCAGTCCACGACCCGGGTGTGGGCTACCGCCGAGATCGCTGCCACCTGCCGGTCGTGGTCGAGGTCCGGGTGCTTGCGATCCGAACCGCAGCAGCAGCCTCGACAGATCAGGACCCGGGGGTTCTCGCCGTCGCCTGAGGTCGTCGGTCGGTTGCCTTGCATCAGTCAGCAGTGCAGCGGTCGCTCAGGCGGACCGGAGGGCTTCCAGAACGTCGGCTTGGCTGACCTCGGCCAGCGGCTTGTGGATCTTGTACTGGGTTTGCCCGTCGGTGCCGAGGAGCCCGATGACGGTCTCGATGGGCGGACAGCCCGGCTCGGTGCAGGTCAACTCGGTCACGAGAACCGTTGCCGACTCCTCACCGATCTCGGCCAGGACCCAGGCCCTGACCTGCGCAGCCACTTGCGGGTCGCGCCGCGGGCCCAAACCGGGGAGCACCATCGAGTCCACCTTCCTTGCTGAAAATGAGAACCACTATCGTACCGATGGTCCGTCGGCCTTGGACAGGCCGGCGCCTCTTATCCGGCGGGGTCGGTCGTCGTCTCCCACAGGCTCTCGGCGACCTCGGTCGAACGCGAATGTTCAGGTCGGTCTCGGCTCAGACGTCGTGGTCGTCGGCGTGGTCTGCGTAGTGGATCGGGCCGATCCGCCAGCCGGACGGGACCGTCAACCCGGCCGGTAGGTCGAGTCCGAGATCGAGGATGTCCGGCAACAGATGGGTGTGGGACCCGACCGGGGACCGGCCCTGCGGTGGGGGAATCGGGGCGCTCACCTCGACCCGACCGATGACGGTCTCGACCACCCGAGTCGGCGACGCCTCGACCATCGCCTGCCAGATCGCAGTCTCCAGGCCCTCGATCGGTGTTCCCCGGGCCCGCCGGAGCAACGCCACCAGCGGCCCGTCGGCGACGCGAACCATGAACCGGGTCGCCGCCCGGTCGAGCCCGAGGTCGAACAGCACCGCCCCCCGGTCATCCTCGACGATCGGGTCGGGATCGCGGCCGACCTCGGTCAGGCCCCGCCGAGGCGTCAGCCCGTCCCCGGTTCGGACCAGCACCGTGGTCCTCGGTTCCTCGGCCGCCGCATCGGTCCCGAAGCCGAAGGCCCGAGTCGCCCCGTCGATGCAGACCCGCATCGCCCCGGTCGAGGTGGTGGCCGTCACGATCGTCCCCTCGACGGTCTCCGCCACCCGGACGTCCGCGGTCTCGGCCGACGAGTCGAACTCGGCGATCGCGCCCGGCACCCCCATGGTCCAGGTCCCAGCGGTGCACAGCTCGGCGCACAGCGCTGCCAGGTCCGGCCCCCGGGCCGGGATCAGGCGCTGCTTGGCCCGGCCGGTCAGCCCGTCGAAGACGTGGGCCCGGAGCGGAACCGGCGGCTGATCCCCCATGTCGCCGAGCCAGCGGGCGAGATCCTCCACCTCGTCGCCGAGGATGCCGCCGAGCCAGTGACGCCGGTCGCCGTGTCTGACCACCACGACATTCGACCGCTCGCACGGGCCGAGACAGTCGACGACGTGGAAGCGTGCGCCGACCGATCCTGCGGCGGCCCGCAGCCGATCGACCTGACCGGCATGATCGACCTCGGGATGCTTCGTCGAACTACCGCAGCAGCAGCCTCGACAGACCAGGACCGAGGAGGCCGGCGACCGCGGATCGCTGATCATCGGGACAGGATACCGGTCCGCCTCCTGCGGCCGCCATGGCCGCTATGGCGGTGCCGTCGGTGTCGCAGAGGTCAGCGGGAGACGCGGCGGGGCTTGCGGTCGTACATCTCCCGGTCGGCCAAGCCGATGAGCGCATCGTTGCAGGGGCCGCAGGCGACCCCGATGGTTGCTCGCTGCTCCCACTCGCCGATGATGGCCGACCAGTCGACCAGGGCCAGCTGTGCATGGATGAGGTTCGCCAGCTGGTCCCCTCGATCCCGATCGTCGCCAGGGATCAGGACGAAGAACTCGTCCCCGCCGAGCCGGCCGACGGCGGCGCCCTCGGCGGCGTCCTCCGGTCCTAGGCCGTCGGTGCCCAGCTCCGAGCGAACGGCATCGCTGACCGCATCGGCCACCTTCTGGAGCACGATGTCGCCGACCTGATGTCCGAATCGATCGTTGACTCGTTTGAAGCGGTCCAGATCGATGGTCAGGACCGTTGCCGGACGGCCCTGCATCTGTTCGACGGCCAGGGCGAGGCCGCGGCGGTTGCGGATCCCGGTCAGCTCGTCCGTCATGGCCTCTGCCCGCAGGCTCGCATGCTCGTCTCGGAGCCGCCTGGCTTCGATCCGGCTGGACAGGGCGGCGCTTGCCGCCTCCCGGTTCTTCCAGGACTCCTCGGCCAGGAGGCGGCCGTAGGTCCGGTACGCATCGCCGGCCGGCCCGGTCTGTCCGGCCCGGTCCCGGGCCCGGGCCAACAGGAGTTGGGCGATCGTCGCCCGCGGCTGGGTCACGGCGGTGAGATCCGGCTCCGAGGTCCACGAGGAGATCGGGGTCACCAGCTGGAGGAAGACCCGAGCCTCGGCGAACGGCTCACCATCCAGTGAGAAACCGGCGGCGACCTCCGGACTGAGCGGCTCGTCGTCCAACACGGCGTGGGCGATCGCCTGCTTGGCCAGGAGCAACACCTGCCACACGTCCGGGATGACATCCCATCGGATCGATTCGATCAGCGAATCGGTGAACTCCATCGCCAGCCCGGCGATCTCGTGGCGCTCGGCCTCGAATGCGTCGAGCACCTGCCAGAACTTGGACAGCGCCTGATTGCAGAGGCAGACCGCCCGGCCCTCGTCGGGATACTCCATGCCCTTCATCACCCGGAGCGCTTCGGCCAGAGCTTCGTCCTCATGGGAGAACAGCCGCAACCGGGAGTGGGTTCCGGCCAGTGAGACCAGGCCGCTCAGGCGGTCCCTCACCGGCTGGGACTCGTCCTCGAGCAGGACCCGGACCTCGGCCAGGTCCTCGAATGACGTGGCCCCGAGGCCGACATCTGTCAGCTCGTGGATTCGGAGCAGGATGGCGGCGGCCCGCATTGCGCTCATCCCTTCCCGGATCGCCTCCTCTTCGACCCGGTCGACGGCAGCGGCCACTTCGCCCCTGGTGTAGATGGCCCGCACCGCCCGGGCGTAGAGCAGCGGGACCCGGACCTCGGGCCAGTCCCGGGCTTCCTCCAACGCGTCGTCGATGGCACCGTCCACCTCCTCGGAGTCGGTCTGGGCGTCCAGCATCAGCTGGACGATGTCCAATCGCGCCTGTCGGCGTCGCGAAGAGTCGGACGGAGCCATGGGTACCCATCGGCACCGGGGCCTCCGGTTGTGAGGCCTGTTGCCCGCCGGCAGGGTCAGCGGTCGGGGATGGTCAGTTGCAGGGATGATCGGATGGTGGCCAGGCAGTCGTCGAAGTGGGTCAGGGTGAAACCGTGGCCGGCGTCTTGAAGCAGGCGGGCCTGGCCTCCGGGAATGGTGGTCTCGACCCGTTTAACGAGCCGTTCGACGTCGAACACGGTGCTCCGGGCGCCGGCCAGGACCCGGACCGGTGTGGTGATGGTGGCGAGCTCCTCGTCGGTGAAGACCGGGAGGGGTGGCAGCTTCGGCGGGTGACCGCGTTGCCCGGCGACGTAGAGCCGGAGCCCGTCCTTGTCCAGGAGCAGGGGCTGGTGGAGGCGGCGTCCGATCGCCCGTCTGACCGGGCCGGGACTCATCGTGCCGACCAGCCCCCAGGCGCCCATGGCCATGAACCGGGCCAGTCGGAGCTTGACCACGCCGACCGGGTCGAAGGCAACCGTCGCCGCCGGCCGGTCGGCGCCGGTGGCGGTCACGGCGTGGGCGAGTGCGAGGTAGCCGCCGAGCGACTCGCCGACGATGGTCGGCCTGGTGACGCCGAGCCCGCGGATGGTCTGGTCGAGCCAGTCCGGGTAGTCGGCGGCCGAGGTGAACCCGACGGTCTGCCGGCTTGCCCCGACATCACCCATGATGTCGACCGCGTAGACGTCATGGTCGCCGAGCTGCTCGGCATAGGGGATCCACCGGATCGAGGTGTCACCCATGCCGTGGAGGAAGACCACCGGCGGTCCACCACCGGGCCAGCGGTAGACCCGGGTCGGCCCGAAGCTGGTT
>JBCCFN010000316.1:0-5516 GCA_039029715.1 Actinomycetota bacterium | reverse complement strand
GTCAACCAGCAGCAGCTCGACCACTGGGGCGCCCGCTTCGGTGATCTGCTCCCGGTAGCGATCGACAATCTGGCGGACCAACCGAACGGCGGCTGGCAGGCCATCGACAACCGGGTCTGGATCTCCCGCAGCGGAGATGACTACGACGGCGCCCGGATGCTCATCCCCGGCTTCCTCGACGAGACCGGACTGGCCGGCGAGCTGGTGGTCATCCATCCGAACCGCAACCACCTGGTGGTGGCCGCGGTCGATGACGTCGACGGGATCCGGACCGCCTGCGAGCTGGCGCTGGAGGACATCGACGCACCGTCGCCTATCAGCTTCCAACCGCTGGTCGGACGGGACCGCGACTGGCGGCCCCTGGTGCTGCCACCGAGCCACCCGGCCTACGCCCCGTGGCGGCGGCTGACCTGCCTGGCAAACGAGCTCAACCACCGGAGCCTCCACCAGTCGCTCCAGCAGTTGATCGGCGAAGACCTGTACATCCCCCGCTACCTCCTGGCCGAGGGGGCTGACGGGCTGGTCTCGTCCTACACCACCTGGACCGAGGGCGTACCGAGCCTGCTCCCCCGGACCGACTACATCGGCCTGGTCACCGAGCAGGGCGAGGCGGTGACCGCCCCGTGGAACACGGTCCACCGTATGGTTGGGACCATGATGGAGCCGACAGACCATTTCCCCGAGCTGTGGCGGGTGCTGTCGTTCCCGGACAACGCCGGGATCAGCCGCCTCCGAAACCTGTCCTCGAGCTGACGGGCAGCCGGGACATGTACGACTTCGTGATCGTCGGCGGCGGATCGGCCGGCTGTGCGCTTGCCAACCGCCTCAGCGAGGACCCGTCGAACAAGGTCCTGCTGTTGGAGGCCGGGCGGCCTGACCGGCGATGGGACGTGCTCATCCACATGCCGGGGGCGCTGGCGTTCCCAAACGGCAACCGGTTGTACGACTGGCGGTACCGGTCGGAGCCGGAGCCGGAACTCGGCGGTCGACGGGTCGCCCACGCTCGGGGCAAGGTCCTCGGCGGCTCGAGTTCGATCAACGGCATGATCTTCCAGCGGGGCAACCCGCTCGACTACGAGCGATGGGCCGCCGATGACGGGATGGCGGCCTGGGACTACGCCCACTGCCTCCCCTACTTCAAACGGATGGAGCACTGCCTGGCCGGCGGGGACGACTACCGGGGCGACGACGGCCCGCTCATCATGGAGCGGGGCCCGGCCGCTTCCCCGCTGTTCGAGGCCTTCTTCGAGGCGGTGCAGCAGGCCGGCTACCCGCTGACCGACGACGTCAACGGGCACCGCCAGGAGGGGTTCGCCGCCTTCGACGGCAACCGCCACCGTGGCCGCCGGATGAGCGCGTCCCGAACCTACCTGTGGCCGGTCCGTCGCCGCCAGAACCTCGACGTCGTGACCCGGGCCCTGGTCACCGGGATCCGGTTCGACGGGACCCGGGCCACCGGGGTCGACTACCGCCGCCCCGGCGGGCGGGCCCGGCGGGCCACCGGGACCGAGATCATCCTCTGCGGCGGGGCGATCAACAGCCCGCAGCTCCTGCAGCTGTCCGGCGTCGGCGATCCGGCCCACCTGGAGCCGCTCGGGGTCGGCATGGTTGCCGATCTGCCGGGCGTCGGCCGCAACCTCCAGGACCACCTTGAGGTCTACGTCCAGCAGGCCTGCCAGGAACCGGTGTCGATGAACCCCTACACCGCGACCTGGCGGATGCCGTTCATCGGGCTCCAGTGGCTGTTCCGCCGGGGCCCGGCCGCAACCAGCCACTTCGAGGCCGGCGGCTTCGTTCGGAGCAACGATCGGGTCGACCGGCCGAACCTGATGTTCCACTTCCTGCCGATCGCCATCCGCTACGACGGCACCCAACCGGTCGAGGGTCACGGCTATCAGCTCCACGTCGGCCCGATGTTCTCCGACTCCCGGGGCACGGTGAAGATCCGGTCGCAGGATCCGACCGAGCACCCGGCCCTCCGGTTCAACTACCTGTCGACCGAGACCGACCGCCGGGAATGGGTCGAGGCGATCCGGACCGCACGGACCCTGCTGAGCCAGCCGGCGTTCGACCGCTACAACGGTGGCGAGATCTCGCCGGGCCCGGACGTGGCGACCGACGAGGAGATCCTGGCCTGGGTGGCAGCCGACGCCGAGACCGCGCTCCATCCGTCGTGCACTGCGGCGATGGGAACCGGCCCGGATGCGGTCGTCGATCCGGACAGTCTCCGGGTCCACGGACTCGACGGACTCCGGGTCGTCGACGCCTCGGTCATGCCGTACATCACGAACGGCAACATCTACGCCCCGGTGATGATGATCGCCGAGCGGGCGGCGGACATGATCCTCGGAAACCAACAGCTCGACCCGGTCGAGGTCGCCCTCCACACCGCTGGTGACTGACCGGCGCCGACCCGGTACGCTCTGGAAACTTTCGACGGCCGAGCGACCAGGGGGTGTGCCGGATGAGCAGGATGACGATGCCCGAAACGGGGTCTGGCGGCGCCGCCGAGGTGACGGCGCCGGACTCCTACCAGTACCGGTGGGACGGCCTGGCCGAGGTGACGCTGACCGACCGGTTCGTGATCTGTCGGTGGGCCGACGGGACCGAGCTCGAGGCCTTCGACCTGTGGCTCAGGGAGAACGCGGTCGGCCCGTCCATCGATGCCAGGACCCGGGAGTGCATCCTCGACCCGGCGGACCTCGACCCGGACCGGGTCGCAGCCGCCGCGGTCGAGATCCGGGCCGACGGCGCCCTGGCGGTCCGCTGGCTCGACGGATCAACCACCACCCATCACCCGGGCTGGCTCCGTCACGTGGCGGAAGGATCCCACACCGCCGGGGCGTGGCTGCCCCGCCCGACCCCGTGGTTGGCGGACGATCTCGGCGGGACGCCGCCGACCCATGACGCCTCCGACCCGGCCACCAGGCCGGACGTGGTCGCCGACTGGGTCCATGACCTGACCCGGTACGGGTTGGCCAGGCTGAGCGGCGTCGGCACCGACCCGGACACGGTCGGCGAGATCGCCAGCCTGATCGGGCCGATGCGGGACACCAACTTCGGGGTGATCTGGGACGTCCGGGCCGACCCCGATCCCGACAGCACCGCCAACACCACCCACCGGCTGGCCCCCCACACCGACCTGCCGACCAGGGAGGTCCCGCCCGGGTACCAGTTCCTCCACTGTGTGGCCAACACGGTCGAGGGTGGCTACTCGACGATGGCCGACGGGATGGCGGTCGTCGACCACCTGGCCCGGCATCACCCGGAGCACCATGAGTCGCTGTCGACGCTTCGGTGGGTGTTCTTCAATCGGGGGCCGACCGTCGACCACCGCTGGTCCGGCCCCATCATCGACGACACCGGCGGTGCCCTGACCCTTCGGGCCTTCCACCCGGTCCGGGGGTTCCCAGACATGCCGGCCCGGGACGTGCCCCGGGCCTATGCCGCCCTCCGCTGCTTCAGTTCGGTGGCGGCCGAGGACCGGTTCCAGCTCCGGTTCCCGTTCCGGCCCGGCGACGTGGTCGGGTTCGACAACCGGCGGATCCTGCACGGCCGGGACGGCTACGAGTCGGCCGGCCACCGCCACCTCCGGGGCTGCTACCTGGATCGAGACGACCTCTACTCCTACGCCCGGCAAGCGGCCCGGGCCCGAGCCGCAAGGATCGACCGATGACCGATGCCACCAACCACGCCGTGACCGATGCCGGAACCGGTGCGGCGACCGCTGACGACCGCCCCCGCCATGACGGGGTCTTCATCACCTGCGCGGTGACCGGCTCCGGCTACACCGCCCACAAGTCGGACAAGGTACCGGTGACCCCGGCCGAGATCGCCGACTCCTGCATCGAGGCGGCACGAGCCGGGGCGGCCGTTGTCCACATCCACGTCCGGGATCCCGGGACCGGTCTGCCGGCCCGGGACGTCGACCTCTATGCCGAGGTGGCGGACCGGGTCCGATCGTCGGACACCGACGTGGTACTCAACCTGACCGCCGGGATGGGCGGCGATCTGGTGCTCGGCTCGGTCGAGCGCCCGCTCCCCCCGTCTGGCGACGGGACCGACATGGCCGGAGCCACCGAGCGGGTGGCCCATTTGGCCAAGGTCAAGCCGGAGATCTGCACCCTGGACTGCGGGTCGATGAACTTCGGCGAGGGCGACTACGTGATGACAAACACCCCGGCGATGTTGGAGGCGATGGCCGGCCTGATGGCGGAGTTGGGGGTCCGGATCGAGATCGAGGCGTTCGACACCGGGCACCTGGCCCACGCCCGCCACCTGGTGGCTCGGGGCATCATCCCGGAGCCGGTCCTGGTCCAGCTGTGCATGGGCGTGCCGTGGGGTGCCCCCGATGACCTCAACACGTTCATGGCCATGCGGAACAACGTGCCAGACGGCTGGACGTTCTCGGCCTTCGCCCTCGGCCGGAACCAGCTGCCGTACGTCTCACTGGCCGCCATGGCCGGGGGAAACGTCCGGGTTGGCCTGGAGGACAACCTCTACCTCGACCGGGGGGTCCTGGCCTCAAACGGTGACCTGGTCGAGCGGGCGGTGACCATCCTGGAGGCCCAGAACCGTACCGTGCTGACCCCGGCCCAGGTCCGGGACAACCTCCAGCTGACCGTCCATGGCTGACGCCGGGAACGGCGCCGGCCCCGAGCGGCCAGCGCCGGCGTCACGGCCACCGACCCGGGCCGCCGTGGTCGGTTGTGGCGTGATCGGAGCGGCGTGGGCGGCCAGGCTCCACCTGTCCGGGGTCGACGTGACCGCGGCCGACCCCTCCCCCGGGGCTGCGGACCTGATCGCCGGGGTGGTCGACCGGGCGGTGGCGGCCTGGGACGAGCTCGGCCTGCCGACCGACCGACGGGGTGCCCTGACCGTGACCGCGGACGTCGCAACCGCGGTGGCCGGCGTCCCGTTCGTCCAGGAGTCCGTCCCGGAACGCCCGGAGGTCAAGGCCGCCGTCCTGGCCGCCATCGAAGCCGCGGCGCCAGCCGATGCGGTGATCGCATCGTCGACCTCCGGGCTGCGCCCGTCGATGCTCCAGGGGACGATGACCAGGCCGGAGCGGCTGGTCGTCGGCCACCCGTTCAATCCGGTCTATCTGCTCCCCCTGGTCGAGGTGGTCGGCGGCGAAGCCACCGACCCGGCCGTGATCGACCGGGCGATGGGCTACTACACCGGCCTGGGGATGCACCCGCTCCACGTCCGGGTCGAAATCGACGCCTTCATCGCAGACCGACTGCTGGAGGCGGTGTGGCGGGAGGCGTTATGGCTGATTAAGGATGACGTTGCCACGACAGCCCAGATCGATCAGGCCATTACGCATGGATTTGGGTTGCGATGGGCGCAGATGGGACTATTTGAAACCTATCGTTTGGGTGGGGGTGCGGGTGGAATGACCCAGTTCCTCAATCAGTTTGCGCCAGCATTGCAGTGGCCCTGGAGTAAGTTAACCGATGTGCCGGATCTGGACGACGCGCTGATCGCGAAGATTGTTCAACAGTCAGATGCGC
>JBCCFN010000315.1:0-5529 GCA_039029715.1 Actinomycetota bacterium | reverse complement strand
GCGGGCGGTGCGGAAGCTGACCCCGGGGCTGACCCCGACCGCGGACGACCTGGACGCCGATGCGCTCGATGCCCTGGTGGCGGGAGCGGCCGCCACCGGTGACCGGGCGCCGGGCAACGAGGCCCCGGCGGCCCAAGAGGTCGCTGAGGTGACGGACCGGGACGACCAGCCAGATGACCGGACCGACGAGTTGCCGGCGTTCGATCGGGCGACGATCGACCGCATCCTCGCCGGTGCCGCCGTGGCCGGTGCCACCGAAACCGGGCCGTCCGGCCCCCCGAAGCCGGCGGCCGAGGCCACCTCCGAGGTCGATGCCGCCATCGACGTCGAACCGGCCCCCGAGGCGGACGAGCCGGGCAGAGGGTTCCGGGTCCCGGTGCCGGCTCGGGCGATGATCATGGTGATCGCGGGCGGCAGCCTGATGCTCCTGCTGGCGGTCGGGTTGGCCCAGGAGCTCGACCGGGGCGCAGCGGAGCTCGGCTCGGCACCGCTGCCGGCCGGCGCCGCAGCCTCGACCGACCGTCAGGGACCGACCGAGTTGGAGGTCACCGGCTCGATCCCGCCGACCGCGGACCCGGCGGACACCGAGCCACGGGCGGCCTTCTCCTCGGCCGAAGTGGTTGGGGCCGGGGCCGGCGCTGACGCACCGACCGCATCCATCCTCTCGCCGGCAGACGGTGGAGACGTGACCGGCGACCTGCAGATCGAGGGCACGGCGACCTCGGCCGAGGGCGTCGACCAGGTGGTGGTCTCGATCCGCAACCTGGAGAGCCTCGGCTACTGGAACCCGGACGACCAGACGTTCCAGACCGGGTGGGTCACCGTCCGGATCGACGCCCAGGCCGGGACCGAGCAGCTGGCGTGGGAAACCATGGTGCCGGCGGACAGGTTGGCACCCGGCGACTACCTGGTCCGGGTCTGGGTCCGCAGCCTCGGGGCCTCCGCCGCACCCCGGAACGACAGCGTCACCGTGACCGTCACCGGCTGAGCGCACCAGCCGTTGGTGACCCCGTTGGTCGCCCGGCCGGGGGCCCCGGCTGGGGGCCGGCCGTGGGGGCCTGCCGAGTGCTTGTCCGATGGTCAGCCGGCGGCAACCACCGGGCGCCGGTCGAGACCGAGCACCGACTCGGTTGCGGCCATGGCGGCGAGCACCTCGGCCTCGGCGAAGTGCCGTCCGATCATCTGCAGTCCGACCGGCAGACCGTCGGCGGTGAACCCGGCACAGACCGACCCGGCCGGATTCCTGGTCAGGTTGATCCCGTAGGTGAAGCGAACCCACCCGACCTCGGCCTCACCGTCGATCTGGCCGTCCTGGCCGAGGCGGGGCGGCTGACCGGCATTGGTCGGGGTCAGGATCAGCGGAGCCTGACCGAACACGTCCTCCAGCCGCCAGTTCAGCTCGTAACAGGCGTCATGGGCCAGCGCGTGGTCCAGGCCGGACATCCGGGCCCCGTACTCGATCTGGGGCTGGATCGATTCGCTCAACCGATCCCAGTCGTCAGACCCCATCAGGTGGCCCTGGGCCTTGTAGCGGGCGACGCCCCACAGGATCAGCCAGGGGGCGATCGGGTCCTCGGGGAACACCTCGTCGACCTCGATGACCTCGGTCCCGGCCGCCGCCAGGGCCTCGACCGCAGCGGTGCAGGTCGCAAGCACCTCGGCGTCGACCTTTGCGAACCCCATCGTCGGGCACCAGACCACCCGGTCCGGGACCTCGGCCGTCGCCACCGCCTCGGCCAGCGACCCGGCGCCGCCCGGCAGCGACAGCGGGTCGCGACCGTCCGGCCCGATCACGGCGTCGAGGGCCACCGCGGTGTCCATGGCGGTGCGGCCCATCGGGCCGTTGGTCGACAACAGCCCGCTGCCCGGCATCTTCTTGCCGGTGATCGGGATCCGACCGGTCTCAGTCTTCAGCCCGGTCAGCCCGCACAGCGAGGCGGGGATCCGGATGGAGCCACCGCCATCGGATCCCGTCCCGAGCGGGACCATGCCCCCGGCCACGGCAGCGGCCGTCCCACCGGACGAGCCACCGGGCGAATGGTCGAGCGACCAGGGGTTGGCGGTCTGGCCGAACGGGAGGTTGTCCGTCGCCCCCTTGTGCCCGTACTCCGGGGTGTTGGTCTTGCCAATCACCACCGCCCCTGCGGCTCGGAGCCGAGCCACGTGGACCGAGTCCTCGGTGGCGGCTGGATCATCGACGTGCAGGGCCGAGCCGAACGAGGTCACGTACCCCTCGACCGCCTCCAGGTCCTTGACCCCGACCGGGACCCCGGCTAGCGGCCCGACCGGCTCACCGGCGGCGACCAGACGATCGATGTCTTCGGCCTGGGCCAAGGCCCGCTCGCCGTCCCAGGCGACGAAGGCGTTGAGTGAGGGATTGAGGGCCTCGATCCGGGCGATGGCGTGCTCGGTCACCTCCCGGGCCGATTGCTGACCGTCGTTGACGCGAGCCGCGATGGCGGCCACCGAGTCGTCCAGGAAATCCATCCGCCGATGCTCGCACGACCGATCGGTCGACGCCAGTGTCAGGCCTGCCAATCGTGCCGGCGGCGATCGCCGGTCAGCGATGGTTGGCGAACAGGTAGTGGGAGACGCCGAACTCGTTGCCGCCCCGCATGGCCCAGGTCCCGATGCTGGCCAGCAGGAACAGCCGCCAGCGACTGAGTTGGAGCTCGGGGTCGGTCGGATCGTCACCGGCGGCCAGGGCGGCAAGGCAGCCGGAGCGATCGGCGTCCAGGCGGTCGAGCCATGCCTGCAACGTCCGGGCGTAGTGGGTGCCGTTCAGGTGCCAATGGTCGACAACGGCGAGGTCCCGCTGCTCGTGGAGCAGCAGGTCGTCCGAGGGCATCGTGCCGCCGGCGAAGAACGCCCGGGCCATCCAGTCGTTGGCCTCGGCCGCGTCGAAGTGCCAGGCCACCGTGTGGTGGCTGAACACGTGGACGAAGCACGTCCCGTCCGGGAGCAGCCAGTCGGAGATACGGCGCAGGAGTTCCCGGTGGTTTCGAACATGCTCGAACATCTCGATCGAGACCACCCGATCGAACCGCCCCTCCGGCTGGAATGCACCGATGTCCGCGGTTCGGACCGTCAGGTTTGTCAGGCCGCGCTCGGCGGCCTGCGCGTCGATGTGGGCCTTCTGGGTCCGGGAGTTGGACACGGTCACGACCTCGGAGTGGGGGAACCGCTCCGCCAGGTAGAGCGAAAGCGAGCCCCATCCGGCCCCAAGCTCCAGCACCCGATCCCCGTCGATGATCCTGGCCCGCTCGACGGTCTGGGCCAGGGCGGCCTCCTCGGCAGACGCCAGATCGTCGACGCCGTCCGGCCAGTAGCAGCAGGAGTAGCGGAGCCGGGGGCCGAGGATCCGGAGGAAGAACTCGGACGGGACCTCGTAATGCTGCCGGTTGGCGTCCGCGACGTGGGTGGTGATCGGCCCGGCGGCCCGGGCCTCAAGCATGGCCCGCTTCCTGGCCGCAACCGCCGCCGGCCCGCCCCGACGCTCGGTTGCCACCTTCGACCGCAGCCGCAGGGCGATCCCGGCCTTGAGGAGGAGATCGGGGATCCGGCCGGCCTCGGCCGCCGTCAGGACACCCGCTCGTGCAGTGTTCCGCCACATCGTGGCCATCGTTGCCGATCGGGACCCGGCGGGCACCATCGGGACCGGCGTCCTCCCGATGGTGCCCGGGCCCGAGCCGGCGGACGGGGCGAGCGTGCGAGCGATCGATTTGGTGGTTTCGAGGGTCTATGAGGGAAGAAGATGGCCACACCGGGCGGGTGCTGGGTGCTGGTTCCGACCGCCGCCGGTCTCGGGCGGCGACGGCCGGGTGGCGGATGCCGCCCGGTGTGGCCAAACCTGGCTCAGGCGGCCACCGCGCCGCCCCCGGGGGACTCTTCGGCTGCGCCCGGACCGGGGTCACCACCGCCCGGGATGCCGGCCCCCGACTCCCACAGCGAGGTGAAGGCTGCGGCCTGGGCCCGGAGCAGGGCGTCATAGTCGACGTTCTGCCGGGTCAGCCCGAACGCCCGCCCCCGCAGGACGTCGACCACCAGCGGCCGCCCGAGATGCCCGTGGCAGGCGTGGAGGAGATAGGCCAGCGGGTTGGCGGTCCGCTGGGTCAGGGCCCACCGAGGATCGGCCTTGAGGAACAACTTCACCACGTGGGGCTCCTCGTTGATGGTGACGTGCAGTTCCGGGTTGACCCGGACCTTCAGCTCATCGGCAAGCCACACCGCCCGCCGGGGCGTACCAAGCCACTGGACCCGCTTCCGGCCGAGGAACCGGCGATAGTTGGTGACGGCGGTTGCGTAGTGCTCCCGCCGATCCGGATGAGCGAGCTCGACCGCGGTCGACAGCGCGTCGAGCCCGGGTCCGGGACGGAACTGGTGGTAGGCGACGATCTGGAGCCGGAGCAGGCGCCAGTAGTCGACCGCCGGGGTGTAGACCCCACGAGTCCGGCGGATCGAGCGGAGCTCGGACCGCTTGGCCAACGAGTCGGCCAAGACGAACGGGAAGAATTGGTTGAGCGAGATCGGGTCGTCCAGGCTTGACCACCGGTGCGCACCGGCGGCCCCACCATCGGTTGGCCCGATGGAATCGGCGGATTCACCGCATCGGGTCGACGCGATGAAATCGTTGGTATCGGTGGCGGCAGGGCCGCGATCGGCGGGTGTCATGGACGAGCCTCCGGGTGGCATCGGCGGGTGGTGGTGCTTCCAGTATCCAGATGCCCTGTGACATTTTCCGGGACCATCCACCAACACGACGCCAACGTGCGCTAGGCGCCGACTCGGCCGGTCAGGGGATGGTGCCGGCCGCCTTCAGCTCCTCGATTCGGTCCCAGTCGACCCCGTGCTCGATCAGGATCAACTCGGTGTGCTGACCGAGTTCCGGCGGCGGCTCCCGGACCGCCCACGGCATCATGCCGAAGTCGACGGGGGTGGCAACCATCTCCGCAGTGCCGCCATCGGGCAGTGGGCTCTCCACCCAGCAGCCGGCCGCTCGGGCCTGCTCGTCATTGCGGAGGTCCATCGTGGTCTGGACCTTGGCCCACCAGACGTCGTGGCGGTCGAAAATCTCGGCCCATTCCGCCCGAGTGCGGGTGGCGAACACCTCGTCCATGGCGGCGACGAGGGTCGCCGAGTTCTCCATCCGCTGCTCGACCGTGTCGAACCGGGGATCGTGCTCCCACTCCGGCTTCTCGAACGCCGCGACCATGCCCGGCCAGTGCCGATCGGCCTCCATCCCGAGCAACCACACCCAACGGCCGTCGCCGCAGCGGTAGCCGTTGATCAGCGGATTTGGCGGGGCTGACCGACTGACCGGCTCGGTCTCCCGGTCCAGCCGGGCGGTCACGTTGTGGTCCCACCCGTGCATGTAGGCGCCGAGCCGGAGCAGCGAGGTGGCCACCAGCTCACCTCGGCCGGTCCGGGTCCGGTTGAACAGCGCGGCCGAGACCCCGGCCGCGGCCGCCAGTCCGGTCATGTGATCGCCCATCCCACCCCGGGGGTATGGCAGGTCGGCCCCGTCGGGGG
>JBCCFN010000314.1:0-5529 GCA_039029715.1 Actinomycetota bacterium | reverse complement strand
GCCCCGATCACGGCCGATCCGGGCTGTTCTGCATTATGGAATTGTTCTGCATGTCGGAACAGGTGTACGCTACCCGAGACCAATGACGGTGTCGAACCCCGGCGCGAGCGGGCTTCGATCGAGTGCCAGTCGGAGAGCGCAGTGACCACGTCCGCCGATCAATTCGCCGCCGCCCCGGAACCGCGAGGCCAGCGCCGACTGGACATGATCCGAAGGCTGAACTTCGAGCTGGTGCCGATGAAGTCGGTGGACGGCGCCATCGCCGAACTGCCCCCGGGGTCGATCGTCTCGGTGACCTGCTCGCCGGTGAAGGGCATTCCGGAGACGATGCGGCTCACCGACCAGCTGCGGGCGGCCGGCCACACCGTGATTCCCCATCTGGCGGCCCGGATGGTCAGCGGCCCCCAGGAGGCGGCCCGGATCGCCGGCTGGTTCCGGACCGAGGGCATCGATCGGGCCTTCGTCATCGGCGGCGATGCCGACCCGCCGGCCGGCCCCTACACCGACGCCGCCTCGTTCCTCCGGGATCTGCTCGACAACGACCACGGGCTGGCTGCGGTCGGCTTCGGGGCCTACCCCGATGGACATGCCAGCATCCCAGACGCCGCCCTCGACCGGGCGATCCACGAGAAGGCCGGGCTCCTGGCCGCCGCCGGGGTCGATGCCTGGGCCTCGACCCAGATGTGCTTCGACCCATCGACCATCCGGGCCTGGCTGACCCGGATCAGGGTCGAAGGATTCACGACGCCGGTCCACCTCGGGCTCCCGGGCGTGGTCGACCGGACCCGTCTGATCAAGTTGGGGGTCCGCCTCGGGATCGGCACCTCGCTGAGCTATCTCCGCAAGAACCGGGCCGCAGTCGGTGGCCTACTCGGGCGCTCGAGCTACGACCCAGACGCCCTGCTTGTGCCCCTGTCGGACGATCTGGCCCCATTGGGGGTTGAAGCGATCCACTGCTTCACGTTTAATCAGGTGGCAGCGACCGAGAGCTGGCGCCGGGAGGCGCTGGTGAAGGCCGGCAGCTGAGGTCCCCGGAGGGTGGTCGACGAACCATCCATGGGCCTCCAGTCCTGAGTTCCCGGGGACCGGTCCGGTCCTCCTCGTTGGCACAGAATCGAGACGCCCTTGACCGCCGAGCCCGTGGGCGCGGCCGCCGGATCGGCGCCGCCTCAGACGAGCCCCGTCGCCGACCCCGCCATACCGTCCGAGATCGACGTATCCGACCACGCCGATGCCGGTCCAACCGGCGCGCCGGACACCGGCCCCGGCCCGCTTATCGATCACGAGAACACCGCCGCGGTGTCCTGGGCCCTGTTCACCGGCATCGCCTTCCTGATGCTCGGCAACGGGCTCCAGGGCTCGTTGCTCGGGATCCGCTCCGAGCTCGAGGGCTTCTCCGCCACCGCCACCGGCGGGGTCATGGCCGCCTACTTCATCGGGTTCATGGCCGGGAGCCGGGCCGCCACCCGAGCCCTCGCCACCGTCGGACACATCCGGGTCTTCGCTGCACTGGCGTCGATGGCGTCCAGTGCCACCCTGGTCCACATCCTGACGATCACCCCGGTGACCTGGGGCCTGATGCGGTTCACGACCGGGCTGTGCATGGCCGGGCTGTACGTGGTGGCAGAGTCCTGGATCAACGACCTGGCCACCAATGCCACCCGGGGTCGGCTGCTCGCGGTGTACATGGTGGTGACGATGGGGGCGATGGCCGGCGGCCAGTTCCTGCTGAACCTCGCAGACCCCGGTGGCTTCGAGCTGTTCGTGATCGCCTCGGTCCTGGTGTCGTTGTCGCTGGTACCGGTGTCGCTCTCCGGCCGGAGCGCCCCGCCGTCCCGGACCCCGGAACCGATGTCGTTCTCGGAGCTGCTTGCCGTCGTCCCCACCGGTATCACCGTGTCGGCGCTTGTCGGCACCGCAGCCGGGGCGCTGATCGGCATGGGTGCGGTCTACGCCACCAGGGTCGGACTCACACCGGGGGAGATCGCGCTGTTCATGGGGGCCCCGATGGCCGGCGGCGTCGCCCTCCAGTTCCCGATCGGCTCGTTGTCAGACCGGGTGTCCCGCCGCGGCGTGATGTTCGCCGTTGCGATCGGGGCGACCCTGGCCGCCGGCGCATTGTTCGTCGCCCCGACCTCCGGACCGATCACCTACGGCCTGATGTTCCTGGTCGGTGGGTTCAGCTTCCCGCTGTACTCGCTCGGCATCGCCTACACACACGACTGGATCCGTCCGGAGCAGGCGAACGGTGCCAGCGGCGTGCTGGTCATGACGAACGGCGTCGGCGCCATCATCGGCCCGCTGGCCACCGCCGGACTGATCGCCGCGTTCGGCGATGCCATGTTCTTCGTTGTCCTGGCTACCGCCCACGGGCTGATCGCCGTCTACCTGGCCTACCGGATCGTGTCCCGGGACGCGCTGCCGATGTCTCGCCAGGGCCGGTTCCTGCCGGTCCCGGCCCGGGCAACCGCCACCCTGACCTCGCTGGCGGCCAGACGACGGCGGCGACCGGTCGGGCCCGGCGGGGGAGGTCACCGGGCCCGACGCCGCTGACCCTCAGCGGACTCGGTCGATCGCCCGGGCCACCCGTCCTTCCAGGTACTCCTGGCGACCCGAGACCGGGGTCGGTTCTGCGGCGGTCGACGCCCGATCCCGCAGGTCCTCCAGCGACAGCTTGCCGGCCAGCAGGTCCCGGCCGAACGGGGTGTCCCAGCCCCGGTACCGGTCGGCGACCGCGGCAGACAGGGTCTCGTTCTCGATCAGGGCGGCCGCGGCCAGCAGGCTGCGGGCCATCGTGTCCATCCCCCCGATGTGGGCGTGGAACAGGTCGTCCCTGGCGATCGACTGCCGGCGGAGCTTGGCATCGAAGTTGAGCCCGCCGGTGGTAAACCCGCCGGCCCGAAGCAGCTCGTACATGCCAAGGGTCATCTGCTCGACCGAGACCGGGAACCGGTCGACGTCCCAACCGAGGCGATCATCACCGGCGTTGGCGTCGATGCTGCCGAGGATCCCGGCCGCCGCCGCGGTTGCGATCTCGTGGGCGAAGTCGTGGCCGGCGAGGGTGGCGTGGTTGACCTCGATGTTGACGTGGACCTCGCCGAGGAGATCATGTCGTCCGAGGAAGGCGTCGACGGTTGCGACGTCGACGTCGTACTGATGTTTGACCGGCTCGAACGGCTTGGGCTCGAGCAGGATCATCCCCTCGAACCCGATCCGGTGCTTGTGCTCGATCACCAGCGAGAGGAACCGGGCCAGTTGGTCCTGCTCCCGCCGCAGGTCGGTGTTGAGCAGGGTGTCGTACCCCTCGCGGCCACCCCAGAGCACGTAGTTGGCCCCGCCGAGGCGATGGGTGGCGTCGAGGCACTCGCAGACCTGCGCTGCGGCCATGGCGAACACCTCCGGGTCCGGGTTGGTCGCGGCCCCGGCCTGGTAGCGAGGGTCGGAGAACAGGTTCGCCGTGCCCCACAGCAGATCGACCCCGGTTCGGGCCATGTGCTGGCCGGCGAGGTCGACCATCCGCCGGAACCGGTCGGTGGTCTCGGCCACGGTGGCCCCCGGCGGAGCGATGTCGACGTCGTGGAAGCAGAAGAACGGCACACCGAGCTTCTCGAAGAACTCGAACGCCACCGCCATCTTCGCCTCGGCCCCGGCCAGCTCGTCCTCGACCCCGATCCAGGGGCGATCCAGGGTCCCGGAGCCGAAGATGTCGCTCCCGTCCCAGGCGAAGCTGTGCCAGTAGCACACGGCGAATCGCAGATGGTCGGCCATCGAGGTGCCGAGGACCAGCCGATCCGGGTCGTACCACCGGAAGGCGAGGGGGTTGTCACTCTCTGGTCCCTCGTAACGGATCGGCTCCGGCACGGTGTCGAAGAAGTCGGTCACGGTTGCAGCACTCCGTTCTCAGCTCTCGATCGAGCATGTTTGTATGAAAACATTGCAAATATTCTCCACGACGTCAATCCAATCCTGTTCACGGCTTCATACGGCGCCCGACGAGAAATAGGCGAGAGCAGGACAAACATGTGACCACCCTTGACGGCTGCGCCGCGATGCCGTATCACCGAGGTATGGCGCGAGCTCCGATCGGGTGCAACCGATGACCAGCGGAGGACCCGGCCTCCGCAGCGCCTCGGTTCGGCGGACCAACCTGTCGACCATTCTCCGGCTGCTACACCTCGACGGCCCGATGTCGCGGACATCGATCCGACACCACACCGGGCTGACCCGCGGGGCGGTCGGCACCCTGGTTGCTGACCTTGAAGCGATGGGGTTCGTTCGCGAGACCACCCCGGCACCGGATGGCACGCCAGGGCGCCCGTCGCCGATCGTTCGACCGCGGGCCCGGACGAACGCCACGATCGGGATCGACCTGATGGTCGATTCGACCGGCGTCGTCCTCCAGGGCCTCGGCGGCGCCGTGCTGCGGTCGATTCGGCGGGATCGGGCCCCGGGCCGCCTGGGGGCAGACGACCTGGTGGCCGACGCGGTCCGGCTGGTCGACCAGGTCCGGTCCACCGCCGATGCCGACACCAGGATCTTCGGCGTCGGCATCGCCGTTCCCGGTCTGGTGGACCGCGATGGTCGGCTCACGCTTGCGCCAAACCTCGGACTGGCCGAGATCGACCTCGGCCGACGGTTCGAGGCGGTGATCCACGACCTACCGGTCATCGTCCACAACGAGGCCAACCTCGGGGCCCTGGCCGAGAGCCGACGGGGTGCGGCGGCCGGGCGGGACCACGTGCTCTACCTGTCCGGCGAGGTCGGGGTCGGCGGTGGCATCATCGCCGACGGCGAGCCGCTGACCGGGCGGGCCGGGTTCGCCGGCGAGGTCGGCCATGTCCCGGTCAACCCGGACGGCCTGCTCTGCGGGTGCGGGGCGGTCGGATGCTGGGAGACCGAGGTCGGCGAGCCGGCGCTGCTGACCAGGGCCGGGCTCCCACCCGATGGCGGCCGGCCGGCGGTCGAGACCCTGCTGAACAGAGCCGGATCCGGGGACGATGCCACCAGACACGCACTTGCGGCCCACGCCCGATGGCTCGGGGTCGGACTGGCCGGACTGCTGAACGTGCTCGACGTCGAGGCCGTGGTGCTGGGCGGGCTGTTCGGTCGACTCCACCCCCACCTGGCGGAGGACCTGGACGCCGAACTCGATCGACGGGTCCTGCCGGCGTTGCGGGATCGGGCGGTCGTGGCCTCGACCCTCGGTGACGATGCGCCGGTGATCGGGGCGGCCGAAGCGGTCTGGCGAGCCGCCCTCGACGATCCGGTCACCGCCCTCGACCGGCTCCGCTCCCCCGCGGCCGCCGCCGGCTGAGTCCGGCGATCAACCTTCGGGGTTCTGAACCAAGTCCTCGCTGGCCTCGGGCAGTCGCAGCGGCGCCACCTCGACCTGGGGCCGCTCCTCCCGGGGAACCGGCTCGGCGTCCTGGCGGAGCCAGACCGTCCGCTGTGGGAACGGGATCTCGATCCCCGCCTCCTCGAGCGCCTCCTTGATCCGCAGTCGGAGCTCCCGGGCCACCACCCACTGCT
>JBCCFN010000313.1:0-5544 GCA_039029715.1 Actinomycetota bacterium | reverse complement strand
GTCGAGCACCGTTGCCAGTGCGGTCTCGGTCACCGTCAACGGGGTGGCCGGGTCCCCGACCGGGCCGCCGGCGTCGGCCGAGTCCGCCGGGGCCATCGCGGGTGAGGTCTCAGCTGTACTCATATCATCCAAGGATAGTGGGAGGGTTCTGGGCTTCGACCAACCGCCCGGTTGAGGTGATCGACCCGGCGACCCCGGCCGACAGGCCTCCATCCGGCGCGTGGTGGCTGATGCTGCGGAGCATCGACCGCTGGTGGTGGCTGACGATCCCGGTGATCGTGGCCGCCGCCGGGGCCATGGCCCTCGGGCCCTGGACCGATCAGCCGTCAGAACTCCAGGGGTGGGATGCCGAGCGGTTCCAGGAGATCGCCGACCGCCGGGTCCCGGCCTGGTCGGCGACTCCGGTCGAGTACCCGCCGGGCTCGGTGGTGGTGTTCGACACCATCGCCGCCGACACCGTCGTCGGGACCAATCGGGCTCTCGTCTGGCTGGCGGTGGCCGCGACTGCGGTGACCGCGGCCGCGCTCTGGCGGGGGGCGTCGCCCCTGGCCGGTCGGGCCGTGCTTGTCCTCGGTCTGCCCCTGGTCGCCATCGGCCTCGTTCGCCTCGACCCGTTGGTCACCGCGGTCGCCACGGTGGCGGCCATGGTCCTGCTCGTCGATCGACGGCTCGGGAGGGAGGCGCGGCCCGAGCAGGGCCCGCAGTTCCGGCGGGGCGCCGCGGTCCTGGTCTTCGCCGTGGTCGCCGGGGTCGGGGCGATGATCAAGCTGTGGCCGGCCCTGCTCGTCGCCGGTGCCCTGGCCGCCGGTCGACGGAGCGCGGCAGTGGCGGCGGTGTTGGCCACCGGCGCCATGGGCCTGGCGTGGCTGGTTGTCGTCGGCGACGGGGTGGAACCGGTGCGGCAGGTCCTGGCCCTCCGTGGGGCCACCGGCTGGCACGTCGAGAGCGTCCCCGGGGCCCTGGTCGCCCTGTTCGGAGACGAGGCGGCCCGGCTCGAACTCAACGCCTTCCGGATCGGTGAGCTCCAGCCGGCGATCGTGACCGCAGGTCGGATCATCGCCATCGGCTGCATGGGCGGGCTGGTCCTGGCCGCCGTCCGAAACCCCGACCCGGCACCGGAACGTCATCGGCTCGGGCTGACCATGCTCGGGGCGACCGCCGCCCTGGTGGTCACCGCACCGCTGTTGTCGCCCCAGTTCATCATCTGGCTGACCCCGTGGACCGCGTTGGCCCTGGCCGACACCCCGAACCGAGCCGGGCGGGTTGCGGTTGTGCTGACCGCTGCGTCTGCGCTGCTGACCGGCGTGGCGCTCACGGTCTTCACCCCGGACCAGCTGGCAGACACCGCACCGGCCGCCGTCATCACCGCCCGAAACATCGCCCTGGCCGCGGTGCCGGTGGCGTGCCTCCTGGCGCTGCAGGGACCGGCCGGGTACTCAGGCCCGGCCGACGGTGGAGTGGAACGCCCGCTGGGGCACGGGAGCGCCGGCCCACGGGCGTGAGGTCCGGATTCGCAGGTCGATCAGGTGCCCAACGTACCGGGCCCCCTCCGAGGTCGACGCCTTCGACATCCCCTGGGTCCGCCAGACGAACCGGAACGGCTCCTCGGCCACCACCAGATCCGGGTGGGTGGCCAACAGCTCGATCAGGATCTTGAACCCGTCCGGCTGCAGGAGGCTGAGATCCAACGCCCCGAGGCGAACGGCGAAGAACCCGGAAAGCGGATCGGCCACCCGACCGACCGGCCCGGGGAACAGCCATCGAGCCGCCGCAGCTGCGCTGAGCGACAGCCGGTGTCTGAGCGGGGTGAGCCCCTGACCGTCCGACCCGCCGGGGACCCGGCGGCTGGCGGCCACGATGTCCGGGCCGGCGTCGATCGCCGCCACGAGGTCTGGCACGGTTGAGGCCGGGTGTTGCAGGTCGCCGTCCATGACCACCGCCACCGCCCCGGTCGCCGACTCGAACCCGTCGACGACGGCGCCGCCGAGCCCGCCCCAGCGAGCCGCCGGCTCGCGGTGGACCGAGCGAACGATGACTCCGGTGGCCGCCGGGTCGTTTGCGGCGATGACCTCGTCGATGACCGCCGGCGTCTCATCGTCTGAATCGTCGACGAAGAGGATCTCGAACCGGCGCCCAGCCATCGACGGGGCAGCGGCCGCACGAGCAACCACGTCGGCGACGAACGGTGCCACGTTCGGCGCTTCGTGCCTGGTCGGTACCACGATCGAGACCGTCTCTTGGTCCAGGTCGGTCCGGCGGTACCCCCGTGACCGCTTCGCCGGGCTGAAGGTCAGTGCGATCAGCAGCAGGCAGGCGGCGACCAGGGTCAGGCGGCCGGTGTTGTCGAGGACGACCAGGCCGAGCTGCGGACCGATCGGGAGCACGGCGAACATGGCGACCGCACAGCCGGTGATCAGGGCCCGGTTCCGCTCCCCGGCCGACGTGGCGGCAAGCAACATCAGGCCCCAGGTCAGGTACCAGGGCTGGGTCGTCGGGTGGAGGACCGCCCAGATCATCAGGCTCCAGGCCAGGGCGGCCGGCCAGCTGGTATGGCGACGAAGCAGCAGCAGCCCGCTGACCCCGACCGCCAGGAGCAGCCCGCCCAACCTGGCCGTGGCCAGGACCATGGTGATGTCGAGCCCGGTCACCACAGACACCCCGCCCCCGAGGACCCGGGTGACGCTGAGATAGGCGTCGACCGGCCTTGAGTCGGTGATGGCGTCGACCCAACCCCAGCCCCAACCGGTCAGCCGACCGGCTGCGGCGATCACGAGGAGCGCCACCGCCCCGACCGAGACCAGCCGTCCGAACCGTCGCAGCAGATCACGCCCCTCCAGGGCCCACGGCCACCCGACGAACGCGACGGCCAGGATGGCCGGCAACTTGATGGCGGCGGCGAAGGCGCAGAGCGCGACGCCGAGGAAGAACCATTGTCGTCGGCGGGCGATCGCCACTCCGGTGACGAGGAAGCCGAGCATGATCGCCTCGTTGTGGGCGCCAGAGATCAGATGGAGCAGGACCAGCGGGTTCGCAACTGCGAGCACGAGGGCATCGACCGGATCCCGGTTGAAGCTCTTCGCCAGGTCGTGCACGGCATAGGCCGCGGCCAACAGCCCGGCCACCGCCATCACCCGGAACGCCATCACCGCCGCAACCACCCGGTCGCCGACCACGGCCGCCACCCCGGACGACATCGACACGAACACCGGGCCGTAGAGCACCGGGGTCTCCCGGTACAGCGGGTCGACCGGGGCCAGGACCGGATCATCCTCGCCGAGCTGGGCCGGGCCGCCCTGGTAGACGTCGAAGCCCTGATCGGCGAGACGGCCCTGGGCCGCATAGGCGTAGACGTCCCGGCTCCCGAGTGGCGGGCCGACCAGCAGCGGGACGGCCCAGATCATGACGACGATGGCCACCGCGGCGACCGACAGCCCACTGGTCAGGTGGTACCGGCGGAGCAGCAGCCACGCCCGGACCAGGATGATCAGGCCGCCGTAGTAGGCGATCAGCGCCGGCAGGATGTCGACCCGAGGGGTCACGGGGATGGCCGGGACCGACCAGAGCCGACCCTCCTCCCCCGGCGCCGCCGCTCCCGCCAGGGCACCACCGAGGACCACGAGGAGCGCGGCCAGGAACCCCAGGAGCGCAATGGAGCGAAGGGAGCGCTTCGACGGTCCGGAGGACCGGCCGGAGGGGCGAACCACGGCGCCATTCTGGCCCACCGTCACCAACTTGCAAAGGAATCCTGTCGATGTTTGTCGTTCGAATTCGTCAAACATCACTGAACTGCACTTGTTCCCGATTCGGGAACCTCACCGATCGGCGGGCGGCGGTCCCGATCAGGCCCTGGAGGCCAGCGAAGCGACGATCCGATCGAGGACCTCGTCGAGCAGTCGTGGTGAGGTGGCCACGTTGATCCGGACGAAGCCGACCCCGTGGGGCCCGAAGTCCGGGCCCGGTGACAGGGCGACCCTGGCATGATCGAAGAGCCACTCCCGGGGCTCGTCCGGCAGCCCAAGCGGACCGAAGTCGAGCCACGTCAGGTAGGTCGCCTCCGGAGGTTGGTACCAGACCTCCGGCAGGTCGGCCCGGACCCGGGCGGTCAGCTGGTCGCGCCGCTCGGTCAGGTACGTCCTGGTCTCGGACAGCCACGACGCCCCCTCGGCCCAGCACCGGCGGGCGGCCTCGGCGCCGGGGGTCGAGGTCGCCCCCAGGAAGTGGCGCGGCAGCCCGGCGAAGCGTTCGGCCAAGGCGTCGTGACCGACATGGGCCACGGCCGACCGCAGGCCGGCGAGGTTGAAGGCCTTGCTTGCCGACGAGATCGTCACGGTCCTTGCGGCCACCGCCGGGTCGACCAGCGCAGACGGTCGATGGACGGCACCGGGATGGGTCAGATCGGCCCACACCTCGTCGCTGATCAACAACAGATCACGGTCGACGGCGACCCGACCGATCGCATCGAGCTCCCGCTCGTCGAACGCCCGCCCGGTCGGGTTGTGGGGGTTGCACAGGAGGATGGCCGTCGTGCCGTCGTCGATGGCGCTCCGGAGGCGATCCTCGTCGAGCCGCCAACCGTCGCGTTCGAGCGGCACGTCGACCACCCGCCGCCCCGACCCCTCGACCGCAGCGATGAACGGCGGGTAGATCGGTGTCAGCAGCACGATGCCGTCGCCGGGCCCGGTGTGATGCCAGATCGACTGGACGATGGCATGGAGCACGTCATTGAACAGGACCAACCGGTCGAGATCGGGCTCCCAGCCGTGATGGGTCCGCTGCCAGTCCCGGAACAGCGCCGGAAGCTCCTCCGCCGCGTCTGCGTTGTACCCGAAGTCCCCCCGATCGGCCAGGTCCCGAACGGCGTCAACCGCGAACGGCGGCGGGGCCAGATCCATGTCGGCAACCCAAGCCGGCAACACATCCGCCGGGTGGCGGGTCCACTTGACGCCGGTCAGGCGCCGGAGTTGGTCGAGGGACCGAACCTCTGCCGCTGCCATCGGCCTCCCGTCGTTCGCCTCCATCTGGGGCTGGAGCGTCGAGGCTAGTCACGGCCCGCCGGGTGGTCGAACCAGCCGGTCCGGCCAAACGCCCTCAGCCTCTGGCCTCCTGCTCCTCGGCCAGTTCGATCCACCGCTCCTCCACCTCGGTCAACGCCGAGCCGACCTCGGCCAACTCCGCCCCCAGGTCGGCCAGGGCCTGATGATCGTCACCGGCGTCGGCAAGCTCCGCCTCCAGGGTGACCTTGCGGCGCTCCAGCTTGGCCATCTCCTTCTCGGTCTGGCGGAGCAGATGGCCGACCGTGCTTGACGAACGGCCGGATGACGCCTTCGATCGCCGCCCGGCCCCGTCGCCGGTGGCCCGGTCGGCCGACGGCCCACCGGGGGATGCCTCGGACCCGGACGGGCGACCGAGGGTTGCCCGCTTTCCACCGGCCGCCCGGCGGTCCTGGTCCCAGGCCGCGAAGCCCCCGGGATGGCGGGCCGCCGAGCCCCCGCCGTCCAGTATCAGCGCATCGGTGACGACCCGTTCCAGGAAGGCCCGGTCGTG
>JBCCFN010000312.1:0-5652 GCA_039029715.1 Actinomycetota bacterium | reverse complement strand
GGCCGGACCTGGCATGGGTTCCCGCTGGTGCCGGCGCCATCTCCAACAGGCCGGGTTGCCCGCTGGGCCACCTCTCCAACCGTTGCCCACCCCTGACAGTTGTGGCAACGCCCGGTCCACGACGGGTACTCGGCCCCGCACTCTCGACACACATAGACCCGTCTGGCTCGTCTGGCGCTACCCATGGAATCCGAACCTAGCGATGCCCTGTGACAGGTAAGGTCGGCGGGTGACGGAACGCCGCCCCCTGCTGCTCGCGATCCTGCTGTTCACCATGACGGCGTCGTCGTTCCAGATCTTCGCCATCGCCGTCCTGGCGGTCGACCTGATCACCGACCTCGACCTCAGCCGGACCGCCCTCGGGCTCCTCGGTTCGCTCAACACCATGGTCGGCGCCCTCAGCGCCCCATCGACCGGCCGGTTGACCGACCGGATCGGGCCTCGTCGCTCCGCCATTCTCGTCCTGGCCATCAGCGCGGTCGGGATGGCCCTCACCGCGGTGTCGCGGGACTGGTTGATCCTGGCCCTGGCTGCCGTCGTCAGCGGTATCCCTCAGGGCTGGGGCAACCCGGCGACCAACGCCCTGATCGCCGAACGGGTGCCGGCCGACGGGCAGGGCACCGTCACCGGGGTGAAGCAGTCCGGGGTCCAGTTCGGCATCTTCCTCTCCGGTCTCACCCTCCCGGGACTGGCCGTCGTGATCGGGTGGCGGGGCGCGCTGTGGGGCTATGCGGTCGCGTTCCTGCTCGGCGCGTTCGCCGTCGCCCGATGGCTGGGCCCTGCGCCGGCCGAGGAGCGTTCAGACGTACCGGAGGCCGAGCGGCCAAAGCCGGCGGCCCCCACCGGGGCCTCCACCCCCGCGGCCACCGCGGCCGCCACGACGAGCACGGTGGCCGCCGAGCAATCGATCCCGCCGTTCATCTGGCTGATGAGTGTCTACGCCTTCCTGTACGGGTCGGCCGGCGGGGCGATCGGCCGGTTCCTGCCCCTGTGGGCCAACGAGGAGATCGGCATGTCCGTGGTCGCCGCCGGGGCTGTCGTCGCGGTCGGCGGGCTGCTCGGGATCGCGGCACGGATCTGGATCGGCGGGCTGCCCCAGACCAGGAGTGCGCCGGCTTCCCTGCTCAGCATGCTGGCCATCGTCGGAGCGGTCTACTGCCTGATCCTGCTGCTGACCGAGACCGTCGGCTCCTGGATCCTGTGGCCGGCCTCGATCCTGTCTGCCACCGGGATCGGGGCGTGGAACGCCGTCGCCATGCTCGCCGTGATCGTCACGGTGCCCCGGGCGGCCGCCGGGCGGGCGTCTGGGATCGTGATGCTCGGGTTCCTCGGTGGGCTCTCGGTCGGCTCGCCCGTGGCCGGCCTGGTGGTCGACCGCTGGGGCACCTACCAGCCGGTCTGGGCCGCCACCCTCGTCCTGTCAGTGCTCAGTGCCCTGGTCATCCGACCGGAGCTGCTCCGCCGCAGGGACGGCGCGGTCCAGGACGACCCGGCGGTCACCTGACCCGAGTCGGAGTCCTCGACCTGACGATGGCTTGACCAACGACGGCTTGACCTGAAGTTAACTTCAGGTTTTACCGTGACGGCCATGGACACCGAACACGGCACCGAGACGGCGACCACGATCTCCGGCACGGTCGGCCGGGCCGAGGACTGGACCGTCGGCTCGATGAAGATGGGCAACGTCGACGGCCACAAGGTGATGGTCGCCCGCACCGACAGCGGCTTCCACGCCATCGACAACGCCTGCCCCCACCAGGGCTACGGCCTGACCACCGGCGTCCTCGATGGCCAGCTGGTCACCTGCCAGTGGCACAACTGGAAGTTCGACGTGACAACCGGCGCCTGTGTTCGAGGTGAGGAGGACGTCGCCTGCCACCGGGTCGACCTCGTCGACGGCGAGGTCCAGGTCACGATCGAGGTCCCGGACCAGGCGAGCCGGCAGGCCGTCCTGTGGCCGAGTCTGAAGCGGGGCGTCGAGAACCACTACGTGGGCCAGATCGCCCGGGACAGCGTTCGGCTGCTGGACACCGGGGCCACCCCGGCCGACATCCTGGCCGAGGGCGTCGCCGCAACCGCGGCCAGGGCCGAGGACGGGATCGGCCACGAACTGGCCATGACCGCCGACTGTCTGGCCCTGGCCGAGATCCGCACCGGGACCGAGCAGGCGCTCCCGGTGGTCCAGGGCCTGGCCGCCCTCTCGGAAGTGACGAGGGACCGCCCGTCGCGGGAGGTGCAGCGACCGGCCCCGGAGGTGGACGTTCCAGCCGCCATCGAGGTCGAGGAGGTCGACGCGGCGATGGCGGGCACGCTCGGGGCGATCCTGGAGGGCCGGGACCCGGAGACCGTCCGCCGAGCGCTGATCGAGGCGGCCTCGGCCCACCACCTGGGCTACGGCCACGGCATCATCTACACCCAGAAGTCGTTCGAGTTCCTCGACCGGGTCGGTTGGGATCGGGCCCCGGAGCTGCTCCCCCACCTTGCGGCACGGCTGACCTACCTGACCAGGGAGGACACCCTGCCCTACATGGTCGGGGCGATGCGCCAACTGGCCGGGATCGACCTGGGGATGCTGGCGGAGACCGAACGGGCGGACGGTTGGGAGCCGGACGAACTGGCCGATGCCCTTCTGACGGCGGACGAGGCGCCACTGACGGTTGCGGCCACCGCGGCCGCCCGAGGGGCTGGGATCGACGGCGTCCTCGATGCGGTCAGCCTCGGTGCGTCCACCCGGCTCCTCCGCCACGACCTCGAGATCGAACTGGATCGGGCGGACCCGTTCGGCTGGCTCGACATCACCCACGCCCTCACCACCGCCCAGGCGGCCCGCTGGGCCTGGACCGTTGCGCCGGGGCCGGCGACCGCCCGGGCCGCCCTGTTCGCCGTGTGGCTGCTGTTCGACGCCGGCCGGTCGGAACGGCGGCACGGTCCGTCGAGCCCGGACGAGGCCATCGCCGACCTCCTGGCCTCGTCCGATGTCTCGCCGGCGGCCACCGACCACGGCGCCGCCGATGGACTGGCGCAGGCGATCAAGCGAGGCAATGTGACCGAGGCGGTCGTCTCGGCCGCCACCGGCGATCGGGAGGCGGTCGGCATCGCCCTGGCCGAGGCGTCGCTTGCCGACGGGGCCGGCTCGTTCATCGTCGCCGCCCATCTGGTCAAGACGGCCGAGGCCGCCCGTCGGGAGTCGGCGATCACCGACTCCTCGCTCCCCCTGGTCGCCGCGGCCCGGTTCCTGGCCGCACCCCGGCTGGAACGGTTCGTCACCGCCAGCGTCGCCGAATCCGTCGACTTCGTCACCACCGGCCGGCCGCCTCGGCGGTGACCGTGGGCCGGGATCCGGTCAGCCGGACGCCGGCCGGTCCTCCGCCGTCGCCTCCTCAAGGATCGAGCCGGAGGTCTCGACGGCGGCATCGGCAGCGTCGAAGCTGCGGAACAGGTCGTGGCCGCGGGCGTCGGCCCGCTCACCGTCGGCGCTGAACCACGCCGTCCCGAACCCCATGTCCCGGGCCGCGTCCAGGTTGTCGAGATCGTCGTCGATCACCAGGATCGAGCCCGGCGGCTCGCCGGTCACCCGGCGAAGCACCTCGAACAGCGGCCGGTCCGGCTTCCGAACCCCGACCGAGCCACTGACCACCCACGGGTCGACCAGGCCCTCCAGGCTGTGGCTGCCCCGGAGCTTGGTGGCCCAGGCCGGGGCGTCGTTGGTGATGCAGGCGGCGCGGATGCCGGAGTCCCGGAGGCTGCGGAGGTATTTGACCACGCCGGGCATCAGCTGATGGGTTGCCAGGTAGGCGGCATCGAGCTCGTTCGGATCACCGACCACCCCGATGGCGGCCCAGAAGTCGGCCGGCGTCATCCGGCCGAGGCTCAACAGCCGGGCCCGGGCGGCGATGTCCTCGTCCGGGACCATCGACCCCCGATCTCTGGCGAACGGAATCAACAGGCGACGGACATCGTCGCCCTCCCGGTACAGCACGCCCATCCCGTCGAGTGCCACCACCTTGTAGCCCTCGAAGCTCTCGACCGGGTCCTCCGGGATCTGGACCACCGGCTGCTCCATGGTCGACTCGCCGGTCGGACGACCCCTGGCGTCGGTCGGGCGGGGCTTCGGCCGGGGCCGGGAACGGTTCCGGCTGAGGCCACTGACCACGCGGAGGAGCTGGGCGAATGCGACCAGGGCGGCCAGGGCCCCGGCGACGACGGCCACCCCCCGGAGGACCTGGGCCGAGGTGGAACGGCGGGAGCTGGCGATCGCCACCATCTCCTCGTCCCGGTCGGCGACCAGCACGCTCCAGGTGCCGAACGTCTGCAGCTCGCCACCGGTGACCTCGCCGGTCGAGCCCTCCTCCAGTGCCTCACCGGGGAGGCGGACCGTGACGTCGATGGCGACGTCCTCCGGCGACGCGTTGTACGGCGGCCCGGTGATCACAGACAGCAGCGACCGGCCGAGGTTGGATTCGAGTGTCGGGTCACCGAACGCAGCCAGCCCGTCCGTGGTGTCGATCGTGCCCCGGACCTGGTAGTCGACCTGACCGAAGCTCTGGCTGCGGATCAGGACGAAGTCGGACAGGATCCGATTGCCCGTCAGCTCCCGCATCACCTCAGCGAATTCGTCCGGGGTGCCGAACGGCTTCTCGGCGGTGATGCGGGTTCCGCCGTCTGCGGTCGGGGTCCGGTCGACCACCGGGTCCCAGCCGGCCTCGGCCAGATCGGTCAGTGGAAGCCCCTGCTCCAGGTCGAGCAGGGCTGCCGTGGTCTCCTGGTCGATGACCAGCTCGGTCCGGACGATGCCAGCCCCGCCCTCGTCGACCTCGATGGCGACGTCGAAGGTGGCATTGCAGGCGGTGGCGAGCAGCAGGGCGGGGACCACGACCAGCACGGTCCGTGTCCACGTGCGCAGCCCTCGAATCACGGATTCACACTATCGGCTCCGGCGCCGCCCTCTCGGCGGCTCGGAGAGCACACCCATCTCCGGCTCCGGCGCCGCCCTTTCGGCGGCTGGGAGGGCTCAACTGGCTAGGGCTCGAGGGTCAGGCGGATCCCGTGCGGATTCGAAATAAATTCTCCTAGAAAGTTAGAAATTTCTAACGAAAATGTTTCCTCGTCTAGGCTAATAATTTTTGGAAACTGATCTACATAAGGGCTCTCGGTAAAACCAAGCTTTTTAAAATTTTTGTCCCCTTCTGTCAAAATGACATCCAAATCAAAAGCTTCCCAAACGTTTACTGGTTTGTATCTCGAATATATAATGGACACAAGTGCATTACACGAGCATTGAATTCCTGCAGTAGCTCCAAATCGAGCAATGTCACCTTGATGAAATGAGCCTTGAACAGATTTATTTGGTTGAATAGGAGGGCCTGGGTTAAGTTCTATATCACCCGATAACAAAAGTGTGTAGTTAATTTTGAGAAATATTACAGATGGGTCACTTATATTGTACATGACAGGGTATGCTACAAATAATCCATTCCTTGAAATATTTAGAAAAATTAAGGTTGGCGATGGGTAGTTAAAATTATCCATTGTTTCATAAGATTTGGGGAATGCAAAAGTTAGAAAAATTAACAGTGCTACTATAGGGGCTGGTTTAAGCAGGCGTGAGAGTCCATGGCTTGAAATAATAGTACCCACTTTTAGGGACTTTGC
>JBCCFN010000311.1:0-5661 GCA_039029715.1 Actinomycetota bacterium | reverse complement strand
GCAGTAGCGGAAGCCGTTCATACTCGTCGGAGCCCCGGCGCCGGCCGGCGTTGCGGCCGGCTCATCGTCGACCGCTGCGGGTTCTTCCACCGCGGCGTCTTCATCCGGTGCTTGCTCCTCGGCCTCCTCATCAGCCATCGACTGGTCCTCGGTGGCCGACCCGTCTCCGGTCGCCGCTTCGTCTTCGGCCGCGGTCTCCTCGACCACCTCGCTTGCGCTGTCGGCCTCCGTGTCGTCACTTCCGCACGCTGCGAGCAGGAGTGAGAGGGCCAGCACCGCTGGCCATAGGATCTTCTTCATCATCAGGGTTCCTTCCGGTCGACGGCGCTCCGCACCGTCCACGACTGTTCGTGAGGTCATCGTCGTGGACCGCCGCCGACCGGGAATCCGTCACCGGGAGGCTTCACCGCTACTCCCCGGGGAGTAGCCGGCTGTGGATCGAGCGCAGACCGACCGGCCGTCAGAGATCGTCGAGCCGGGTCAGCCCGGTCTTGAACGCCATCGCAACCAGCTGGGCCCGATCCCGGGCGTGCAGCTTCGTCATGGCCCTGCTCACGTGGGTCTTGGCCGTGAGCGGCGAGAGGAACAGCTCCTCGGCGATCTCGGTGTTGGAGAGTCCCTTACCGACCAGCCCGACGACCTCGCGCTCTCGGGCGGTCAGGTGCTGGAGCGCCTGCTCGTCGACCGGCACCGCTGCCGGCCCATTGTCGAGCGAGGCCAGCAGGGCGCGGGTGGCCTTCGGGGTCAGCAGTGCCTCGCCGGAGGCGACGACCCGGATCGCATCGAGCAGGACCTCGGGGTCGACCCCCTTGTCTAGGAAGCCGCTGGCCCCGGCGCCCATGGCGGCGACGACGTTCTCGTCGAGCTCGAAGGTCGTCAGCATGATCACACGGACGCCGGCCAGATCCTCGTCCGCGGTGATGGCCCTGGTCGTTGTGATGCCGTCCTGGCCCGGCATGCGGATGTCCATCAACACCACGTCTGCCCGTTCGGTCCGAACCACCGCCAACGCAGCGGTACCGTCGTCGGCCTCACCGACCACCTCCAGGTCGGGAGCCGAGTCGATGATGGCCTTGAACCCCTTGCGGATCAGGGCCTGGTCGTCGACGAGCACCACCCGAATCGTCACTCGACGACCTCCCGATCGACCGTGACCGGAAGCCAGGCGTCGACGACGAACGCGCCGCCGGACTCCCCCGCCGTCAGCCGGCCGCCGTTGGCGACCGCCCGTTCCCGCATACCGATCAGCCCGTGCCCGCTGCCATCCCCGACGGTCGGCGCCGCCGGGTTTGCGACCAGGATGGCGAGTCGATCGGCATGCCACTCGATGGCCAGATCGACCAGCCCCGAACCGTGCTTTGCCGCATTCGTCAGCGCCTCCTGGACAATGCGGTAGGACGCAAGCGAAACCGCCGGGGCGAGTGGTCTTGGTTCGCCGGTCCGGTTCCAACGCACATCCAGTCCGGCCGACCGCATCGTCTCGACGAGCTGTGGCAGCTGGTCGATGGTCGGGAGGGACGAGGTCAACGCCTCGTCACCGTCGTCGTGGCGAAGCACCCTCAGCAGATCCCGCAGTTCCTCCAGCACGTTCTTCCCGGCATCGCGTGCCGCGACCAACGACCGCTCGGCCTCGTCCGGGTCGGCCCGGAGCAGGTGGAGCGCCGCACCGGTCTGGACGTTCATCACCGAGAGGTTGTGGGCCAGCAGGTCGTGCAGCTCCCTGGCGATCGTCAGCCGCTCCTCGCTCACGTGCTGGCGGGTCTGGGCCTCGGTTGCCAGCAGCGCCGACCGGAGCTGGGCCTCGGCCGACTCCTGGGCCCGGCGCCAGGACCTCACCGCATCGGCGACCCCGACCGCGAGCGCGGCCCAGGCCAGGAAGATCACGGCCTGGGCATCGCCGAAGTCCTCGGTCTCGCCGATGCGAAGCGCCAGGGCGTACAGACCGACCCCACTCACGGCGCCAAGCCCGACCGCCGGCCAACGCTCCAGCCGCACACAGACCGTCGACAGCAGCACGAGACCGGCGAACAGCAGCAGCGTCGGGCGTTGATAGACGATCACGAACCAGACAGCCGCAACCGCCGCCATGCCGAACAACACCCGCGGCCATCGGCTCCTGAGTGACAGCAGCACGAACGCAACGACGCTGGCGATGACATCCGGCCAGCCGCTGTCGTATGGATCCGGTGTACCAACCATCAGGAGAAGGGCCAAGCAGGTCACGGTGACGGCAACGACGAGGTCGAAGCGGCGAGCGTCTGCTCGCAGCCAGGCCATCACCGTTCGGCCGGTCGTGTCGCTCATGCGCCCCCGCGGTTCATCGCCTCACCTGGTCACCGGCGATTCCGGGCAGGCCGACGACGTTGGTGGCACGGGGCGCAGCACCGGCATCGCAGCGGAGACGATCGGGTTCGGCATTGGACTCATCATCGCAGAGCCATGATCGCTCCGCGCCGGGTCGCTTGCATCCTCCTCCGGGAGTGTCTGTCGCTACTCCCCGGGGAGTAGCGATGCTGACCCCGATCAGCCCCGGATCAGGAGCATGGCGACGGTGTTGAGGATGGCGAACAGGGTGACGCCGAAGAGGTTGGTGTCGACTTCGAGCACCCGCCCGGGCAGCGCAATCCGGAGCGGTTCGATGCCGTTGACGTCCCGCAGCGCCCCATCGAACCGCGACATCGACGCCAGGGTTGCGAAAAAGGTCACGATCCAGACGTAGATGATGGCGCCGGCGAGGTACAGATGGAACAGATAGTCATCGGAGCTCCGCCACAGCAACACCAGGGCCAGGACGCTCGAACCGGTCTGGATCAGGACCTGCCAGACGACGTGGAACCTGGCGTGCGGCGGCCACAGCGGATTGGTGGCATGGGTCTTGTTGAAATCGGCGATCATCGGGCCAACGGCGATGGCGACGGCCATGAAGCTGATGATGAGGCGAGGCGCCAGATTCTCATCGAACACGGAGTCCATAACGAACCTTCCCTGGGCCGGCGGCCCGTCATGGGCAACCTAGCAAGAATTGAGATAAACCTCAATACTGAGTTGTATCTCATTATTGATAGGGGGTCGAAGTGGGCCACCGGTTCGGCCTCGCTCGAGTGGTGCTGTCATCCCATCGACTGGTCGTGCTCGACGAGCCGACCTCGCATCTCGATGTGGACACCGCCGATCGGGTGCTCAGACAGCTCGACCGGGCGCTCGGGGACGAGCGGGCCGCCGTGCTACTGGCCAACGACACCGACCGCCTCGATGCGCTGGCGCTCGAGGCCGAGCACCGGCTCGTCGCCCACCGACCACCGGGTGGCCGGCTACCCAGCTGGACCTAGTGCCCTGACCACCGCCGATGGAACGCCAGCATGTCTTCGGAGAACCGGGTCGGCTGATCGTCGACGCCGCCGATAGCCGCACCTCGGCGGCCGTGGCCCCCTTCGATGGCGGCCACGAAGGCGTCACGGTCGGTGACAGCAGGATCCGGCTCGCCGGCACCGGGCAGGATCATCGCCCCGTCGTCGGCCAGCATCACGGTCGGGGCACTCGGCGCAACGCTCGCCTCCTCGATCGTGTACGGCTCCTCCAGTCGGTCGAAGCTGTGGTGGGCGCCGACGACCACCCGAATCGTCGCATCGCTCCCCCGCTGACGAATGGCCTGGACCTGGGCCTGTGTCTCCTGGACCGAACACCACTGGTCCCTGTCGCCGATGATCGCCCGGTATGCGGTCCGGCCGATGTCGGCGTCGAGAAACTGCTGCCCGCACCACGGGTAGACGGCGTAGACCGCGGCGAGGGCAACCTCGGGTCCGACGATCGGGTCGGCGAACCGCCGATGGGCGGCGATCGTCACGGCGGAGCCCCCGCGGCTGTGGCCCTGGGCACCGATCCGGTCGGGATACAGGTCGTGCCGCTCGCGCAGAGCCCGCAGCGCCGCGAGCACGTCGAAGGCCGATGCGGCAAAGCTGAACTGGGTCTGCTTGGCAACGGTCGAGGCCACCGACCGGGCGCCGAAGGGATCGAGCACACAGGCGGCGAAGCCCGCATCGACCAAGGTCGCCGCGTGGTGCTCGTGGTTCGGCCCGACGCCCAGGCTTCCCGGCACGACGATCACCGTGGCCGGCCGATCTGCGCCGGCCGGGACGAACAGCTGGGCGTCGATGTCGATCGGCGCACAGCCGCTGGGATCGGTGATCGCCTGGTGATGGTTGATCGGATCGGCGCTGGGAATCGTCAGCACCTCCCCGGTCGCGCCCGCATAGGTGATCGATCGGTCTCGAAAGCGTTCGGTCTCCACGACGTGATCGTAGATGACCCGTGCTGTCGAGTACCCGTCTGCCCTGCTCAGCCGGCCTCGGAGACGAAGTCGAGTACGGCCCGGTCGAAGGCCTCCGCCTGTTCGATATTGATGGAGTGGCCACCGTCGAGATCGACGATGACGATCCCGGGCAGGTGATTCCTGACGTGCTCGGCGTGGGGTTGGAACGCCTTCTCCCAGACGCCGTTGACCAGCAGGGTCGGCACCCGGAGGCGGTGGAGGTCATCGCCCGATCGCCAGTCCGGGGCCGCGGTCCCGATGTGATCGATCACGAACGGGGCCATGTCGTCCGCCGCGGTGACCATACGGGCCTTGAGGTCCGCCGGGAACCGTTTGGCATGGATCGGGTGGAACGGGAGGCGACGGAGATCCGGACCGGTCGGCCTCGACGGTCCGGCCGAACCACCAACCCCGAAGATCGCCCGTGAGTTGGTGGTGACCAGTCCGGCGGTGGCGTCGGGGTACCGGAGGGCGTAGCGGGCCGAGATCGCTCCTCCCATCGAGTGGCCGACGAGCCACCAGCGGTCGAGGGCCAGCGCGTTGCGGATCGCGTCCAGCGCGGCCAGCACGGCCGGCGGCCGATAGGACTCGGGGTCGTCCGGAGCGACGCTCTGCCCGTGCCCCGGCAACTCGATCAGCACCAACCGATGCCGTCGGCCAAGCCGGGCCGTGTTCAGCTCCCATTGCAGCCGACTCGACATGAAGCCGTGGACCAGGGCGAGCACCGGCCCGTCCTCGGCGCCCTCGACCGTGTAGGCCAACGACGTCACGACCGGTCCGAGATCAGCCGCTGGTCCACCGGTTCGGTCGTCACCCCGTCCTCCTAATCCCTGAGTGCCGGGAGACGGTACCAACCGCGCCAATCCCCCGGCCAGCCGGCGCCCGCTACCGCGTGGCCGGGCGCCACCCTATCGTGAGCGTGATGCGGCGTCAGAACGTCCAATCGCCCACCACGCCAACGGATCGCGGTCCCGATCAGGCCCGGCGACCGGCGTGACGATCAGTCCGACCGGGCTCAGCCTTCGACCCGCCCGGCCCGACCGGACCGATGGCCTCGCCTTCGCCCGCTGGGCTGACCAGGCCGCCGACGGCCTGTTCGACCTCATGCTTGGCAGCCGCGCCCCGGAGATCATCGCCACGGTCTTCGCCGAGTCGGGCCACGAGCTCTCCCACCAACACGTCACGATCGCCGAGATCGACGACCGGCCGGTCGCCATGATCTCGGCGTTCATGAAGGACGAGCTATCAGGGACCGATGGCAGCCCGCTGGAAGCCGCTGCGGGCTGGCGCCGATGGCGCCTGGCCGCCGTCGGGTTCTACGCCTCTCGGCTGCTGCAGTTCCTGGAGCGTGT
>JBCCFN010000310.1:0-5719 GCA_039029715.1 Actinomycetota bacterium | reverse complement strand
TAACACACAACGCACCGGGTGTGACACGGCCACCTGAACGGCTAAAATCCCCAGCGGGAACCAATCCCTGGTCCGGCCGCTGGGGGTGGGGCGGTCGTACCTGGCGCTGCCGTTCCCCATCGGGGTCGATGAGATCGATCGGGTGCTCGGCGGCGGCCTCACACCGGGCTCGGTCTCGCTGCTCGCCGGAGAACCGGGGGTCGGCAAGTCCACCCTGACCCTCCAGATCGCGGTGTCCGTCGCCTCGGCCGGAGGCTCGGTCCTGGTGGTGGCGGGGGAGGAGGCGGCCTCCCAGGTCGCCGCTCGGGCCGCACGGCTGGGGCCGGTACCGCCCTCCCTGCTCGTTCTGGAAGAGTTGACGACCGATGCGGTGGTGGCCGCCATGCGGGAGGAGACGCCACAGCTGCTGATCGTGGACTCGGTCCAGACGGTCTCCAATCCGGACGTCGATTCGTCGCCGGGCTCGGTGGCCCAGGTCAAGGCGGTCGCCGCCCGGCTGGTCGAGGAGGCCAAGCGGTCCGGTGTCTCGGTCATCCTGGTCGGCCACGTGACCAAGGAGGGGTCGATCGCCGGGCCCCGGGTCCTGGAGCATCTGGTTGACACCGTGCTCTCGTTCGACGGGGAACGCCACAGCGAACTTCGGTTCCTGCGGACGATCAAGCATCGGTTCGGACCGACCAATGAGGTCGGCATCTTCGACATGACCGGCACCGGCCTGACCCCGGTCCCAGATCCGTCCACCCGTTACCTGCAGGACCGGCAACCGCGGTTGGCGGGGTCGGTCGTCGTGCCGACGCTGTCCGGTCGGCGGCCGGTCCTGGTAGAGATCCAGGCCTTGACGGTGGATGCGGGCGGGCGGCCAGGTCAGGTCACGACCCAGGGGGTGGACGGGCGGCGGGCCGCCCTGGTGGCCGCCGTGCTGGCCAGCCGGGCCGGCTACCCGGTCCACCGCCATGACCTGTTCATCTCGGCCGCCGGAGGTGCGGTGGTTGATGAGCCTGCGGCGGACCTGGCGCTGGCGTTGGCCATCGCGTCGGCCCTTGATCGCCAACCGGTGGCCCCGGACGTGGTGGTCTGTGGCGAGGTCGGGCTCGGGGGTGAGCTGCGGTCGGTCCCACTGCTGGAGCAGCGCCTCCAAGAGTCCTACCGGATGGGCTTCCGCACTGCGGTGACGCCCGGCTCGGCACCGGATGGACCAACCGGGCTGCGGGTCCTGCGGGAGTCCACGGTCGGCGGCGCCCTGGCCGTGGTGCCCCAGGAGGTCGTCATGTCGTAAACGCCATGGAGATCCCGTTGCTGCGGGCAGCCTGCGCCGTTCGCCGTGGCCAAATGTCACGTCCAGCGGCGAACGTCACGGACCGTAGCGGCTGTTCGGTTGGTGTGGGTCGTCTACCATTGACGGTCATGGATGCTCGGTCGGACATTGCGCTGTTTCGTGCACTGTCCCTGGTCGCCCCGGGCACACCGCTCCGGGATGGCCTGGAGCGGGTCCTGCAATCGGGCCGCGGCGGGCTGATCATCATCGGGGACGGGCCCGAGGTCCTGAACATCTGCTCCGGCGGTTTCCTGCTCGATGCCGCCTTCTCCCCCCAGCGGTTGTCCGAGCTGTCCAAGATGGACGGTGCCATCATCCTGGCCGAAGACGTCAGTCGGATCGCCCGGGCCAACGTCCACCTCGTTCCGAACCCCAACGTCCCAACCTCGGAGACCGGCACCCGTCACCGCACTGCGGAGCGGGCGGCCCGCTCGCTCAGCCGTCCCGTGATCACCGTGTCGGAGTCCAGGGAGGAGATCCAGGTCTACGTCGGAGACCAGAGCCATCAGCTGCTGTCGGCCAGTCGCCTGCTCGAACGATCCAACCAGGCGTTGCAGACGCTCGAGCGCTATCGGGCGCGGATGGATCTGGTGTCGCGGAAGCTGTCGGCCATGGAGGTCGAAGACCTGGTGACGCTCCGCCACGTCATCGAGGTGCTGCAGCGGGCCGAGATGGTGGTCCGGATCTCCACCGAGATCGAGCACAACCTGATCGAGCTCGGATCGGACGGTCGTCTGGTCCGGTTGCAGCTGGAGGAGCTGATGGTCGGGGTCGACGACGACCGTCGCCTCCTGGTCACCGACTATCTGCGGGAGGACTCGCCCCTCGACGTGACCGGGGCGATGGAGGCGTTGGCCGACCTGGATGACGAGGCCCTGTTCGACGACGAACGGATGGCGTCGTCGCTCGGATTGCTCGGCCCCTCCGGCGATCTCGACGAGGCTCGAGAGGCTCGTGGGGTTCGGCTGCTGTCGAAGCTGCCCCGCCTGAACGAAGCGGTCGTCATGCAGGTGGTCGAACACTTCGGGAGTCTGCGTAAGATACTTGGCGCCTCGGCGGCGGAGCTCGAGGCTGTCCAAGGGATTGGGCCCGGGCGGGCCAAGGCGCTCAAGGACGGCACGGTTCGGTTGGCGGGGGATTCGATCATCGACCAATACTGACGGCGGGAAACGACCACCGGCCTTCGTTGCCTACGGCTTGTCGCCGCACCGCCGCTTCTGCCAGAGGTGAACCGTGGAGATTGAACTTGCGTCGGGGACGCCCGCCGACCTTCACCCCGTCGTCGGCGCCAAGCGAGGCCTGGTCATCGCCCCCGATCTGATGGGCCGTCGCAAGCTGTTCGACGACATGGCGGCCCGCATGTCTGCCGCCAACAGCTGGAACGTGATCGTCGTCGAGCCATTCCGCAATCGGACCTTCGACGGGACCGGGACCGCCGAGCGCCACGCCGTCGTCCCAGAGCTCGACGACGACGACGTTGTCGGCGATCTGGTCGACGCCGCCAACCGGCTCGAGGTCGATCCCGTCGCCCTGGTCGGGTTCTGCATGGGCGGGATGTACGCCTACAAGGCCTCGGCGTCCCACCGCTTCGACCGCCTTGTCAGCTTCTACGGCATGATCCGCCTGCCGGAGAAGTGGAAGGGGCCCGGCCAGCGGGAACCCCTGCAGCTGATCCAGCATGCCGAGAGCCCGTCCTCGATCCTGTCGATCGTCGGGACCGAGGATCCCTACACCCCGGCCGAGGACGTCACCGCCCTGGTCGAGACCGGGGTCGAGGTCGTGCGGTATGAGGGGGCCGAGCACGGCTTCGTCCACGACCCGGCACGGCCGTCCCATCGGCCAGATGACGCCGCAGACGCCTGGGCCCGGTTCCACGCCCACCTGTCCGGGGCACCGAGGCCCTGAACCGGCCCGGGATCAGCGAGAGCGCAGCTCCATCTGATCTCGCTTGAGAATGTGGTAGCGGCGGTCTCGCTGCTCGATCCATCCCAGCTTGACGAACGAGGCGATCGCCTTGTTGACCCGTTCCCGGCTGGCGCCGACCATCCCCGCGAGTTCCTCCTGGGTCACCGGCAGCGAGAACTCGTCCTCCTCGCCGGCGATCTCCAGTAGTCGCTTGGCGGTTCGGCCGGTCACGTCGAGGAACACCGAATCGGCAAGGACCCCGTCCGCCACCCGAAGCCGGTTGGCAAGCAGGTGGACGGCCCGCCACAGCAGCGTCGGGCGGGCGTCGTACAGTGCCCGGACCGGGGAATAGGGGATGACGACGACCTCGGACGGCTCCAGGCTTCGACCGTCGGTTGAACGGGTCTGGCCATCGAACAGTGGCATCTCGCCGAACAGGTCGCCCGGCTCCATCAGGGCCACCACCGACTCCCGGCCGTCGATCGAACGGTTGACCATGGCCAGCCGGCCAGACACCACAACGAACAGCTCGTTCGGCTCGTCGTTCTCGGTGAACAGGACGTCGCCCCGCTGGAGCTGCCTCTGCTCGCTGGCGGCGGCCAGATCGGTCAGATCGGCCTCCTCCAGGTCCTGGAACAGCTCCACCGATCGCAACAGTTCGATACTGACCATCCGTCCCAAGCTAGACGATTCGGGACCGGGACGGGGAGCCGTATTGTGATGGTCGTCACGGCCCCGAGCCCGGAAGAGCAGGGCCGGTGGGTGGCGGCGGTAGGGTCGACTCCATGGAGACGTGGGCCGTGGTCGTGGCGGGTGGCACCGGGGTTCGGTTCGGCGGTCCCAAACAACTGGTCGAGCTGGGAGGGCGGCGGATCGTCGACCGTTCGATCGACGCCGTCCGCCCCCATGTCGAGGGGGTCATCGTCGTTGGTCACCACCAGATCGGTACCCCGGCGGGACTCGGCGTCCACGCCGTGGTCGCCGGCGGGCCCACCCGGTCCGCCTCGGTTCGGGCCGGTCTGGCCGCCCTTCCGCCGGAGGTGACCCACGTCCTGGTCCATGATGCAGCCCGTCCGCTGGCGTCGGCCGCCGTCGTCGGTCGGGTGATCGATGCCCTGGTCGACGGAGCGGAGGCCGTGGTCCCGGTGGTACCGGTCACCGACACCCTCAGAGCCATCGACGGTGGCACGGTCGACCGGTCCCGGCTGGTTGCGGTCCAGACCCCCCAGGGATTCGAACGGGCCGCCCTGGTCGCCGCCCACGCCGCCGGTGCGAACGCCACCGACGATGCGGCCGTGCTCGAGGCGTGGGGCCATCCGGTGGTCCACGTCGACGGTGACCCGGTCAACATCAAGATCACCATGCCGACCGATCTGGCGGTCGCCGAGGCCCTGCTGTCGACGGTTGGTCTCGCCGACGCCACACCCGACAGAGGAGCATGAGCGTGCGACCGGGATCGATCAGGGTCGGGCAGGGTTTCGACGTCCACCCGTGGAGCGAGGACGATGACGGCGGACTGGTGCTCGGCGGCATCCGGTTCCCGGAGCATCGAGGCCTGCGGGGTCACAGCGACGGCGACGCCATCGCCCATGCCTGTACCGATGCGGTGCTCGGCGCTGCCGGCCTCGGCGACATCGGCCAGCTGTTCCCGGATACCGACGCGGCGCTTGCCGGTGCCGACAGCGTCGACCTGCTGGCCCAGGCGGTGGCCGTCGTCCGGCGGGCCGGTTGGGCGGTGGCCAACATCGACTGCACCGTCGTCTGCGATTCGCCGAAGATCGGCCCGGTTCGGGATGAGATGATCCGGATCCTGAGCGGGGCCGCCGGGGCGCCGGTCACGGTGAAGGGCAAGCGGACCGAGGGCGTCGATGCCCTCGGCCAGGGCATACAGGCCTTCGCCGTGGCGATGGTGGTCCGGGACGAGAACGGATCCAGCGAGGAGGGGGCGACCGGTGGCACCACGTAAGGGACCGAAGCGGCCGTCCGCAGCGCGGGGGTCGGCCAAGGGGGCCAAGACCGGGGGCCGAGGCCGGGAGGCCGGGCGGGCCCGTTCGCAGGGCCAGGGCAGGAGCCAGGGTCAGAGCAGGAGCCAAGGTCAGGGCCAGGGCACGAGCCAGGGTCAGGGCAGGAGCCAGGGTCAGGGCAGGGGCCAGGGTCAGAGTCAGGGCCAGGGTCAGAGTCAGGGCCAGGGCGAGAGCCGCAGCGGTGGCGGGCGGAGCGGCCGCAGCGGGGGCGGTCAGAAGCGGCGGCGAGCCCCCCGGGGCCTCGGTGGCGACCAGGTGGAGGGTCGCCAGGCGGTCCGGGAGCTGCTCCTGGCCGGGAACCGTCGGGTCAACGAGGTCCTCATGATCGATGACCTGGCAGACGCAGACGTCCTGGTCGACATCGAATCGTTGGCCCAGGAACTCGGCGTGTCGTTCCGCAAGGTGTCCCGTCGCCACCTGGCCGCCGAAGCGCTGACCGAATCCCACCAGGGCGTGATCGCCCGGGCCGGCACCG
>JBCCFN010000309.1:0-5741 GCA_039029715.1 Actinomycetota bacterium | reverse complement strand
GCACCAAGCGGGCATGCCGAGATTGGACTCTTCGATGGTTCGTTCCGTACGCCTTCCCGCTGCACCGCCGCCCCCGGTCGACCAGACCGCCGGGCCGCTGCAGCGGGTCAGCGGATTGGCGGGAATTGCCATAGCGATGGTGGTGGCCGACGGGCTGGGAATCCCCCTCCCCGGTGGCGAGCTCGCCATCGACATGCTGCTGGTCGTGATCGGCTACCGGCTGACCTTCGCCCTCCGCCAACATCGACACGACGACCGGCGACTTGCCCGGTTCTGGCTCGGCACCGTCGGCCGCCTCATCATCCCGGCGGTGACCGCGGCAGCGGTCGGGGCCGCATGGGCCAGCCGGTCCGGCGGGCTCGACAGCGGTGAGATCTGGGCCACGATCGGGGCTGTGGGCCAGGTCCTGAACCTCCTCCTGGTCGCCGGTGTGGCCGACTTCGCCGCCATCGAGCACCTGTGGATCATCTCGCTCCTGGTTCAGTTCGCACTGCTGGCACCGTTGATCGTGTTCGCCGGGCCCCAGCTCCGACCGGCCCGCCGGATGACGATCGTCGCCGGCCTGGCCGTGCTGGTTGCCGGGCTCCGGGTGGCTCTGATCGTCGGCGGGGTGGCGGACGCCGAGGCGGTCGCCGCCCTCCGGCCGACCCACATCGACGGGCTCCTGGTCGGGGCCACGATCGCCGTCGCCCCCCTCCCCTCCCTCCGGCGCCGGATCCCGGTCGAGTTGACCCCGGTGCTGTTCGCGGTGCTCCTCCTCCTGCGGGTCGCCGCCCCGGCGACCGACGGAGGCAACGCTGCGCTGCTGGCCGTGCTGTCCGTCGGCACGGTCGCCCTGACCGCCGCCGTCCTGGCCGCCGCCGCAGCCGGTGGCCTGGCCGGGACCGTGACCTCGGTGATCGACCGGGCGGTGCTGCGCTGGCTCGGAACCCTGGCCGTACCGCTGCTGGTCTGGTACGCCCTCTTCGCCAACATCTTCTTCCCGGCCGGCGCTGGGACCGAGCCAACGCTCGGCACCTGGCCCGGACTCTCCTCCTTCATCGTGACCATGGTGTTCACCCTGACCGCCGCCGTCGTCAGCCACCGCTCGCTGGAGCTGCCGCTGACCGAAGCGGCCGGTCGACTGGTGTCCCGCCGGACCGAGCCGTCGCCAGGGGCGACCGCCGGATCGGCCATGGTCGACGTCGCCGCCGTGACCGCTCCGGTGCCAACCGGGGCGTCGACGGACACGGCGACCAGCCCGTCGGTGGCGGAACCGACAATCCCCGGCCGAATCCCGATGACACCGTCGGTGGCGGGACCGACGCTCGACCGGCCACTCGCAACGGCGCCGGTGGCGGAGCTGGCGTTGGCCGGTCACGGTGTCGCGGGATCGGCCGGGGTCTTCGATGTGGAACGAGGACGGGGCGACGTGGTCATCGCAGACGGCGCGGCGGCCGTCGATGGTGACCGGGCGGACGGCAGCGCGGTGGCTGCCATCGGTGCAACGCCGGATCGCAGCGCGGTGGCTGCACATGGTCCGGGGCTGGGCGGCAGCGCGGTGGCCGTCGCCCAGCTCACCGAATCATCGCCGAGCGGCCCCGATTCACATCGACCGATCCCGTCTGCCATGCCCGTTGGCTGGCGGGATCCCGACGCCTCCGCCCGAACCGCGTCCCACCCGGGGATGCCTCGGACCACCGGCATTGCGGCCCGGTCCGGGACCCTCGGGGCACGGGCGGAGGCGAGACCGGACCCGAAGCCCGTCGGCGGTGCCATCACCGTCGGCGGGCCGGGGGTCGCCCCTCGACTGAAGCCGCTCCGGTTGTCGACCGAGAACCCGACGGAGTCGGCACCCGCGGCGGCTCAGCGCTGACCGCCCGGCCGGCCGCCGAACTGGGTCGATCGACCCGGGGCCGAGGCGCCGACGACGATCGGGGCGCCACGGAACGAGGCTAGGCTCGGGGCCTTGCTGGTACGAACGCTTCTCACCTTCGTCCGCGGGTTCTGCATGGGCGCGGCCGACATCGTCCCCGGCGTCTCCGGCGGCACGGTGGCGCTGGTCCTCGGGATCTACGAGCGCCTGCTCGACAACGTTCGCCGCTGCGCCCGGGCCGTCGGATCGCTGGCAAAGGCGGACATCGGCGGCATCTTCACCCACCTCCGCAGCGTCGAGTGGTCCTTCCTGCTCCCGCTGGTCGCCGGGGTCGGGGCCGCGCTGGTCGCCCTGGCGTCGCTGATCGAAGGCCTGCTCGACACCAACCCGGAGGAGATGGCCGGCCTGTTCTTCGGCCTGGTGGCCGGGTCGATCGTCGTCGCCTGGGGCCTGCTGCGGTCACGGACCTCCACCGAGCTCGGGGTGATGCTCGCCGTCGGCGCAGTGACGTTCGTGCTGCTCGGCTTCCAGTCCGGGCCGGCATCCGATCCGTCGGCCCTGGCCTTCTTCGGCGCCGGCGCCATCGCTATCTGCGCCATGATCCTCCCCGGGATCTCCGGGTCATTCCTGCTGCTGATGATGGGCATGTACGCCGCAGTACTCGGCGCCGCCCACGACCGGGAGGCGGCGGACCTGGTCAACCTGGCCATCTTCGCCGTCGGCGCCGTCATCGGGATCGCCCTGTTCTCCACTGCGCTCGGCAAGCTGCTCGACCGCCATCACGATCGCGTCCTGGCCGTCCTGATCGGGCTGATGATCGGCTCGTTCCGGGTGCTGTGGCCATGGCCGAACGGGGTCGGCATCATCAGCGATGTCGAGGGCGAGTCGATCTCCGGTACCGGGCTGGAGCTGCCGGTCGACGGGGACCCGATCGTGTTGCCGGTGGTCTTGGCCGTCGTTGCCTTCATCGTCGTCATCGGTACAGCGATGTTTGCGCCCCGGGCCGCTGACGAGGTCGCCCCGGGACCGGTTCCCAGCCGTCCGGTCTGACCCCCAAACGGCCAGACTCGGTACCCTGGAGCGAGTGTCGACAACTGCGACCCGCCTGCTGCTCGCGGCCGCCGTGGTCCTTGGCGCCGTCGGGCTGATCGCCCTCACCCAGCGGGACGGTGACGAGCTCTTGGAAGCCGGTCCGGAGCCGACACCAACCACCGCCGCCGAGACCTCGACCACCGAGGAGCACCAAGAGGTTGCCCGATCGGCCCTGGAGGTCGAAGCCGACGACGCCGGACCGACGACCTCCGAAGAAGCCTCGACAACGACAGGCAGCGAGGCGCCGGCCGCCACCGACTCGACCGCAGGGACCGAGACCTCGGCATCGGCCCCCGAGGTTTCAGCCCAGACTCCGGGAGTCGGCTCGACCGAGGCGTTCGAGACGATCCGCAACCGGCAGGACAAGTTCAACCGGTTCGGTGACACGCCGTCGGCCCAGCTGGACCTGGCGGCACTGACCGAAGCAGCGCCTCGGGCCGACAACGGCCCCTCACCCGAGGGCCAGTTCCGGGCGGCCTGTGAGTACTCCCACTTCGGCAACGACGACCCGATCATCTTCCCCGGGCAGCCGGGGGCCTCCCATCTCCACATGTTCTTCGGCAACACCGAGGTCGACGCCTTCACCACTTCGGACTCCCTGCTCAACACCGGGGGCGGGACCTGCTCGGGGTTCGAGCTCAACCGGTCCGGCTACTGGACCCCGGCCCTGCTGGACGGGCAGGGCAACACGATCGTCCCCGACGCGATCATCCTCTACTACAAGACCAAGTTCCCGGACGAGGTCAGCCCGATGCCTCAGGGGTTGCAGATGCTTGCCGGCAACCTCGACGCCGAGTCGTTCCAGACCAGCGACCGGCTACACTGGTCCTGCGGCCCCAGCGGGGGTGCCTACAACAAGACCAACCGGATCCCCGACTGCGGCGGGGACTACGTCAACGCCACCATCCAGTTCCCGAGTTGCTGGGACGGGGTCAACCTGGGTTCCGAGGACTTCCAGAGCCACCTGGTGTTCGGCGACGATCAGAACCCCTGCCCGGCAAGCCACCCGGTCCGGCTCCCCAGGATCTCGGTCCTGCTGTACTTCCCCGGCGGGAGGTCGACCGACGGCTGGCACCTCTCGTCTGACGACGTCGACGGATTCAACGGGCCGCCCGGCGGCACGCTCCACGCCGACTGGTGGGGCGCCTGGAACGACGACGCCATGAACCTGTGGATCGACGGCTGCATGCGGGCGGCTCGCAACTGCTCGTTCGGCCAGACCGGTACCTCGGTCCAGTTGGCCGGCCTCAACGACCGGGAGATCTACGAGGGCGACAACGTCCTCCCGCTCCCCCGCTGACCTGGCAGGCGTGGGCGCCGAGCCTCGGGCGCCAGGCCGGCGGGCCGGCTGACGTCCGAGCCGCAGTGTTGTAGCGACAACCCGCCGGCCAGCCTCGCCGGTGTCGCTAACACACTGCGCAACATGCAACCCCGACGATCCCCTACCGAGGCACGCCTACGGCGAACCCGGGAACCCGGCCCCACCTACTCCCACTCGATGGTCCCGGCCGCTCGGCTTCGCCTACGGCGAACCCGGGAACCCGGCCCCGCCTACTCCCACTCGATGGTGCCGGGGGGTTTGCTCGTGATGTCGTAGACCACCCGGTTGATGCCGTCGACCTCGTTGATGATCCGGTTGGACATCGTCTCCAACAGGTCATAGGGCAGGCGGGCCCAGTCTGCGGTCATGGCATCGTCGCTGGTCACGGCCCGGATGATGATCGGGTGGGCATAGGTCCGCTCGTCACCCATGACCCCGACCGAGCGGATGTCTGCCATGACGGCGAACGCCTGCCACACCTCGCGGTCCAATCCGGCGCCGCTGATCTCCTCCCGGACGATGGCGTCCGCGTGCTGGAGGATGGCGACCCGTTCCGGCGTGACCTCCCCGACGATGCGCACCGCCAGCCCCGGGCCGGGGAACGGCTGACGCCAGACGATCTCGTCCGGCAGGCCGAGCTCGGAGCCGACCTTGCGAACCTCGTCCTTGAACAGGTTCCGGAGCGGCTCGACCAGCTTGAACTGCAGATCCTCGGGCAGGCCGCCGACGTTGTGGTGGCTCTTGATCTTGGCCGCACTGGACGTGCCGGACTCGATCACGTCCGGATACAGGGTGCCCTGGACCAGGAACTCCGCATCCTCGATTCCCCCGGACGCCTCCTCGAAGACCCGGATGAACAGCTCACCGATCGTCTTCCGCTTGTCCTCGGGCTCGGTCACCCCGGCCAGCCGGGTCAGGAACCGCTCACCGGCCCGGACGTGGATCAACTCGATGCCCTGGTGACGCTGGAACGTCTCGACCACCTGGTCCGACTCACCGAGCCGCATCAGGCCGGTGTCGACGTAGACGCAGGTCAGGCGAGCGCCGATCGCCCGGTGGACCAGGGCCGCCGCCACCGCCGAGTCGACCCCACCGGACAAGCCGCAGATCGCCCGGCCCGGGCCGACCTGGGCCCGGATGGCGTCGACCGATGCCTCGATGATCGACCCCATCGTCCACGACGGCTCGCAGCCGGCCAGATCGTGGAGGAACCGGCCGAGCAAGGCCATGCCGTTCGGGGTGTGGCCGACCTCGGGGTGGTACTGCACCCCCCAGATCCGCCGGTCGTCGTTCTCCAGGACGGCCACCGGGGCGTTCGGGCTGGAACCGCAGGCCACGAACCCGTCTGGGACAACCGTGATCCCGTCGAAGTGGCTCATCCACACCGTCTGGGTCTCGGGCGAGTCCGACCCGAGCAGCGAGCCCGGGGTGGCCTGATCCTTGGTCAGGGTGGTCCGTCCGTACTCACCCTGG
>JBCCFN010000308.1:0-5756 GCA_039029715.1 Actinomycetota bacterium | reverse complement strand
GCAGCCAACCCAGACCTGGCGGCAACCCTGATCGGGGTCGCACCCCAGGAGACCGGGATCTACCCGGTCCTCACCGTCCGCCAGAACCTCGAGTTCTTCTGCGACCTGGCCGGCGTACCCCGGAGCGAGCGACGATCCCGGGCCGAGTCGGTGGCGGCCAAGCTCGGTCTCACCGAGCTGGCCGATCGCAAGGGCAACCAGCTCTCGGGCGGGGAGGCCCGTCGGCTCCACACCGCCTGCGCCCTCGTCCACCGCCCTCGCCTGCTGATGTTGGACGAGCCGACGGTCGGGGCAGACGTCGCCACCCGCCAGCAGCTGATCGAGGCGGTTCGGGCCATGGCAGACGACGGCGCCGCCGTCCTCTACACCACCCACTATCTGCCGGAGGTCGAGGCCCTGGAGGCCGACATCGTGATCATCGACGACGGTCGGCTCCGGGCCCGGGGCACCAGATCCGAGCTGATCGACGCCCACCACCAGGGAGGCGTCCGGTTCACCGCCCGCTCGGCGGTCGACGACGAGCTGTTGTCCGGCCTGACCGTCGCTGAGATCCGGGAGCAGGCACCGGGTGGGCCGATCGAGTATCTCGTCACCGGTGAGGTGACGATGGCCGACCTGGTGGCCCGGTTCGGGACGGGGATCGACCGGCTGCTCTCGGTCGAGCGAAACCTGCCGGACCTGGAGAGCGTGTTCCTCGAGGTGACCGGGCGGGACCTCGGCGACCAGTCGGACGGCGCTCCGGCCGAGGTGGCGCCATGACCGCAACCCTCGCAGTGGCCCGGGTCCAGCTCCGGATCATTCGCAACGACCCCTGGTTCCTGGTGATCATGTTCGGCATGCCGCTGGTGGTGATGCCGCTCTTCCAGCGGATCATCGGCTCCTCGCTGGTCGGCTCGGGATTCGACGGAGCAACCGGGGCCGAGCTGGTCGTGCCGGGACAGATGGTCCTGTTCGGGTTCTTCGTCGGCGGTTCGGTCGGGTTCTCGGTCTACCGGGAGCACGGCTGGCGGACCTGGGACCGGCTCCGCAGCTCGGCCGCCACCCCCCGGATGCTGCTTGCCGGCTTCGCCATGCCGTGGATCCTGGTCCACGTCCTCTACTCCGCCACCCTGTTGGTTGTCGGTGGACTGTTGATCGGGCTCCGGCTCAACGGTGGCTCGCCGCTCGCCGTTGCGGTGATGCTGGTCGCCTACGCCTGCTGCATTGTGGCGTTGATGCTGCTCGCCACTGCGACGTTCCGAACGGTCAACCAACTGAACGCACTGCAGAACGTCGGGGCCATGGTCTTCGGCGGGCTCGGCGGCGCCGTGGTCCCGTTCGAGCAGCTCCCGGGCTGGGCCCAGGCCATCGCTCCGCTGACCCCGGCGTACTGGGCCATGGAGGGACACCGCGCCGTGTTTTTGGAGGAGGGGACGGTGACGGACGTACTGGTCCCGGCCGGCGTGTTGCTTGCGGCCGCTGCGGTCCTGGCGGCGCTCGGCGTCGCCCGCTTCCGGCTCGACGAGACCAAGGAGTTCTTTGCCTAGGGCTGCGGCTAGGGTCTGGCGCCGCCCGTGGCGGCTAGGGTCTGGATGTGTCGGAGTCGAACATGGCGCGGTTGGTGGCCATCGTCGACGCGCTCCCGGAGACCCATCGGGTCGATGTCGAGGCCTGGGACGACACGCCGACGTTTCGGGTCCGGAACAAGAACTTCGTGTTCGCAGATGAGCTTGCGACCTCGCTTTCGGTCAAGCTGACCAAGGACGAGGCCGAGGTGGTCGTCGCCGCCGACCCGACCGTCCGACCGATGGGCTACGGGCTCGGGCGGCACGGCTGGGTCAGCTTCCCGCTCCCGCTCGACGCCGACGATGACCGCTGGCAAGAGGTCGAGGAGTGGATCCGGACCAGCTACACCCTCGTGGCGCCGAAGCGGCTGGCGGCCATCGTCCTGGCCGAGGACGAGGCTCGGTATCCGTGACCGCTATCGTTGCCCGGCGATGACCGGACCGGCCGAGCTCCCGCCCCACAAGACCGAACTGATCGACCTGATGGTCGAGGCCGAGGTGTTGACCTTCGGCGACTTCGTCACCAAGAGCGGCCGGTCGACCCCGTACTTCATCAACACCGGCCGGTACCGGACCGGTGACCAGATCGCCCGGCTCGGTCGGGCCTATGCCCGGGCCATCCTGGACCGGGTCGGGCCAGAGGTCGACGTCCTGTTCGGTCCGGCTTACAAGGGGATCCCGCTGGTCATCGCCACATCGATCGCCATGGCCGAACTGGGCCACGAGGTCGCCTACTGCTTCAACCGCAAGGAGCCGAAGGATCACGGTGAGGGCGGAATCCTGGTCGGGCACGAACCGGTCGACGGGGATCGGGTCCTCATCGTCGAGGACATCACCACCGCCGGCACCGCCATCCGGGAGGCCGTGCCGTTGCTTCGGGCCGCCGCAGACGTGACGCTGGCCGGGCTGGTCGTCTCTGTCGACCGCGGCGAGCGAGGCCTCGACGATCGGTCGGCCCTCCAGGCCCTGGCCGACGAGTTCGCCATGCCGACCTTCGCCATCGTGACCGTGCACGAGATCATGGCCGCCCTCGACCTGGCCCCGGAGCAGGAGGCGGCGATGCGGGCGTACCTGGAGCGGTACGGGGCCGCCGTCTGGTGACCCGTTCAGGCGACCGGGATCGGGTCCGGGTCCGGCACCCGCTCGCTGCGGTTCCAGCGCAGCTGCACCACCACCGCCACCGCAGCAACGGCCGCACCCATCAGGCCGAGCGTCACGTCGAGACCGATCCGGTCGGCAAGCATGCCGAGCGGGAGCGAGGCAAGGCCGAAGGCGCTGAAGCCGAGCCCGAGCAGGGACTGCACCCGCCCGTGGAGCGAGGGGTCGGCGGCGCTGAGGGCCATCGTCCCGTTCATCGACTGGAACGCCGCGGTCGCCGCTCCCAGTCCGCCGGTCACCACCGCGGCCAGGGCGAAGCTCGGTGCGATCGCCAGGAGACCGAGCGAGGCCCCGATGGCGACGCCGGCCCAGAACTGGATCCTGCGGCCCTGGTCGAGTGAGCTCCGGGCCACCGCCAGCCCGGCCGCCAACCCGCCGAGTGCCCCGACCAGGGACAGCTGGGCGTAGCCGGCCGCACCTCGGCCGAAGAAGTCCTCGGACACGCTCGGGAGGAACGCCACGTAGGGGAAGCCGATCATCGTGATCAGGATGGCCAGCGTCAGGACCGGTCGAATCGTCTCGTTGTCCCGGGCGTAGCGGAGGCCCTCGACCAGCTCGGTGGTCGGGGCGCGGACCGGGCGGGACGGATCCGGACGGCCGGGGCCGAGGAACAGGAAGCAGGCGACCGCCAGCAGGGAGAGGACCGCAGCGGTCAGGTAGATGGCCCGGTAGCTGAGGACCGACACCCCAAGCATGGCGCCGGCCACCGCCGGCCCGAGGACCCGGTTGACGTTGAGCGACACCTGGGAGAGCGCCACCGCGTTCGGGATCAGCCGGGGGCCGACCAGCTCGATCGTGTAGGCCATCCGGGATGGGAGCAGCAGCGCGAACGCCACGGCCTGAATGGCCGACACCACAACCAGCATCCAGAACTCGGTGATCTCGAGCAGTTCGGTGATGCCGAGCCAGGCCGACGTCCCGGCCAACAGCAGCGTCGATCCGACGATCACGGCCCGCTTCGGGAACCGGTCGGCGACGACCCCACCGACCGGGGTCATCAACAACGACGCCGCCCCGAAGGCCAACGTGACCAGGCCGAGGGCGGTGTTGGTCCCGCCGAGCTCCTTGGCAAGTGCGCCCCGGGCGATGATGCCGGTGAAGATCGACAGGTAGTAGAGGAACGTCCCGAGCCAGATGATCCGGAACGCCGGGACGGCGAAGGATGCGAACGTCGAACTCGCCCCGGTGTCCGCCCCCTGCTCGGCGTCGTCTGCACTCACCGTGCCCACTATCTCACCGACGTTTCCGACCGAACCAATTGGCTCACCGCCGGTCGCCGGCGGGTTTGGCGGGAGCGGCGATCAGGTCCGGTCGATCCCGGAGAAGACCAGGATGACCCGACGGTGGTCGGCGGCGGCGACCGTTTGGTGGTGGAGCAAGCCGGCCAGACCGGACGATCCGGTGGCGCAGACCGGGATGGCGGTGTGGGCATGGGCCAGCCGGTATGCCTCGACAACCACCGGCTCGGGCACGACGATCGGTTCGCCCCCGGTGGCCCTGGTCCGCCGGAGCAACGGCAGCCAGTCGTAGGTCACGTCGTCCAGGATCCCGGTCGCCAGGCTGTGGGGCTCGGACTCCCAGGGCCACATGTAGGCGTCGGGATCGGCCTCGGCGGCGGCGAAGTCGAACGTCGGGGCCAGCCGGTCCCAGGCCCGGCGGAGCGGGGCGCAGCCCTCGGTCTGGACCGGGTAGAGGGTGGCGCCCGACAACGCCTCGGAGGTTGCAGTGGCGAGCGCCCCGCCGCCGACCTGGAGGTAGAGGGCATCGGTGCCGGGCCGGTCGTCCGGCGGCAGCTGGTCTGCGATCTCCCAGCCGAGGGTCCGCCCGCCGTCGAAGGTCGCCGGCGTGTCGGTCCCCTGGACGCTGAAGGACCGGGCCCCGGCGGCCACCGCCTCCCGGAACCGGAGGTAGGCCGGGTCGCCGGCTTCCCCGTCCCGCCTCGGGCAGCGGGCCACATCGGCGCCGAGATCGGTCAACCGGTCGACGATGCCGTCATCGGCCCAGGTCGGGACGAACACGTCGAGCGGCCGGTCGAGGGCGGCGGCGATCACCCCGGCGGCAAGCGCGGCGTTCCCACACGACGCAATGGCCAGCCGCTGGCCACCGGTCTCGGACCGGCCGTCGACCGCCTCGGCAACCAGCAGGTGGACGGCAACCCCGAACAGGTGCCGAGCCTTGTGGGACCCGGCCACGTTTCCCGGTTCGGCCTTGATCCACAGCTCGGCGTCCAGACCGGCCGCGGCCGCCAGCGTCGTCCCGTCGACCAGGGGAGTCGGGGCGAAGCCGGGGTCGCCGGGCCGGCCCTCGACCGTGGCGACCGCCGCGTCGAGGCCCTCAACCAGTTCGACGAACCGCTGGTCGCTCAGCTTGCCCTCCCGGACCGGCCCGTAGGCGTCGAGTCGGTCCCGGTACCGGAGGAACGGGTTGGCTTCGGTCACCCGATCCGGCACCCGGTGGCGTCGTTGAACTCCTCGATCATGGCGTCCCACGTACCGATCAGCGGGCGGAGCCCGTCCCACCACGTCTGGTCCCGCCGCCGCTCGAAGTCTGCGATCGACACCCCCTGCTGCTCGACCCAGGTGAAGTAGCCGAGGTTGAACACCCGGTCTCTGGCGGTCGGATCGACGGCCGGGTCCAGATCGAGGATGTGGGTCGTGTCCACCGACGCCAGGTGTTCGGCGAACACCGCTTCGGCCTCGGCATCGTCGAAGCCACCCGGGTAGTGGGCGGACATGACCTTCTCCCGCTCCGAGTTGTACAGCTCCGAGCCGTCGGTGGCGACCGTGACCAGCACGTCGTCCGGGCCGAGGTTCCACCGCTTGGCGGCGGTGATGGCGGCCAGGGTGTTGCAGATCGCCGAGTAGCCGAGGTCGACCAGGGTCTCGATCACCGCCGGGCCGACCCCTCTGGTTTCCAGCAGCCGACGACCGGCCGGGCTGTTGAACAGCACGTCGAGGTGGTCTGTCGAACGATCGCTGATCCCGACCACCAGGTCGGTGTTGGTCACGTTGTGGATCAGCGGGACGTGCTTGTCGCCGATGCCCTGGATGTTGT
>JBCCFN010000307.1:0-5802 GCA_039029715.1 Actinomycetota bacterium | reverse complement strand
GACCCACTGGGCCAGACCGGCCACGCCCCGGGCCCAGGACCCCGGCTTCGGCTACTTCGTCGCCTCGCTGGTCGATGCGCTCGAGACGGGCCGGCCATTCACGGTCTGGGAGGGTGACGACATCAACACGATCGCCTCGCCCTCGCTCGGCGCCCACTGCGGCGAGGTGGCCCGGGCCGCGGTCGCCGGGGGTCATGGCGGCGGCACCCACACCGATGGGGTCGCCATCTTCCACTGCTGTGGTCGTGAGGCGACCAGCCGGCGGCAGCTGGCCGAGGCGACGGTCCGGGTCTTCGACCTGGACCGGTCTCTGCTCCGGTTTGGTCCCGCACCCCGAGAGGCGTTCGCCGGCCAGACGATCCCCTACGACACCAGCGTGTCGGCGGTGGCCACCGCGGAGCGGCTCGGGACGCCACTGCTCTCCCTCGACGAGCTGTTGTCGGCCTTCGGGCGGGAGCGGGAGACCGGCCGGATCTGACCGGCCCGGGAACCGGGGGGTGCCTGACGGCGTTCGGTTGGTACGACACACTGGCCGGATCGTCCGGAACCCCCCCTAGAAGGTAGAAGGAGAAACCCATGCTGCTCGCCACCACCGATACCGTCGTCGGCCGGGACATCACCGCAACGCTCGGCCTGGTGACCGGCAACACGATCCGTTCGAAGGACGCGGTGCGGGACATCGGGGCCGGACTGAAGAGCCTGGTCGGCGGCGAACTGCGGAGCTACACCGCCATGATGGTCGAGGCCCGTCAGGAAGCGACCAAGCGGATGGTTGCCGAGGCGACCGCCCTCGGCGCCGATGCCGTGGTGGGGGTCAGGATGACGACCTCAACCGTGTCCGGCGGGGCGTCGGAGCTGGTGGCCTACGGTACGGCGGTCACGCTCGGCTGACGGTGTCATCGTCCGGTGCCTCGGCCTCGGCCTCGCTCGTCCGGTCGTCGGCTCCTGGCTCGGTCGCCCGCCCGTCGTCCGGGGCGGCGACCTCGATCGGCTGGATAGGCGCGAGCGGGGCCACGTAGCCGGGCCGGGGCCGGTCCTTCGGTCCCCGCTCCACGATGACCTCGTCGACCAGGCCGTAGGCCGCAGCGTCGTCGCCCCGGAGGATGTAGTCCCGCTCTATGTCGGCCGCGATCCGCTCGATCGGCTGGCCGGTGTGGTTGGCCAGCAGCTCCTCGATCCGTTGCCTGGCCAGCCGCATCTCCTCCAGCTGGATCTCCATGTCCGTGGTCTGGCCCTGGGCGCCGCCATGAGGTTGGTGGATCAGGACCCGGGCGTTCGGGAGCGCCAGCCGCTTGCCGGGGGCACCGGCGGCCAACAGCACGGCGGCCCACGAGGCGGCCTGGCCGACGCAGATCGTCGACACGTCCGGGTTGATGAACTGCATCGTGTCGTAGATCCCGAACCCGGCCGTGACCGAGCCGCCGGGGCTGTTGATGTAGAGCTGGATGTCCCGCTCGTGATCCTGGGACTCCAGGTGGAGCAGTTGGCCGATGACCAGGTTGGCGGTGGTGTCGTTGATCTCGGATCCGAGGAAGACGACCCGGTCGGCCAGGAGTCTGGAGTACAGGTCGAAGCTTCGCTCGCCTCGACTGGTCTGTTCGATCACGGTGGGAACCAGGTAGCTCATGTCGTCTCCGTTCCGTTTATGCGCAACCAGTTTGTTGCATATTGCTACCGTACGGGCTACCAAGCGAAAGCGCAACTCCACGATTGCGCGAATCGGCCGGCCGTCTATACTCCAGACATGGCAACCCCGCAGCAGGAAGAGGAACGGACCGTCGAGGTCAGCGTCGACATCGAGGCTCCGGTCACCGCGGTGTGGAACGCCCTGGTCACCGATGGCGGGCTCGGGCCGTGGATGGGGGAGGGTGCGACCATCGATCCCCGGCCGGACGGCGTCCTGTCGTTCCCGGACGTGGTCGGCGGTCACCGTCGCGACGGCCGGGTGACCGTGGTCGAGGACCGGCACCGGCTCGACTTCGTCTGGTGGCGTCGGGACCGCCCGGCGAGCCGGACCGAGGTCTCGATCGTGCTGGAGTCGGTCGACGACCGGACCCGTTTGACCGTGACCGAGACCGTCGCGGCGCGGCCGGTCGTCGGGTTCCAGCTGCCCCTGCCGGTCGAATCGGCGACGGCCCGAGCGTCCGCCACCGGAGCGTCCGACGCAGACGGCCCGTCAGCCATCTCTCGCTCCCGGGGCCTGATCGGGACCTGGTCGTGGCGGCTGGCCCTGGTGACGTTGGCATGCACCGCAGCCCGGGTCTGAGCGCCCCGAGCGGAGCGCCGTGATGGCCGAACGCGACCCCTTCGCTGCGCTGGCCGACCCGACCCGGCGTCAGATCGTCGAGCTGCTGGTCGATGGCGGTCCGACGACCGCGACATCGTTGGCCGGAGGCCTCGACATCAGCCGGCAGGCGGTGGCCAAACATCTGCAGCTCCTGGCAGACGCCGGCCTCGCCAGCTCGGAGCGGGTTGGTCGGGAGACGCGGTTCCAGGCCACCCTGTCCGGGCTGGACGACGTTCGGCGATGGATGGAGCGGGTCGAGTCGGAGTGGACCGGGCGCCTGGCTCGGCTGGCCGCCGCGGTCGAGGATGCGGCCGACGGTGGGACCGACCCGGCCTGACCGCACCCGGTCCGGGTCGCTCGGCTCAGCCGCCGGCCCGGTCGAACAGGCCGATCATCGCTGCAACCACCTCGTCCCAGATCTCCGGTGGCAGGTCATGGCCCATCTCGTCGATCACCAGCAGCTCGGCGTCCGGGATGGCGGCGGCAGTGGCCTCGCCGCCGGACAGGGTGATCAGCGGATCCATCCGGCCATGGATGACGAGGCTCGGCACCGTCATCGAGGCCAACTCCTCGGTCCGGTTGCCGTCTGCGGCGATGGCGGCGATCTGGAACGCCGGGCCGATCGGGTGGAACATCCGGTCGTAGGTCCTGCCTGCGTGCTGTCGCCAGTAGTCGGGCGAGTGGTGGGAGCCGTCGATGATTCGCCGGCTCTCCATGGTGTGGGCGATGTAGCCCTCCCGGTCCTCCGGCGCCGGCGTGACCAGCGTGGCCGCCGCCTCCGAGGTCGCAGCCCCGACGCCGGGCGCACCGGTGGTCGACATGATCGAGGTCATCGATGCCACCCGGTCCGGTCGGTGGAGGGCCATCCGCTGGACGATCATCCCACCCATCGACATGCCGGCGATGTGGGCCCGCTCGGCCCCGACCGCATCCAGTACCGCCAGGCCGTCCTCGGCCATGTCGGTCAGGGTGTACGGGGTGCCGGTCGCCGGGGTACCGCTCCGGAAGTTGTCCATCAGGGCCAGGACGTTCGGTGGTGTCCCTGGGGTCTTGCCGCTCAGCCCGACGTCTCGATTGTCGTACACAACGACCTGGTAGCCGCGGTCGACGAAGCGCCGGCAGAAGTCCGGCTCCCAGTTGATCATCTGGGAGCCGAGTCCGTTCACCAGCAGCACGGTCGGATCATCCGCAGACCCGAACGTCTCGAAGTACAGCTCGGTCCCGTCATTGGTCGTGGTAGCCATGGCTGCGACCTTACTTGCGGTGCCGGGTCCGGACCTCAGCCGGCTGGCCTCGTCACCTGCGTCCGATGGGCGGGCGGCAGCCGGACGGGCCGGTTGATCAGCCGCCGGTGATGGTGACGGTCACGGTGCGGCCCGAGCTCCGGCCGGTTGCCGTCAGGTCCCAGGTCTTGCTCGCGTCGGCCGAGTCGCAGCGCCACCGGATCGGCAGCATCCCCGAGGCGTCTGCCCGCCCTTCTCGTAGCCCGTCGGCCTGGGGCGAGGCGAAGTCGACGAACTCGTGTGCCTCCAGGCCGGCCAGGGTCGCGAACACCCGGCTCGCCCCGTCGCAGACGAAGGGGTCCTCGGTCACGGTTGCGGTCAGGGCTGGCGAGGAACCGGGGGCCGGCGACCCGCCGCCGAACGCCACCGTCCCCGACCGGCCGGACTCGGCCCCGGTTGCGGTCAGCTCCCACCGCTTGTCGATGTCGCCGGCCCCGCACTGCCATCGGATCGGCAACGCCCCGCTGGCGTCTGCCCGACCGTCGATCAGGTCGGTCACACCGGGTGCGGTGAACCGGACGACCTCGTTCGGCAGGAGGCCGGTCACCATGGCGAACTCTCGAGCGCCACCGTCGCACACGAACGGGTCTTCGGTCAGGGTGATCGTCAGCGGGGCGATCGTGTCCGGCCGGGCTCCGGTGATGGTCAGGGTCCCGGTCCTCCTGGACTCCGTGCCGCTGAGCTCGTAGATCCAGACGGTCCCGTCCTCGTCCGGTCTGCAGCTCCAACGCAGCTCGACCTGGCCATTGCCGTCTGCGTTCCGAGGATTGACGTCAGCGGTTCCCTGCCTGGTCTTGAAGATGATCATCTCGCCGGGATCGGCGCCCCGGATCATGCCCAGTGCTCGGGTGCTGCCGTCGCAGATGAACGGGTCCTCGGCGAGCTGGATCGCGAACCCGGCGTCCGGATCCTCGGCCGCGCCGGTGAGGGTGAAGGCGGCGGTCCGTCCAGAGGTCAGACCGGTGGCGGTCAACGGCCAACGCAGCTGGGCCTCGGCTGGACCACAGGTCCAGGCGACCACGAAGGTCCCGGTGCCGTCGGCCAGACCGCCGGCCGGCTCGATCGGCACGTCGGAAGTGATCTCGATCAGCTCGCCCGGCTCGGCCCCGGTCAGCCTGACCGCAGCCCGGGTCACGTCGTCACACGGCACCACATCGACCACCGGCTCGACGCCGAGCGGTGCGGGCTGGGTGGTCGTCGGGTCAAGCGTGACGACCCCGTCGTCCGCCCCTCCGGTGGCGTCCTCGGCGCTGCGTCCGGGGGTGCAGGCGGCGACTACGAGCATGGCCAGCCCCAGCAGGAGGGCCAGGCCCGGGTCGGCGGTCCGACCGGATCGGTTGGCGCCCATGGCGAGAACCCTAGTCCCCGGTCCCGGTCGAGCCGGGTCGGGTTGACCTCGGTCGGCGGCGGTGCCGCTCAGGCCGGCCGGGAAACGAAGCGCGGTGGCTGGTGGGCGGTGACCGGCGGCGGTTCGCCATCGAACCGCTCGATCTCGACCAGGCAGGTGTGGGCCGTCGGCCCCTGCCCGAGGCTGGAGGTGCCCTTGTCCCTGGTCAGCACGTTCGGGTTGCCGTGCTTGCACATCCCCTCGTCGTCCGGGTCGTACCAGGCCCCGGTCGACAGCTGGACCGCCCCCTGCATCACCCAATCGCTCAGCACGGCCCCGGCCAGGCACGCCCCCCGGTCGTTGTGGACCCGGACGATGTCGCCATCGACGATGCCCCTGGCCGCAGCGTCCGCCGGATTGATCCGGATCGGTTCCCGGCCGGCCACCTTGGTTTCGCCGCTCGGTGCCGCGTGGTCGAACTGGCTGTGGAGTTTCGTCGCCGGCTGGTTGGACACCAGGTGGAGCGGATGGCGATCGGCGGCCGGTGTGCCGAGCCGCTCATAGGGCTCGAGCCACGTGGGGTGGGGCGGGCAGTCGTCGTATCCGAAGGCCTCGATCACCTCGGAGAACAACTGGATCTTGCCGGATGGTGTGTGGACAGTGGATTGGTCACCGGATCGGCTCGGAAGTCCTCCAGGAAGACCCGCCACGGCAACCCCATCTGCGCCATCTCCTCGTGGGCGCGCATCCCGTCCCGGCGGAAGGTCTGGTAGTCCGGGGCCGCTCGGTCCGTCTTGCGATACCGCTGGTACAGGTACTCGACCCACTCGTCAGCGGTTCGACCCTCGGTGAAGGTGTCACCGAAGCCGAGCCGTTCGGCAACCCCGGCCAGGATCGCATAGTCG
>JBCCFN010000306.1:0-5805 GCA_039029715.1 Actinomycetota bacterium | reverse complement strand
GGCCCTGGAACGCGACCATCGAGCCCTGCTTGGCCAGGACGTCCTCGCCGAGGGCTCGGGCGCCTCCAAGTTCCTGAAGAAGGCGCTGACCGGTGAGGGCATGCCCCTGATGCGGTGCACCGGCCAGGGCGAGCTGTTCCTCGCCGACGGTGCATACCAGGTCCACATCATCCGGCTGGAAGGCGCTGGCCTGACCGTCAACGGCCGCAACGTCTTGGCGTTCGAACCGTCGCTGTCGTGGGACATCGAGCGGATCAAGGGCGCCGGCATGGCCGCCGGCGGGTTGTTCAACACCCGCCTCGAGGGCCATGGCTGGGTCGCCATCACCACCGACGGCGACCCGGTGGTGCTCCAGACCAATCAGCCGACGTTCGCCGACACCGACGCTGCGGTCGCATGGAGCTCATCGCTCACCACCACCCTGAATCGGACGGTGAAGGCCCAGGCCCTGATCGGGCGTGGCTCGGGCGAGGCGGTCCAGCTGGCATTCCAGGGGCAGGGCATCGTGATCGTCCAGCCCTCGGAAGGTGCATCGGTTCCGCCCCACAGCCACTGACGGCAGGGCCGCCCGGCCTCAGTCGATCACCGAGAAGTCAACCGAGCGAGCCGTCAGGTCGACCCCGTCGACCCGGAGCTTCACGTACTCGGCCAGCGACCGCCCGGCCGACGGCACGGTGCTGATGATCGCCGGGTCGGCGATCTGGGCCACCGCCCGATCACGCTTGCGGTCCAGGCTGACGATGTAGCCGTCGAAGACCTCGCCGACGCTGTGCTCGAGCACCAGGGCCTCGGCCATGTCGAGCATGGCCCGCTCCAGGGCCGACTCCCGCTGCCGGGACTGGCCCATCAGCGACGGCAGCTCCTCCAGGGCTTCCAGCGCCCAGGCCGGCGGCCGTTGGTCCGCAAACAGGGCCAGCAGGATCTCGTTGCCGAACCGGTCGACCAGCCGGCGGAGTGGGGCGGTGACGTGGGCGTAGACCGAGGCGATCGCCCCGTGCTCGGAGTACTTGGGACGCTCGCCGTCGAACCCGACGTAGCCGGCGCCCCGGAAGCTCCGGGCGGCCTGGAGGAGAAACGCATTGCACCCCGCAGTGTTTGGGGTGAGGTGACGGACGAAGTCCGGATAGGACTGTTCCGCCGGCCAGTCCAGGTCAAGGAACTTCGCCGTCTGGCGCAGCCGGTCGATGGCATCGGGATAGGGCGGCGGCAGGGTCCGCAATACCCCGACCCCGGCATCGCGCATGGTGGTCCCGGCCACGATCCCGGTCAGCAGCGAGATCTGGGCGTTCCACCCTTCGACCGGGAGCGACTCGTCGAACTCCAGCCGATAGTGGCCGTCGGTCTCAACGATCTCCTGGGCCGGGAGGTTGAGGCTGACCCCGCCCCGGTCGGCCTCCCGGGCCTGCCGGAGCGTGCCGATCTCGGCCAGTAGGGTCATCCGCTCATCGGTCCCGGCCGCGATCCGCTGCTGGGCCTCGGTGTAGGTGATGGCCTCGTCGATCCGGACGGTGGCCCGTTCCAGCCGCCAGTCGGTCGGCAGCCCGTCCCCATCGAGGTCGATCGTCCACAGCAGCGCCGGCTTCTCGGTCCCGGCCAGCAGGCTGGCCCGGTCCTCGCTCACGACCTGGGGGTGGAGCGGGGTCCGGAGATCCGGGCTGTAGAGCGTGGCGCCCCGCTTGCGGGCTTCCAGGTCGATGGCCCCGCCGGGGCGGAGGAACGCGCCGACGTCTGCGATGGCGTACCGGACCCGGTAGCCGTCATCCAGCCGCTCGGCGGTGAACGCCTGGTCGAGGTCGGTGGCCCCCGGCGGGTCGACCGCGACGAACGACAGGTCACGGGCGTCGAGCCGCTCGACCGGGTCGGGCACTGCGGCCTCGGCCTCGGTCAGGACGGGGTCCGGGAACCGGCGTGGGACGTCCAGCTCCTGGCGGATGGCGGCGAAGGCCTGCTCGAAGGTCCGGGGGGCCCGGAGGACGACTCGTGGCATCGGGGGTGGCTCAGTCTCCTGGTGGGGCGCTGCCGTAGAGGCCGAGCGCGTCTGTCAGTTCTTCCTTGGCAGCATAGATTTCGTCCTCGGACGGGAACGCACCGGTCCGGACGTCTGTCGCGTAGGCGGTCAACGCGTCGACCTGGGACTCGAACGCGGTCCCGTAGCGGCGAACGAAGCGGGGCTTGAACCGGTTCTCGAGGCCGATGATGTCGTGGTAGACCAGCACCTGGCCGTCACAGTCGGCGCCGGCCCCGATGCCGATGGTCGGGATAGAGAGTGCCTCGGTCACCAGCCGGCCGGCGATGTCCGGCACGCCCTCGATCACGACGGCGAAGCAACCGGCCGCCTCCAGCGCCTTGGCGTGCTCGACCAGCTGCCGGACCGCCTCGGCCTGCCGGCCCTGGATCTTGAACCCGCCCATGGCCTTGGTCGACTGCGGGGTCAGGCCGATGTGGGCCATGACCGGGATCTCGGCGTTGATGATGGCCTCGATCATCGGGATCCGCTTCGCCCCGCCCTCCATTTTGACGCAGGTCGCCCCCGCCCGGATCAGGGTGGCGGCGTTGCGGACGGTCTCCTCGGGGGAGACATGGAAGCTCATCCACGGCAGGTCGCCGACGATCACTGCGGTCGGTTTCGACCTGGCGACCGCTGCGACGTGGTAGGCCATATCGTCGACGGTGACCTGCAACGTGTCGTCGTAGCCAAGGACCACCATCGCCACCGAGTCGCCGACCAGGATCAGGTCGACGTCCGCCTCGGTGGCGACCCGGGCCGACGGCGCGTCGTAGGCGGTCACCATCACCAGCGGCTCGGCCCCGTCACGACGTTTCGACGCCCGGATCGTCGGTACGGTGCGGCTCATGAGAGGGTCTCCATCGGTTGCGGTTCCGCCGGTGGTCCAGTCGGTCCGGCGGCGTCATTGTCTATCAGTCTGGTCGTCCCCAGGGTGGCGGCGATGAGCAGTCTGGTCGAGGCCTGCACCACCTCGGCGGTGCGGAGGGTCGTCGGGTCGACCACGGCGACGTAGTCGAGCACGGCCCGGGGCTCTGCGGCCACCACATCGGTCATGGCATCGGCCACGGCGGTGGGGTCGGTGGTCCCGGCACCGTGCGCAGCCCGGCCGGCGTCGAGGGCTCGGCGAAGGACGATGGCGGCCGCCCGGTCCTCCGGCGAGAGGTAGGTGTTGCGGCTGGACATCGCCAGGCCGTCCGGCTCCCTGACGATCGGGCAGCCGACGACCTCGACCGGAATCGACAGGTCTTCGACCATCCGGCGAATCACCGCCAACTGCTGGAAGTCCTTGTCGCCGAAGTAGGCCAGACACGGGCCGATGATGTTGAACAGCTTGGCGACGACGGTGGCCACCCCGGCGAAGTGGGTCGGGCGGGAGGCGCCGTCCCACCGCTCGGACACCTCTCCGACGGACACCGTGGTCAGGACCGGTCCGAACGGGTACATCTCCTCCACCGGGGGGTGGAACAGCAGGTCGACGCCGTTGGCGGCCGCCAGTTCGAGGTCGCGTTCGAAGTCGCGGGGATAGTCCGCCAGGTCCTCCCCGGCCGCGAACTGCAACGGGTTGACGAAGATGCTGGCCACGACCACGTCGGTGTCGGCATCGGCGGCCCGCATCAGGGACCCGTGGCCGTCGTGGAGGTAGCCCATCGTCGGGGTGAAGCCGACGGTGCGGCCGTCGGCCCGGTACCCGTCGAGGGCGTCCCGCACCGCAGCGATCGTTGTCAGTACCTCGGTCGTCATGACGATCGAGCCGTAGTGTAGGACCGAAGCGGCCCTGGCTCCTGCGGTTGCCCGGTCAGTGCGCCGCGGCCAGCGGTTTGCCCGCCGGCGGTCAGCGTTCCCGGGCGTCGGAGGGACGTGGTGCGTCCGCCAGGTCGGCGGCGGCATCGGCCAGGGTGAGGTAGAGCCGGTGCTCGGCCTCATCGATGGCCCGGAGATGGGCGGCGATGGTTGCCAGATCGCCCCGGGCGGCCGGGCCAGTCAGAGCCCGTCTGGCGCCGGTGGCCCGGACGTTGTCGAGCGTTGCCGCCATCAGGTTCCAGTAGGCGTCCACCGGCACGCCGGCGGCGTCGGCCAGGCGCTCGACCTGAGCGCACAGCGCAACCAGGTGGTTGGCGCCGACCGAGGCGGCGGCGTGGTACAGGGCTCGTCGGTCGTCCGGGACCTCGATGATCCGGCCGCCAAGGGCCGCCACCACCTCACCGGCGGCTCGATCCCCGGCCACGGCGAAGCTGGCACCGTCGGCCAGGCGCTCGGCCCCGGTCTCCGGATCGGGGAGCGAGATCAGCGGATGGACCGAGCCGACCCGCCGATGGGGGGCCAGCACGGTCAGCGGCTTGGCCCCGGAGCAGTGGAGGACGGCGGCGTCCGTTGGTCGGACCGCGGCGGCGACGATTGCGATCGCATCGTCCGGTACGGCGATGATCACCAAGTCGACCTCGGGTCCGCTCCCAACGCCCCCGCTTCCACCCCCACCGTCGCCGCCGGCCGGGCCGGGGTCATCACCCCGACCGTAGGTCGCGGCCAGCTCCCAGCCGGCCCGCGTCAGCGCGATGGCCAGGGAACGTCCGGCCCGACCGGGCCCGATGACGGAGAACCTCATCGTCGATGAGTATGGCGTGACGCCCGGTCGGTTCGGATCGTCCGGTCGTTGGGCTCGATGCCGCTCAGCCCAGAGCCCGGTGCCGGTTGTTGCTGAGTTTGCCCTCGATCCGAGCCATGACCCCGGCTACCACCGAGAGCTCCTCGTCTGTCATCAGGTCGAAGAACCAGGTCTCGATGTCGCGCTCGTGACCGTCGCGGGCGGTGTCCAGGGCGTCAAGGCCGACGGGCGAGATGATGGCCCAGAGACCGCGGCGATCGTCCTCGCACTCTTCCCGGGTGACGAAGCCGACCTCGGTCAATCGATCGATCCGATAGGTGAGACGGCTGCGGGAGACGAGAACCTGGCGGGCGAGGTCGCTCATGCGGAGACGGAACTGTGGGGCGGTGGCCAGGACGGACAGGATCTCGTAGTCGGTCAGGTTGAGATGACTTCGCTGCTGGAGTTCGTGATCCAAACGATCGGTCAGTTGAACGTTTGCCGACATGAAGATCCGCCAGGCCTCGCGTCGTCGCCCCATGTCCTGTTCGTCTTGCACAAGGTGAATCTTACGTTGGAGGAGGGGCGATCATGCCCATGATATGAGAAGAATCAAATTCAATTTCCAATGGTGAATAAGGCTCTGGGTTGCCATACCGTCAGTTGCAACTCTACGCCGTACAGGGTGTCTGATCAGGGAAAACGTGATCGATGGGGCTCGGTAATTTCTGGAAATCCGTACCAACAGGGGTGTTGGCTTTGCATTTTGTACAAATTACAACCGGTGGAGGCACTTGAGGAAAATTCCGCGATCGACGCATTCGGCTGTCGCCGGTGGGTTCACCGCCGTTGGCAGGCGGGACACCAGGTGGTCGTTCGGGCGTCGATGACCGCTGAACGAAGCTCGGTGTCACACCGAAAACATGGTTGTCCAGCGCGGCCATAGGCGGCCAAAGACGCCTGATTGTCGCCCCTTCGACCTTCGGCATCCCGATAGTCCCGCAGCGTGGTTCCCCCATTGTCGATGCCCTTGGCCAGCACGATTCGGATCGCATCGAGCAGCTCGGTGGCCCGCCGTTCGGACAGTCTGGTCGCCTTTGGGTTGATGCGGGCAAGCCAGAGGGCCTCGTCGGCATAGATGTTGCCGACGCCGGCAATAGGACGCTGGGACAGGAGTTGGGTCTTCACCTTGCGACGGCTGGTTGCCAGCCGCTCT
>JBCCFN010000305.1:0-5825 GCA_039029715.1 Actinomycetota bacterium | reverse complement strand
GGACCCGAAGGCTTGGGGCGCTCCGCCGCCACACTGCGAGCTCCTGGAGCGAGCGGTCGATCATCAGTCGGTCGATGGCACCGATCAATCCGGCGCCCTCGGCCAGGGCGATGAACGTCGACGGCTCGATCGGGCCCCTGGTCGGGTGGGTCCAGCGGGCCAGGGCCTCGAGGGCGACGATCGAGCGATCGTCGAGGCGGACGATCGGCTGATACACGGTGTCGATCTGGCCGGCCTCGACCGCAGCCTCGAGATCCTCGGTCAGGGTCCGGCGTTCCTCGCGCTCGGTTCGCATCCGTTCGGCGAACCAGGTCACCCGGCCGCGACCCCGGGTCCGGCCCTCGTACATGGCGACGTCCGCATCCTTGACCAGGTCGTCGACAGACATGCCGGGCCCGCCGGTGACCACCCCGATGCTGACCGAGATCCGAAGCGATTGCCCGTCGACCTCGACCAAGCCGGTGGCCGACTCACGGACCCGATGAACGATCGCTCTGGTGTCGTCGGTGTCGACACCGGTTAGCAGCACGGCGAACTCGTCCCCGCCGAGCCTGGCGACGGTGTCGACCGGTCGCACGGTCGACGACAGTGCGTCTGCGATTCGACGAAGCACGGCATCGCCGGCGGCGTGGCCGTGGAGGTCATTGACCGACTTGAAGTTGTCGACGTCGATGAACAGCAGTGAGACCGCGCTGGTCGTCGCCAGCTCCGCCTGACAGCGATCCCAGAACGCCCGGCGGTTCGACAGCCCGGTCAGCGAATCGGTCGCTGCGCTGTGGCTGTAGCGGTCACGGGCCTCCCGCGCCTCGTCGAGCTCGGTCGCCCGCTCCCGGAGATCCGCCAGCTGCATCTGGGCCACCTGCTGCAACACGATCAGGTCGAGGGTGACGTCGTGGGGGGCGAAGTCGGCGGCGGAGAGCCCGAGGGCCTCGACACTGGTGGCGGTGGTCAGCACCGGGGAGCCGAGGAACACCGCCAGGTCGTGCCCGAGCAGTGCCATCTGGCCACGGAGCTGCACCGGCCGGTCGAGGGACTCCAGGATGAACACGGTGCCACGGGCCGACTCGAGCCCCTCCTCGGTGAGCGCCAACTCGGCCGGACGGATCAGCCGGAAGGTCTTGGCGAAGGTCCGCCCGACCAGCGGGTTGGCCAGCCATCGCTGAATCGAGTAGCCGGCGCCGACGACGACCGGTTTGTCCGCCAACTCGACGACGAGGTGGAACGGGAACAGCTCACCGAGGAGCCGGTGGACCCGGACGGACGGGTCAGACAGTCCCAAGGCGTTCGCTCGGTTGCCCGACCGCAGCGGTCAAGGGCTGGAGCAGGAACCGGTCAGCCCCGTCGGTCGACTTGATCGAGGTCTGCTCGACGCCCCAGTCTTCGCTGAAGTACTCGGCCAGGCCACGGAACAGCCCGATCACCATCGGCGCCAGTCCCTCACGGTCCGACCGATACTCGACCCGAAGTCCGCCGTCCGGGGTGTCCTCGACGACGAACGATGGCATCCGGCAGTCCGGCAGGCTGGCCTGGACCCGGGCATGCATGGCATCGAGGGCCCGAACGAAGCTGCGGAAGTCGTCCCCGGCGATGTCGAACAGTGGCCCCCAGCCCTCCTGGCCGGTGAAGAGGATCCAGTGGCGGCCGAACCGCTCGAGGACCGCCTCGGGATCCATGCCGAGCACCCGGCTGGCCGCACCGACCAGGTCGTAGGTGGTGGCATCGTCGTAGACCGCGGTGTTGGTGAACGAGGTGATCGTCAGGCCGGCGTCTTCGCAGATCTGGAGCCAGACGTCCTCACCGGCCACGTCGAGAACGAGGTCCTTTATCGCTCGATTCACCATCCCATACATGGCAACTCCGCATCGTCGAGTTACGGCCGTCCCTTGCTGCATCGGCAGCTTTCCCCCGGTCCTTAGCGACGCCGATCAGGGCCCGGCCGGTCGATCGAACTACGGTCTCGGCGATGGAGCCGTCCGACCGGGCCGGAGGCCGCAGACCGAGGCCCCAAGACGCAGCGCCGGGATCCAGGACCGAACCTCGACCCGACGGACTCCGGTCACCCCACCCGGACCGGTTCTCCCCGGACGATCCGGTCTACGAATCGGCGATGGCGGCCCACGCTCGGGCGATGGCAAGCGGCGACGGCGGGTACCGGGATCCGGCCAGCGGTCTGTTCGTGATGACCGCGGGTCATTTGCGTGACCGAGGCTGGTGCTGTGATCGTGGGTGTCGGCACTGCCCCTACCTCCCCTCGACCTGAGGGACCGGCCCTCTGGAAGGTGACGAAGCGTGAGTGATCGAATCCACATCGAACGACATGGCGGCGTGGCGGACGTTCGCCTCAACCGGCCGGACAAGATGAACGCCCTGGACCAGGCGATGTTCGGCGCCCTGATCGACACGGCGGACGAGCTGGCGGCCGACCAGACCTTGCGTAGCGTGGTGCTGTCCGGCGAAGGCCGCTCGTTCTGCGCCGGTCTCGACTTCAGCAGCTTCCAGGGCATGGCTGGCGACGACGGGACGACCGAGCGGGCCGACTCGCTGCCGCCGGTACCCGAGGGCCGGATCACCCACCGGGGCCAGCAAGCGGTCTACGGCTGGACCGAGTTGCCCGTGCCGGTCATCGCCGCCGTCCACGGCCACGCCCTCGGGGGCGGCATCCAGCTGGCGCTGGGGGCCGACATCCGCATCGTCCATCCCGAAGCCAAACTGTCCGTGCTGGAGATCCGGTGGGGCCTGGTGCCGGACATGACCGGTACCCAGGCGCTGGTCAACCTGGTCGGCCTGGACGTCGCCAAGGAGCTGACGTTCACCGGCCGGATGGTCTCCGGCGAGGAAGCGGTCGCACTCGGGCTGTGCACCCGGTTGGCCGAGGATCCCCACGCCGAAGCGATGGCCCTGGCCACCGAGATCGCTGGCAAGTCACCGGAGGCGGTCCGGGGGGCGAAGCGGCTGTTCAACGAGGCCCCCAAGGTCTCGACCGCAACGGGTTTCGCCAACGAGCGGACCGAGATCGGTCGGCTGATCGGCTCTGCGAACCAGAAGGAGCAGATCACGGCCTTCTTCGAGCAGCGGGAACCGAACTTCGCCGACCCGACGGAGTAGCACTCGTGCGGCGCTAGCCCCGATCTGGCCACTGGCCCCTGGCCATCAAGACCGTGCGGAGCCGGGCGGTCTCGTCGGTGATGAGGGCGTCTGCGCCCCGATCGAGGAGCCGGGCCATCTCCGCCTCGTCGTTGATGGTCCAGAAGTGGACCTGGAGACCGAGCCGCTTGACCCGGCCGATCAGCCACCCGGAGTCGAGCGGGATCCGGTACCCCCGGGCCGGGATCTGCAGGCATCCGTACGGCGGCCGCCACCGTCCACCCCGGACCGCAGCGTCCAACACCCGGGCCACGCCCTTCGGCCCCGGTGCGGTGCACAGCGCCGGCCCGAGCGCAGCCCGGACCCTGGCGATCCGATCGTCGGAGAACGAGCCGATGCAGACCCGGTCGAGCGCCTCGTACTCCCGGATGGTGTCGATCAGGAGCGGCACGGCGGCGTCGGCCTTTGGATCGATGTTGAATCTGGCGCTCGGGAACCGGGCCAGGAGGTCGGCGAGCCGGGGGATCGGGTGGTCGCCGGCCAGGCGCACGTCGGCCAGGCGACTCCACGGGTAGTCCTCGATCCCGCCTGGCAGCCCGGCCACCCGCTCCAGCTCGTCGTCATGGAACGCAACCAGGACGCCGTCTGCGGTGGCGTGGACGTCGGTCTCCAGGTAGTCGAACCCGAGGTCGACCGCATGGGCGAAGGCCGCCTCGGTGTTCTCCGGGCCGCCGCCGACCCCGCCCCGGTGAGCGAAGCCGAACGGTGTGTCGGTTGCCAGGAAAGCGAACGCCATTGCTGCCGAACCTACCACCGACGGCCGGGACTGGAGCCAGGTCCCGTCGGTGACTAGGTTCGGTCCGGACCAGCGACCGGACCGGCCGTCGAACGAATGGGAGCATCGTGACCGCAACCGTCAGGATCGAGCGAGACGGTGGCGTCGGCACGATCGTGTTCGACCACCAGGCCCGTCGGAATGCCATGACGCTCGACATGTGGGAGGCGGTCCCGGCGGCCTGCGCCGAGCTGGAGGCGGACGACGAGATCCGCACCGTGGTGCTGCGTGGCGCGGGGGAGACCGCGTTCGTCGCCGGCGCTGACATCTCGCAGTTCGAGGATCGTCGACCCGGTGGCCGGGGCTACGACCAGGCCACCGGTGATGCATTCGGGGCGATCGAGGCGCTGAACAAGCCGGTCATCGCCCTCGTACACGGGTTCTGCATCGGGGGCGGCCTGGCCATGGCCGTCGCCGCCGACCTCCGCTACGCAGCAGACGACGCCCGGTTCGGGCTGCCACCGGCCCGGCTCGGGATCGGCTACTCGGCGGCCGGGACCGGTGCCCTGGTCGATCTGCTCGGCCCGGCGGTGACGAAGGAGATCATCTACACCGCCGACTGGTACGACGCCGAGACCGCCCTCCGGTGGGGACTGGTCAACCGGGTCCTGCCGAAGGCGGAGCTCGACGGATTCGTTGCCGAGCAGGCGGCGACGATCGCCTCCCGAGCCCCGCTCAGCCAGCGGGCGGCCAAGCTGGCGGTTGCCGATCACCTCCGGCCACCGGACCGCAGGCGAACGGAAGAGGTCGAGGCTGCGATCCGGGCCTGCGCTCGCTCCGAGGACTACGCCGAGGGCGTCCGGGCATTCATGGAGAAGCGGCCCCCGGTGTTCAAGGGGCGCTGACCCGGCGACTACTATCGGTGCTGCCGATGGGTGCTGCCGACCGACTCAACCTCCTCCTCGCCGAACCAGGGGTCGGTCTCGACCGCTTGCTGGCCGTCATCGCGTCCGTAGACCCGGTCGACGATCACGAACCGTCGACCGACCAGGTCGCGGCGACCGAGGCCGCGGTTGTTGCGGCGCTCGACCACCTGGCGGACGGTTGCCCCGATCCAGCAGACCCGGACGCGTTGTTCGGTCACGTCTACGGCTCGCTCGGGTTCAGCGGCGATGTCGACGACTACTACGATCCGGCAAACTCACTCCTCGATCGGGTCATCGACAGACGCCGGGGCATCCCGTTGAGCCTGGCCGCGGTCGTGGCCGAGATCGCGAGGCGCAACGGGCGAGACCTCCGCCCGGTCGGTATGCCGGGTCACGTCCTGCTCGGCGAGGGTCCGGAGCCGACCCGCTGGTACGACCCGTTCAATCGAGGGGTGGCGCTGGGGATGGACGACTGTCGGTCACTGTTCGGTCGCCTCCAGCCGATCGAGGCGTTCGAGCCCGAGATGCTCCGCCCGATGACCGGACTCGAGGTCTGCGTCCGGACCCTCAACAACCTCCGGATCGCCTACGCCAGACGGGGTGAACCATCCCGCATCATCCCGGTGCTGTCCCTCCGGGCCGACCTGCCGTCCGGACGGATCGAGGACCGGGAGGAGCTGGCGGACCTGATGTCCGCCCTCGGCCGCTTCGAACAGGCGGCGGTCCAGTACGGTCGACTGGGGGAGGACGACCCGGCCAACCGGGAGCGCCACCTCGGGAGGCGCCAGGCGTGCCTGGCCAACCGCAACTGACGCCAAGCCGACGAACAGCACAGGAGCAGTGACCGTGATCGACCGCGAGATCAAGCGCAGCCTTGGTCAGATGATCAAGGGCGTGCAGGTGGTGGCGGCCCACCACGACGGCGAGACCAGGGCCTACACGTCGCACTGGGTCTCCCAGATCTCGTTCGAGGAGCCGATCGTCATGGCCTCGGCGAGCCCGAAACACGACACCTATCCGCTGATGATCGGCGCCGGCGC
>JBCCFN010000304.1:0-5828 GCA_039029715.1 Actinomycetota bacterium | reverse complement strand
TCTCTTACAGCTCACATCCATCCGGGTGGCGTTCGGTGGTCTCCTCGCCCTGGCCGACATCGATCTCGAGGTCGGCCAGGGCGAGCGGCTCGCCATCCTGGGGCCGAACGGTGCCGGGAAGACCACACTGTTCAACGTTGTAGCCGGCGACATCGTCCCGACCGCTGGCACGGTGACGATCGCCGGTCGGGACGTGACCGTCGCGCCGCCGCGGCAGCGACCGGAGCTCGGCGTCGCCCGGACCTACCAGCGGACCCGCCTGTTCCCGGGCCTGACCGTCGAGGAGAACCTGGTGCTGGCCCGGATCGGGAAGGTTGGCGGCCGGCGACGGCTCCGGCGAGGTGCCACCTACGAGGATGCCAGGGACCGGGCCCGGACCGCAGCGGACCGGGTCTGGCTCGGTGATCAGCTCGCCCGTCCGGTCGCCGACCTGAGCCATGGCCAGCAACGTCAGCTGGAGGTTGGGATGGCGACGATCACCGAACCGGACCTGCTCCTGCTCGACGAACCGGCCTCCGGATTGTCGAGCGGCGAGCGGGAGCGTCTGGTCGAGCTGCTGGAGGATCTCGATCGATCGTCGACCCTGATCCTGATCGAGCACGACATGGACGTCGCCCTCCGGGTCGCCAGCCGGGTCATGGTCATGGCCGACGGGAGGAAGATCATCGAGGGCGATCCGGCAACCGTCCGGGCCGACGAGCAGGTCCACCGGATCTACCTGGGGAGCAGAGGGTGATGGAACTCCGGGTCGAGGGTCTGGTCGCCGGCTACGGCGCATCCCACGTGTTGGACGGCATCAGCTTCGACCTGGCGGCCGAGCCGGCGGTCATCATCGGCCGCAACGGGGTCGGCAAGACGACGTTGTGCAAAGCGCTGATGGGGCTGCTCCCGGTCACCAGCGGATCGATCACGCTCGGCGGCACCGACATCACCGGGGCCTCGTCGCGGCGGATCGTCGAGGCCGGAATCGCCTACGTCCCGCAGGGCCGCCGACTGTTCCCGTCCCTCACCGTCGACGAGCATCTCGCCATGTTGGCGCCCGAGAGTCGGGGCCGCCGGTGGACCGCCGCTGCGGTCTACGAGTTGTTCCCCCGGCTCGCCGAGCGACGAGGCAACGGCGGTGCGGAGCTGTCCGGCGGCGAGCAGCAGATGCTGGCCATCGGACGGGCGCTGCTGCTCAACACCCCACTGATCGTGATGGACGAGCCGACCGAGGGCCTGGCCCCGACCATCGTCGACATCCTGATCCAAACCGTCCACCAGCTGGTCGACGACGGCACCGCAGTGCTGGTGGTCGAGCAGAATCTCGGCGCCGCGACCGCCATGGCCGATCGCCAGTTGGTCATGGTCGCCGGCCGGATCGAAGCCGAGATGACCGCCGGAGCATTGGCCGAGGATCACGACGCCCAGCGACGCTACCTGGGGGTAGACACATGACTCCCCGGCACGGTTGAACGACGTCAGCCACCGAACACCGAGAGAGGTTGCAATGCCCCGATTCACCAGAGCCGAACTGCTCGACCGATTCCACCAGATGGTCGACGCCAAGGTCCCCATCGTCGGTGGCGGCGCCGGGACCGGGCTGTCGGCCAAGTGGGAGGAGGCCGGCGGGATCGACCTGATCGTGATCTACAACTCGGGTCGGTACCGGATGGCCGGTCGAGGGTCGCTGGCCGGGCTCCTGGCCTACGGCAACGCCAACGAGATCGTGGTCGACATGGCGTCGGAGGTCCTTCCGGTCGTGGAACGGACCCCGGTGCTGGCCGGGGTCAACGGGACCGACCCGTTCATCGACATGGCGGTCTTCATCGCCGAGCTGAAGCGGATCGGCTTCGCCGGGGTCCAGAACTTTCCGACCGTCGGCCTGATCGACGGGGTCTTCCGCCAGAACCTCGAGGAGACCGGGATGAGCTACTCGCTCGAGGTCGACTGCATTGCCGAGGCCAACCGCCAGGACCTGTTGACCACGCCCTATGTCTTCAGCGAGGAGGACGCCGCGGCGATGACCGAGGCCGGGGCCGACATCATCGTCTGCCACCTCGGCCTGACCACCGGGGGCAGCATCGGGGCCGAGACCGCTCTGACCCTGGAGGACACGATCCCCAAGGTCGAGGCATGGGCCGGCGCGGCCCGATCGGTCCGTCAGGACGTCATCGTCCTGGTCCACGGCGGGCCGATCGCCATGCCGGACGACGCCTCGTTCGTGCTCCGTAACGCCAATGGGGTCCACGGCTTCTACGGCGCGTCGAGCATGGAGCGGCTGCCGGTGGAGCAGGCGCTGAAACAGCAGACCGAGGCCTTCAAGGCCATCACGTTCTGAGCACGTCTCGAGTACTTCCGAACCCATTCCGAGCACTGAACACCGTCGAGGAGACAACATGAGCAACCGACCCCTGAACCTGTTCACCGGCCAGTGGGCCGATCTGCCGCTGGAGGAGGTGGCGGCTCTCGCCGCCGGCTGGGGCTACGACGGCCTGGAGCTGGCTTGCTGGGGCGACCACTTCGAGGTCGACCGGGCGGTCAACGAGGATGGCTACGTGGAGGGCCGACGGGAGCTGCTGGCCCGCCACGGCCTCGACTGCAAGGTCATCTCCAACCACCTGGTGGGCCAGGCGGTGTGTGACAACCCGATCGACGAGCGGCACGAGGGGATCCTTCCGGCCCGAATCTGGGGTGACGGCGACCCCGAGGGGGTTCGCCAGCGGGCTGCGGCCGAGATGGCGGACACCGCAAGGGCGGCGGCGCAATTCGGCGTCGACACGGTGGTCGGGTTCACCGGGTCGAGCATCTGGCACACCATCGCCGGCTTCCCCCCGGTGCCCGAGGAGATGATCGAGGCCGGCTACCAGGACTTCGCCGACCGGTGGAATCCGATCATGGACGTGTTCGAAGAGGTCGGGGTTCGGTTCGCCCTGGAGGTCCATCCGACCGAGGTCGCCTTCGACACCTGGACGACGAAGCGGACCCTCGAGGTCATGGACCGCCCGAGCTTCGGTATCAACTTCGACCCGAGCCACTTCGTCTGGCAGTTCCTCGACATCCCGGACTTCATCCGGACCTACGCAGACAAGATCTGGCACGTCCACTGCAAGGACACCAAGCGTCGTCTCGACGGGCGGAACGGGATCATGACCAGCCACATCGGCTTCGGCAGCATGAACCGGGGTTGGGACTTCGTCTCGGTCGGCCGGGGGGACGTGCCGTGGGAGGCCATGATCCGGATGCTGAACGAGATCGGCTTCTCCGGGTCGATGTCGATCGAGTGGGAGGACGCCGGCATGGATCGCCTCGTCGGTGCCCCCGAAGCGCTGGAGTACATCCGCACGCTGCTGTGGGACGTGCCGGAGGGCCGCTTCGACGACGCCTTCGCCTCGAGCGACTGATCATGCGGCTCGGGATGAACCAGTACGAGGCCTCAGACGGCCGGGCCCTCAGTGGCCGACAGCTCGAACGACACGACAGGGAGTCGCCGTGACCGGACAGACAAACGTGGCCCTCATCGGCTCCAAGTTCATGGGCCGGGCCCACTCCAACGCCTGGCTCAACGTCGGCCGATTCTTCCCGGACGCCGGCCGGGCCGCCATGCACACCGTGGCCGCCCGCAACCAGGCCGAGGTCACCGAGTTCGCAGGCCAGTGGGGGTGGGCGAACGCCACCACCGACTGGCGCGCCGCGGCGACTGCGGACGAGATCGACCTGGTCGACATCGCGACCCCGAACCACGTCCACGCCGAGCAGGCGATGGCGGCCCTGGAGGCCGGCAAGCACGTCGTCTCCGAGAAGCCGCTGGCCGGGACCCTGGCCGACGCCAAGGCCATGGTCGACGCCGCGGCCGCGGCGCCCGGGGATCCCAAGACGTTCGTCTGGTACAACTACCGCCGGGTCCCTGCGGTGGCCCACGCCCACCGACTGGTGGCGTCCGGCCTGTTGGGACGGATCTACCACGTCCGGGCCGCCTATCTGCAGAGCTGGGGAGGGCCGGACACCCCGCTCCTGTGGCGGTTCCAGGGTGACGTCGCCGGGTCCGGGGCCCACGGGGACCTCAACGCCCACATCATCGACGCCGCCCGGTTCATCACCGGAGAGGAGATCATCCGCATCGACGGAGCGATCGAGCACACCTTCATCGAGGAGCGGGCCCTGCTGTCCGAGGGGGCCGGGGGCGAGATCGCCGGGGCCGGTGCCACCACCGAGGGCATGGGTCGAAGCACGGTCGACGATGCGGTGATGTTCATGGGCCGGCTGAGCGGTGGCGGGCTGGCGTCGTTCGAGGCCAGCCGCCTGGCAACCGGCTACCACAACGCAAACCGGTGGGAGATCCACGGCGAGCGGGGCGCGGTCCGGTTCGACTTCGAGCGGATGAACGAGCTGGAGGTCTACGACCTGGCCCACGACGGCGACCGCCAGGGCTGGACAACGATCGACGTGACCCGGGCCGGCGACGGTCACCCTTACGTCGATGCGTGGTGGCCGGACAGCCACGGCCTCGGCTACGAGCACGGCTTCATCAACCAGGCCGCAGACATCCTGACCATGCTCGGCGGCGGCGACCCGGTGGTCCCGATGCCCGACTTCGCAGACGCCTACCGGACCCAACAGGTCCTTGACGCCGCCCTGGTCTCGGCCAGGGAGCGTCAACCGGTCGACATCGAGCACGGGGCGGACGGGATCTGGGGCGTCGGCTGAACCACGGCTCGGTGAGTCGACCCGGCGAAGAGAGGAGCACGAGGTCATGGGTTCAATCGGAGGGAAGGCGCCGGACGGGACCGGTCCGGCTGCCATCCAGCACACGGTGGCGTTCCGACTGCGTGATGCCGTCGATCTCGATCGATTCCTGGACCGATGCCGGGGACTGGCCACCATTCCGGGCGTGGCCGACTTCGAGGTGTTGGTCCAGGTCGGGGCCAAGAGCTCGTTCACCCACGCCCTCTCGATGTGGTTCGCCGATGATCGTGCCTACGCGGACTACGACGCCCACCCCGATCACCGGGCCTTCGTCGAGGATGTCTGGCTGCCGAACGTCGCCGAGTTCCTCGAGCTCGACTATCGCCGGAAGCCTGCGGCGACATGACGCCGGAACCGGCTCGCCAGGTCTTCATCGAGAACCCGGCCGGCTCGCAGACCAAGATCCATCACGACGAGGAGCGGCTGGTCCCGACGTTGGTTGAGACCGTGTCCGCCCCGTTCCCCCACGCCTACGGGTTCGTGGTCGGGGTGCCGTCCGGAGATGGTGACTGCCTGGACTGCTTCGTCATCAGTCGACGCCCGCTCCGGACCGGTGAGTTGATCCGGTGTCATCCGGTGGCGTTGCTCGAGCAATACCAGAACGGTCTCGACGATCACGACGTGATCGCGGTCCCGGTGGACGAGGCGGCCCTGATCGGCGAGGTCGACCTCGACGAGGTGGTTGCCACCCTCCGGACGTTCATGGGCAAGGTGTTCGAACACGATCCGGGACGGGTGCTCGAGGTCGGCGAACTCCGGGATGCTTCGGCCGCGACCGCCCTCATCGACCAGCTGTCCGCGTCGTCTGGCGGATCCTGAACGGCGGTCTCGATGGCGGAGGATGGCGCGGCTCGCATTGACCGACCTCGGCTCGATGTGTAGTATTACCGATAATCGATAATAGAGCCGATGGGTCGTCGGGGGGCGGCCGGGGGAGGTGGGATCGTGGTGCAGTACTGCCGGCCACGGAGCGTCGACGAGGCGCTGGACGCGTTGGCGGCGGCCGACGGCGCCGGTCGGGTGCTGGTCGGTGGGACCGACCTGCTGGTCGACGTCCGGCGCCGCCCGCTGGACCCGATGGTCCTGGTCGACCTGAAGACCGC
>JBCCFN010000303.1:0-5833 GCA_039029715.1 Actinomycetota bacterium | reverse complement strand
GGGGTTGCGGGGGGCGGGGGCGCTCGTCCGGAGGTCATCTACCCGATGAACCTGCTCAGCGGTATTGGCCAGGTGGAAGTAGATGGTGAAGGCCCGGACCAGCCGGATCGCCTCCACCGTGTCGACGCTTGTCAGCAGGTCGGCCAACTCTTCGGTCTGGGCGCTGTCGTCCCGGCGGAGGGTCCGGGACAGGGTCCGCACCTGCTCCACCCGCTCCAGCAGGCCGGGGCCGTCCTGGCGGACGAGGGCGTCGCCCAACTGTGTTCCCAAACGGCGGATGTCGGTCCGGAGGGCGGCGTCGATCTGGTTCAGTTGGCGATCGACGCCGTTGCCGTCCGAAGTCTGCTCATGCTGGTTCACGCCAAAACCGTAACGGCGCCGGACCCGGTTCGGCGGATGGGGGCCGACGGTTCACGCCCTGTTCGCCCGCCTGGCGAAGGGTCGGAGATCGAGCGTGGTCGACGTCCCGGCGGCCCAGGCCGCCACCGCCTCCCCGATGGCGGCCGAATGCTTGAACCCGTGCCCGCTGCACGGTGACAGCTGGAGGACCCGGTCGGTGCCGGGGACGGTGTCGATCAGGAAGTGGTCGTCCGGGGTGTTGGTGTAGAGGCAGACCTGGGCCTTGACGCACCGATCGGTCACCCCGTCGATCCGCCCGGCCACCAGCCGCCGGTGGAAGTCGGCGATCTCGTCGTCGGAAACGGTCCGGTCGACGGTGTGGGGATCGGTGGTCTCGGCGAACTGCTCACCGAGGACCTTGAGCGCAGGGGTGCCGCCCGGTGGGATCGGGAAGACGCCGACGTAGTCGTCGTCCGACTGACCGGCCCAGATGATGAACGAGAACCGGTCCGTCCCGAACGCCGCCACGTCGTCGACCTCGAACCAGAACACGGTCTGGCGGGTCACGGCCAGGGACGGGATGTCTGTCTGGTCTGCCAGCTCGGGGAGCCATGGGCCGGTGGCGAGCACCGCCCGGTCGGCCCGGTACCGGGTCCGATCGGTGACGACGGTGACCCCGTTCGACGCCGGTTCGATGGCGGTCACGGTCTCCCCGGTCCGAACCGTGGCCCCGTCGTCCTTGGCCAGGTCGAGCTGGACCGCCACCGCCCGCTCGGCCATGACAACGCCGCCGGTCGGCTCGAACCCGATCCGCTTGCCGTCGAGGCCCCGGATCCGGGGCGGCGGGCCGGGCTGGCCTGCGCTGGGGACCATCGACGGGTCGACCAGATGGAACGGGATGCCGGCCTCGGCGGCGATCCGGTCGGTTGCGACCACGAAGTCCTCCCACCGCTGGCCGGCAACCGGCTCGGGATCGGTGATGATGTAGCCGCCGCTGAGATGGAGCAGGGCCTCGCCGGAGCGGGCCTCCAACTCCCGCCAGATCTCATGGCTCCGGGCCACGAACGGCAGGTACTGCGGGCCCTCGCCGACCGCGAGCCTGGTGACCCTGGTCTCGGCATGGGTCGAGCCGAGGGTGTGGGGCGGATGATGGCGGTCGATCCCGAGCACGGAAAGGCCCTGCCGTCGAGCCTGATAGGTCGTCGCCGCCCCCATCGCCCCGAGGCCGACGACGATCAGATCGAACCGTTCCTCGGGGCCCCGGTCGGGTTGTGTCGTCACCCGGCCATCGTGGCCGGGTGGATGGCCCGTGTCACGCCGGAACCAGCCACCCGCCCGGCCGGGCCGGCACTACGCTGCGGCCATGCGTCAGAACATTCGCTCCGGCGGCCCGTTCGAGGAGACCTACGGCTACTGCCGGGCGGTCCGGGTCGGCAACACCGTCCACGTGGCCGGGACCTGTGCCCAGGAACCGAACATCGACGGGTGCGATGCCGGCCAGCAGGCCGCGGCGGCCCTGGACATCATCACTGCAGCGTTGGCCGAGGCCGGCGCCACCCCGGCCGACGTGGTCCGGACCGTCACCTATGTCACAGACATCGATGACCTGGACCTGGTGGCCACCGCCCATCGAGCCGTCTTCGGCGAGGTCTGGCCGGCGTCGACCCTGGTCGAGGTGTCCCGCCTGGTCGACCCTCGGTTGAAGGTCGAGATCGAGGCCTACGCCATCATCGACGAAGGCTGAGGCCGGCCGCAGACCCGACGGCCAACCGGCCCGGCTCAGCCGGAGGGCCTCTGCTGGGCCTGCAGCGCGGCGATCACGGCCACGTTGACCATGTCGTCGGCCGAGCAGCCCCGAGACAGGTCGTGCATGACACCGTCCAGGCCCTGGAGCAGCGGGCCGAATGCCTGGGCCCCCGCCAGCCGTTCGGTGATCTTGTAGGCGATGTTGCCGCTGTCCAGGTCTGGGAAGACGAAGACGTTGGCCCGTCCGGCTACCGCCGAGCCCGGCGCCTTCGCCCCGGCGATCGCCGGTACCCAGGCCGCATCGAACTGGAGCTCCCCGTCGATGACCAGAGCCGGATCGAGAGCCCGAGCCCGCTCGGTCGCCCCCCGGACCTTGTCGACCCGGGGATGATCGGCGCTGCCCTTTGTGCTGAACGAGAGCATCGCCACCCGAGGCTCGTCAGACGTGAGTTGGCGATAGGTCCGGGCGGTGGCAACGGCGATCGAGGCCAGCTGGTCCTCGTCCGGGTCGGGGATCACGCCGCAGTCGCCATAGGCGATCGGGCTCCCGTCCGGCAGGATCAGCAGGAAGCTGCTGCTGACCGAGCCGCCGGCGTCCGTCCCCAGGATGCGGAGCCCGGCCCGGATCACGTCTGCGGTCGGTCTGGTGGCGCCGGCCACGCAGCCATCGGCCTCGCCGGCGGCGACGAGCAGGGTCGCCACGTCCAACGGGTCGTCGAGATCGACCGGCTTCGCCAGGCCATCGGCGATACGCCGGACGGTGGGGGAGACGTGGTCGGCGGGGTGGTCGATCAGTACCGCATCGGCCAGACCGTCTGCCCGGCATCGGGCAACCGCTTCGACCGCTCTGGGGTCACCGGTGTCGGCGAAGGCGATCCGCTGCCGTCCCGCAGCGGCCCGCTCGTACCAGCGATCGAGGACGGTCATCGGAGGAGCGCAGTCATCGGCCGAGACGGTAGACGAGCCGTTCCCGACGATCCAGTGATCCCGCTCCAACGCCGATGAGCCGGCCCGTCGCTCGGTGGGTGGCGGGGTTCGCGTTGTAGCGACAGCGTGTGGGCATGGGGCGTCGGGGCGTGTCGTGGAACTCGCGTTGTAGCGACAACCTGCGTGGGGTCGTCTGCGTGGGTGGTCGGGTTCGCGTTGTAGCGACAGCGTGTGTGGGGTGGCTTGGTGGGTGGTGGGGTTCGCGTTGTAGCGACAGCGTGTGTGGTGTCGTCCGGTCGCAACGCAGCCAGCAGTCTCGGGGTGTTGTCGCTGTTATGCGAGCCCGTGGGGCTGGGTCCCGCGGGTGGGTTGTCGCGGTGATGCGGGGTGCTGGGTCCCGCAGGTGGGTTGTCGCTGTGATGCGGGGTGCTGGGTCCCGCAGGTGGGTTGTCGCTGTGATGCGAGCGGTCGCCGTCCGTCGTGGGGTGTTGTCGCTGGTAGGCGAACCTGTGGAGCTAGGCGCCCGGGCGGGTTGTCGCTGTGATGCGAGCCGGGGCTGGGCGCCTCGAAGTTGTCGCTGGTAGGCGAATCCCCGAGCCAGCGACCGGTTGGTGGCGAGCCCAGTGGGTGGTTTGCGCTCCGGGCGGTCCATCTGGCGCGCCAACAGTCGCCTGGGGGCGATTGTCGCTGGTATGCGAACGGAACCGAACCGATGGATGGCCGGTCGGGAGGGCGTGACGAGCTAGCCGCCCTTGCCTCGCCACGGGATGAGGACCGCCTCGAGCAACCGCACCACCACGTCCAGCAGGACGCCGATGATGGCGATGATGATGATGCCCATCACCACGATGTCCGAGCGGATGAAGCTCCGGGCAGCGAAGATCATGGCCCCGAGGCCGATGTCCGTCCCGACCAGCTCGGCCGCCACCAGTGTGCCCCAGCTGACGCCCAGTGCAACCCGGATGCCGGTGAACAGCTCGGGCAGGGCGTTGGGGACGATCAACCGGAACAGGACCTGGAGCTTCGACGCCCCGAGCGAATACGCGGCCCGGACCTTCGACAGGCTGACCGCCCGGACCCCCGATCTGGCCGAGATCAGCATGATCCAGACCGAGGCGAAGATCAGCAGCGCGAACGACGACGGGTTCCCGATCCCGAACCACAGGATGAACAGCGGGATCAGCGCCAGCGGCGGGATGGGGCGGAACAACTCCACCGGGGTGTCGAGGAAGCCGCGGACCCGGCTGGACAGGCCCATGGCGAACCCGAGCGGCACCCCGATCAGGGTGCCGAAGAACATGCCGACCCCGACCCGGAACAGGCTGGTCGAGGTGTGCTCCCACAGCGAGACGTTTCGATAGCCCTCGGTCCGGACCGTATTGAACGCCTGCCACGTGTCGGACGGGGTCGGCAGGGCGTTCTGGTTGACCAGCCGGGTGTAGTCGTCCTCGCTGCAGTCGTCGGCGATGCGGCACTCGGTCAGCAGCTGGAGGTCGGTGAGGGTCGTCCCCTCGGCTGCATACTCGGCCTCGATCCGCTGCTGCACGTCGTCTGGGAAGCCCCAGGCCCGGGTCACCGCCCACCAGCCGACGATCAGGGCGATCAGCGACACGATGCTCCACAGCGGCATGCTGCGCACGGCGCCCGAATCGCCGAAGGTCACGGTCTTGCGGTCGCTCCGGTTGCCGTTCCGGTTGAACAGGCCGGACAGGAACCCGCCGTCCTCGTTGCTTGCGGTGTGGAGCGTCTCGGCGTCGGAGACGCCGCCTTTCATCACGTCGGTCATGTCACTCCCCCTCGTGGCCCATGATCTGCTCCTCCATCTCCCAGATGAGAGAGAGGATCTCCTCACGCTTCTCGATGAACTCCGGTGACGCCTTCAGCTCCCGGGGCTCGACCTCGAGGCCCTGCTTGGCGAACGGCAGCTCGTAGACGTGCTCGATCCGCCCCGGCCGGGGGGCCATGACGAACAGCATGTCCCCCAGGTACAGGGCCTCCTCGACCGAGTGGGTGACCAGCACGATCGTCTTGCCGGTCTCCTGCCACAGGGTCAGGATCAGGCTCTGCATCTTCTCCCTGGTCAGGGCGTCCAGGGCGCCGAGCGGCTCGTCCATCAGGATCATGGCCGGGTCGTTTGCCAGGCAGCGAGCCAGCGCCACCCGCTGCTGCATGCCGCCGGAGAGCTCGTAGATGCGCTTGTCCCCGAAGTCGCCGAGCCCGACGGTCTGGAGCAGGTCGTTGACCGTCTGGTCGGTCTGGGCCCGGTCCGCCCGTCGCATGCGTGGCCCGAATGAAATGTTCTTGCGGACGGTCAGCCATTCGAACAGCGCCCCCTGCTGGAACACCATCCCTCGATCCGGCCCCGGTCCGGTGATCGGGGCATCGCCGAGGGTCACCGTGCCCCCGGTCGGCGCCAGGAACCCGGCCAGGATGTTCAACAGGGTGGTCTTGCCACAGCCGCTCGGGCCGAGCAGCGTCAGCAGCCGACCCCCCTCCAGGTCGAATGACACGTCCTTCAGTGCCTGGACCGAACCCCCCTTCGGTAGGTCGTAGACCATGTCGACCGAGTCGACTTTGAGCGTTTGCATCGCTTCCCCTTCGCGCCGTTCGTTCCCGCCTGAATAGCAACGGTGCCGGGGGGGTTCGTCCCCGGCCCCCACCGAGTCAAACAAAGCAACGGTTCGTTCAGGCCCGATCAGCCCGCCGCCGCCGGGATTGGTGGCTCTGCTCTTGAGTAGTCACTGGTTTGCAAACTACCTCTCCTCCCGTACTCAGCAAGTGTCTATTGGTGAAGAAAGAGGTCACACCAGGCCGTGCTCTC
>JBCCFN010000302.1:0-5855 GCA_039029715.1 Actinomycetota bacterium | reverse complement strand
CTGAAGGAGGGCAATCAAGCAGAGGTGGAATGGAATTGCCTGGTGGTGTTGGCAATGATCTCGGCGTGGCCCCAGAATACACTGGCCCTGAAGATTCTGCCCGGCATCGCGCTTGCTCCCTTCGTCGGCTGGCTGCTGTCCCGGATCCTGGCCGGGGTGACCGAGCTGGCGGTCCGCCTTGCCGGCCCGCCGGCCGCCGTCGTCGTACCGGCCGGGCTCCTGGTGGCGCCGGCCGACGCGTCGTTCCGGTCGACCCTGCTGGGCGACCGGGCCCGATCCCGAGCCCCGCCTGTTCTCCGGCACTCCTGAGCCACGGTCCACCAGCGGACCGTTTTCTCAGCTTCGACGGCCGAGCGCCGTCTGGAACGTGCCGCCTCGACGCGGCCGAGGACGAACGAACGAGCAACCACGAGGAACGAGAACGACGAGATGAGACGCAACACCACGCGACCGAGTCCGGTCGCCACGATGCGGCGGCTGCTGATGCTGCTTGCCGCCCTGGCTCTCGTCGCCGCAGCCTGCGGCGACGAGAGCTCCACAGACGCCGCCGCCACCGGCGACGAAGCCACAGAGGAGATGGCTGACGGCGAGGTGGCAGACGAGGACATGGACGAGATGGCCATGGCAGACGACGACCATGGTGACGGAGACCACGACCATGACCACGGCGATGCGATCGATGTGCCGGAGGGGATGGCCGTCCCCCAGATCTCGGTGTCGGCAACGCCCGACTCCGAGTCCGGCCACAACCTGTTCGTCGAGCTGACCGACTTCACGATCGCCCCGGAGTCGGCGAGCACCGATCCGGTCGACGGCGAGGGCCACCTCCACCTCTACGTGGACGGCGAGCGGATCGGCCGGTTCTACAACACCGCCCTCCACCTCGACGGCCTCGACGCCGGCGAGCACACGGTCATGGTCGAGGTCAGCGCCAACAACCACTCGGCCTACGCCATCGACGGCGAGCCGATCACGGCGATGACCACCATCACGGTCGAGGAGTCGGACGGCGGCCACGACCACGGCGACGGTGACCTGTTCGAGTCGGCAGCCGCCCCCGAGATCTCGCTCGAGGTCACCGAGGATCCGAAGTCCGGCCACAACCTGTTCATCGACGTCGGTGACTTCACCTTCGCCCCGGAGAACGTCGGCGGAGACAACGTCGACGGGGAGGGCCACCTCCACCTCTACATCGACGGTGAGAAGCAGGGCCGGCTGTACGGGCCGTGGACCCACCTCTCGTTGGAACCCGGGACCCGGGAGATCATGGTCGAGGTCAGTGCCAACGACCACTCGGTGTACGGCAATGGCGGCGAGCCGGTCATGGCGATGACCACGATCGAGGTGGCCAAGGGCGACGACCACGATCACGGCGATGACCACGATCACGGCGACGAGGCGGCCATGGCCGACGGGGAGGAAGACCAAGACGAGGACAAGGAGGAAGACAAGGACGAGGACGGCCACAGCCACGATCACGGCGACGGCCACAGCCATCACGGTGGCGGTGAAGCCCTGGACATCGCAGCGGCCGATGCCGACGTGCTGATCGAGGGCTCGTTCGCCAACGGTGAGCTGTCGATCGAGGACCGCCGGTACTCGGTCGAGGAGGGCCAGACCGTCGGGATCGTCTTCACCTCGGACGAGGTCGAGCAGGTCCACCTCCACGGCTACGACATCCTGCGGGACGTCGGCCCCGGTGAGGACGTCGACTTCGCCTTCCTGGCCGACGTGCCCGGCACCTTCGAGGTCGAGTTCGAGACCTCGGGCCGGTTCCTGTTCGAAGTCCAGGTCCGTTAGCCCATGATCCTGGCTCACGGCATCGGGGAGCGTGGCGACCTTCCCCTGCCGGTGTACATGTTCACCTGGGCCATGGTCCTGGCCCTGGTGATCTCGTTCGTCGCCCTCGGCGTGCTGTGGACCGAGCCTCGCTTGGCCGCAGCCGCCGTCGGGCGGCGCCTGACCGCCTACCGGAACGTCCTGGTGCTCCACCGGGTCGGTCAGGCGGCCGCCTTCATCCTGTACCTGGTCTGCCTGTACGCCGGCCTGTTCGGCCTGGACGCCAAGGACCGGAACATCCTCCCGGTCACGTTCTACGTGGTGGTGTGGGTCGGCGCCCAGCTGATCGGCGGGCTGATCGGCGACGCCTGGGGAGCGATCAACCCGATCGCCACCCTGGCCAGGCTGGCCGAGGGCGCGTCCCGGCTGATCGGGCGGGAGCCCGGCGGCGGACCGGCCACCTGGGGGCACTGGCCGGCCAGCCTCGGGATGCTGATCTTCCTGTTCTACGAGCTGTCCCACCCCTCCGGCGCAGACCCCCGGACCCTTGGCCGGCTGCTCGGCGTCCACGCCCTGTTCACCATCGTCTTCGGGGCGCTGTGGGGGGCGAAGTGGGTGGTGGCCCACGAGCCGTTCACCGTGTTCTTCGCCAAGGTCGGCGCTATGGCGCCGCTGACGGTCCGAACCGACGAGCAGACCGGGGAGCGGACGTTGCGGGCCCGCTGGCCGATGTCTGGCCTCGGGGTGATGGAGGTCAGGAACGGCACGGTGGCGCTGATCCTGATCGCCATTGGCGGCACGTCGTTCGACGGGTTCAGCGAGAGTGAGCTCGGGCGCGACGTCTTCGGTGACTTCTTCGGCTGGACCCTGGCCTGGTGGGAGCTCGGCGGGCTGATCCTGTCGATCCTGCTGGTCTCGGTGCTGTACGTGATCGGCATCTGGTGGACCGACCGGGTGACCGGCATCGGGTTCGGCCGGGCGTGGCAGGAGTTCGCCCCGTCCCTGGTCCCGATCGCCTTCGGCTACGCCATCGCCCACTACTACCAGCTGTTCTCCGACGAGGTGCAGTCGTTCGTGTTCCGGCTGTCCGACCCGTTCGGTCGGGGCTGGGACCTGTTCGGTGGGTCAGACGGGCTGATCTGGCAGATCGACCCGGACATCGTGGCCTGGATCCAGATCGCCGCCATCCTGTTCGGCCACATCGGTGCGGTGACGGTTGCCCACGACCGGGCGGTCGAGCTGTTCCCGGTCGGCAAATCGCTGCAGAGCCAGTTCGCCATGCTGTTCGTCATGGTCGGCTACAGCACCCTGGGGCTCTGGCTGTTGCTCACGGCCTGACCACTGCATTGTCACGGCGCGGTCAAGGCGCGGTCAAGGAGGCCGGCGCCGATGTCGATCACCGGGGGATGCATCCCCGGCCCGGCGCCGGCGCCGACCTGGTCGCCTTCGCAACCCCGATCCTGATCAACATGGCGAACCGGCCGGATCGGCTGCGGGACTCACTCGACGAGCTGCGCCGGGTCACCGGGCGGGCCATCGAGCCGGGGCGGGAGCTCCACCTGTTGCGGCCCGAGCGGTTCGACGACGCCGGTGGATTCGCAAACCCCGGCTTCCGGAGCAACCTGGACGCCCACCTCCGGGCCGCCAGATGGGCGGCGGCAACCGGCCAGGAACGGGTCCTGATCCTGGAGGACGACGTCGGCTTCCGGCCAGACTGGGTCAGGCACGGACCGGCGCTGCTGGCCGAGCTGGCCGACCGGCCATGGCACCTCGCCTCCCTGGGGTATCTCGACACCTGGGGCGAGGCGCCGACCGGGCCGAACGGCTGGGTCCGGTTCGGCGGCAAGGTCAACGGGGCCCACGCCTACCTGCTGCACCGTTCGGCTCACGAGGCCTGGATCGCCCATCTGGAGGCCATCGCCGTCGGCACGCCTGGCGACGACCTCCAGGGGCCGATGCCGTCCGACGGGGCGCTCAACACGTTCGCCTGGCTCGATCCGGACCACATCCGGCTGCTGGCCGTTCCCAACCAGGCCGGTACCCGGCCGACCCGGTCCGACATCACGCCGGGGCTGGTCGACCGGCTCCCGATCGTTGCCGACGTCGTGGAGCGGCTTCGCCAGCTCCGGCGACGCCGGGGTACCTCGGTGGTGAACTACCGCTGACCGGCACGGCCGCCGAGCACCGGCGGCCCGCTCACAGCTCGCAGGAGATCACGGTCTCGGCGTTGCTGCAGGTGTCTGTCCCGCCGTGGCCGTTTGCCTTGTCGATGTCTGCACCCCCGTCGAGGTCGTCGTTGCCGGCCCGGCCCCGGAGATCGTCGTCGCCGGCGTCACCGGCGAGATCGTCGTCCCCGGAGCCACCGTCGACCAGGTCGGCGTCATCGCCGCCGGACATCTCGTCGATGCCGTTGTTGCCGAACATGCGGTCCTTGCCTGGCCCGCCTGCCATGTCGTCGTCGCCGGAGCCGCCATTCATCCGGTCGTCGTCCTCGCCCCCGTCCAGGTCGTCGTCACCGGAGCCGCCGGACAGGAAGTCGTTGCCCCCACCGCCGGAGATGACATCGTCGTCGGAGTAGCCGTACAGCTTGTCGTTCTCCGGGCCACCGTCGATGACGTCGTCGCCGGTCCCACCGGAGATGTCGTCCCGACCGTCGCCGCCGTCGAGGGTGTCGTCGCCGGCCTGGCCGGACAGCCGATCCTTGCCGTTCTCGCCGAAGATCGTGTCGTCACCGACACCACCGAAGGCCTTGTCGTCTCCGTCGCCCAGGCAGATCGTGTCATTGCCCCCACGACCGAAGACGGTGTCGTTGCCGCCGAGGGCCACGATCACGTCGTCGCCGGGCGTGCCGAAGATCCGCTCGCCCCGGTCGGTGCCGACCATCGTGGCCGGCAGGCCGTTGCAGGTCGGGCCGGGCGCCGCAAGGCTGAGCCCGATCAGGATCGGATCGTGATCGCTCGACTTCCACTCGTCCAGGGTCACCTGGCCGGGCGGATTGAAGTTCTGGTAGTCGATGGCGAACGGCTCGTCCGCATTGATGTGCCAGGCTGCGGCGCCGGTGGTCTGACCGGCCATCGCCGGGTTGGCCATGGCGTAGTCGAGCGTCCCGTGCTCCCCGTCGAACACGAAGCTGTGACCACCATCGGCCCACGACGGGCTCGCCCCGAACTGCCGCTGCAGGTCGACGAAGCCAAGGGCCTCGAGTGCCGTGATCGGGGTCTCGGTGACGTAGGCGTTGAGATCGCCGAGGATCAGCAGGTTGTCAGACGGCGTGCCGGTCGGGTCGGCGGCCAGCCAGCCGCCGAGGACCTGAGCCGCTGCGGTGCGGGTCAGGTTGCAGTTCCCGGTGAACGCCGGGTCGCCGATTGGGCCGACATCGAGGTCGTCGCCGAGCGCATAGGGGGCGACCCCGAACGCCGGGTCGCCGGGGTTTGCCACGTCGTCACAGGCCGAACCCTTCGACTTCAGGTGGTTGACGGCGATCGTCATCGTCTGGCCGGTCGCCAGGTCGGTGAAGGTCTGGGCCAGCGCCGGCCGGTTCTTGGTGTCGATGTAGGCCGGGCTGTCTGCCGAGGTCAGGGTGGCGAACCCGCCGGCCGGGGCCACGGTTGCCGTGTCGTACATCAGACCGACGGCGATGGCGTCGGTGCCGATGAAGCCGGTCGAGATGTAGTCGTAGGTCCGGGCCGAGATGGCGTTGACCTTGGCAACCAGATCGGCGACCGCAGCGTCGGTGCCGGAGTTCTCAAGCTCGACCAGGCCGACGATGTCGGCGTCAAGCGTGGCCACTGCGGTGGCGATCTTGGCCGACTGTATGTCGAACTCGGCCTGGCTGTCCGCCCCCCGGCAGTCCAGGGCTCCCGTCGGGCCGCACCCGTCCGGTCCGCTGTCCAGGGTCACGAAGTAGTTGAGGACGTTGAAGCTGGCGACGGTCAGGTCACCGCCGACGTCCGGTACGCCGGTCGGGCGCGGGGTCCGGGTGATCGACACCGCCCCGTCGGGGTCGGTGGCATCGGTGAGGTTGACCGGGTGGACCTCGAACTCGTCCCAGGCGAAGTGGACGACGCCGAACAGGT
>JBCCFN010000301.1:0-5876 GCA_039029715.1 Actinomycetota bacterium | reverse complement strand
CGGCAGGGGTTGCCTCCGGTGTGGGCTGGCGGTCGACATACGTGAAATCTCCGCACTTCGGTGACCCCGTTTTGTGGGATCGGATCGACGCAGGTGACGAATCGTAACCCGACATCCAGCTAGTAGACGTCCAGACCCTCCGATTGGTTCTGCTTTCCGGAGAAAAACTTGAGGACGACCCCTGTGGGCCCGAGCAGGAGGTCCGGGAAGGGACCGACGGGTCAGGCCTCGACCGGCACCGCGGCCTGGCAATCGGCACACAGACCGATCAGGTCGACCCGGTGGTGGAGGCCGACGAACCCGTTGGCCGCCGCACCGCGAGCCAGTGCCTGCTCGAGCGCATGCTCGACCGTGGCCTCGAGGGTGACGTCGATGATCCGGCCACAGGACTCACAGATCAGATGGTGGTGATGGTGCCCGGTGACCTCTTCGGTCAATTCGAACCGGGCATGATCGTCCGAGGTGACGATTCGGTGGACGACCCCGACGTCCTCCAGGATCACCAGGTTGCGGTAGGTCGAGCTCTGGGCCAGGCTGTCGCCCGCCTCCAGCACCTCACCAATGGTTGCCGGCCCAGGAAGATTCAACAGTACATCGACGACGCAGCGACGGTTGGCGGTGTAGCGCTGACTGACCGCAGCAAGCTTGGTTGCTGCGAGCTGGTGGACCTGGTTCGGAACGATCTCTGTCACTATCACAAGGCTCCAAACACAACGACGGTGGGGCCCGGAAGCCGGACGTCCACACGGTATACCCGACCCGGCGTTTCTGAGAACACACGGGAATGAGAGTGATTCTAACATGTACCGGGGGCATGTCGGCTCGTATACTGGTAGTCAGCGGTGACCCGACAGTGATCACCACAGAGCGATGGCCCCAGGAGGTCCGCACCAATGGCGTATCCACAACCGACGATGACTCCGGTCATCAACGCAGACGAGGCGACCAGGTCCCAGTTCCTGGTGCGCGTCTACCAGCACCTGGCGCTGGCGATCGTCGCGTTCGTCGCCTTCGAGGTCCTGCTGTTCGTCACCGGCATCGCCGAGACGATGTACGACTTCGTGGTCTCGACCGGTGGGATCGCCTGGCTCCTGATCCTCGGCGGCTTCACGATCGTCAACGCCATCGCCAGCCGCTCGGCCCATCAGCTCGGCAACACCCAGGCCCAGTACGGGGCCCTGTTCGCCATGGCGGCGGCCCAGAGCCTGATCTTCGCCCCGATGCTCTATTACGTGTTCTCGCCGGCGGTCGACGGCGGGACCAGTGTGGCAGCGGCTGCGGTCGTGACCCTGGCCGGCTTCGCCGTGCTGACCGTGATCGCCATGACCACCCGTCGTGACCTCTCGTTCCTGCGGCCCATCGTCATGTGGGGCTTCATGATCGCCCTCGGCCTCATCGTGGCCGCGGTGGTCTTCGGGTTCGGTCTCGGTCTGATCTTCTCGATCGCCATGGTCGGTCTGGCCGGGGCCTCGATTCTCTACCAGACCCAGCAGATCGTTCGGCAGTACCCGGCATGGGCCTACGTCGGTGCGGCCGTGAGCCTCTTCGGCTCGCTGATGACCATGTTCTGGTACGTCATCCAGATCTTCATCCGTCGCTAATTCTTCGGCCGGCCGAGGCCGGCTGCGTCGATAGTCGACCCGCCCCGGACACCACCGGTGGCGGGTCGTCATCGTTTTGTTGCGAATTTGAATCACTTTCGCTACCGTGAGCGACGTCCGCACCCCGCCTGCGACGCCCGATGTACTCCATGACCCGCTGATCGCCTCGACGGAACGTCGACGCGCTCGATCCGGGTCCCGCGTCTGCCAGGGGAATTGTGAGATCCGCGTTCTTGACCCGCTCCAGCCGAACCGCCACTCCGGTCCTGGCGGCCATCGTGGCGGCGGTGACCGTCACGATGAGCATCGTCGTCTTCCTCGCCGACGACTCGCCGAACCGGGTTGCGACCTCGGGTGGGAACGGCAGCCGGCTGGAGGCGATCGGCGCGACACCGACGATCACGACGGTGCCGGCTGCCCTGACCCCGCTCGTCGTCGATGAGCTGCCGGCGCTCGTCGTGCCGGAGTCTCGGCTCGACACCGAGGCGGCGCTGACCGGCCGGGAGCCGGGACCGGCCGGTGGGATCGATCCCGATACGCCGGCCGTCGAGCTAGATGGGCCGTCCACGGCGGCGGATGGTGCCACGCCAGCGGGGCCGGGAGACCCCCAGGACCCGCCACCGGCCAGCCTGGTGGTGCCGCCGACGGAGGGCGCCGAGGCGACCCGGGCGACCACGGACGGCTCGGCCGCCACCGCGACAACCGTCGGTCCGGCGACCGAGCGGCCGCGACCCACCACCGCCCCGCCCGCCACCTCGACCGTCCCGTCCCCGACCGCCACTGACCGGTCGACGATCCCGGCCGGGAGGACACCGTCGACCACGCCGGGAAGGTCGTCGACGACGTCCACCGCCACCACCACTGGGCCACCGACAACCACCGCGCCGACATCGACGGTGACGACGAGCGCGACCACGACCACCACCGCTGCGCCGACAACGACGACCGAAGCCGCGCCGACGACCACGGCCGCGATTCCGCCAACGACCACGATTCCGCCAACGACGGCGCCATCGACCACGACCACGGCCCCGCCGAGCGGTGACCGGGTGGTCTGGGAGGAGACGTTCGATCGATTCGACAGCTCGACCTGGACCATGGAGCACTCGACCTACGGCGACGGTAACAACGAGTTGCAGTGCTACCGCCCAGGCAATGTCGAGGTCCGGGGCGGCCGCCTGATCCTGTCTGCGGTCACCGAGCGCTACACCTGTCCCGGTGGCTCCACCCGCCAGGTCACCTCCGGCATGATCCGGAGTCGGGGCGTCACCTTCTCGCCGGGCCAGGCGATCGAGTTCCGGGTCAAGCTGACACCGAACGACCCGGACGATCAGGGCGGGCTGTGGCCTGCGGTCTGGGCGTCGAGTTGGGCCGGGGGCGGTTGGCCCCAGGGCGGAGAGCTGGACTTCCTGGAGGTCATGACGGCCGAGAACCCGAACCGGGCCATGTTCAGCATGCACTACCGGAACCCGGCCGGGCGCCACGCGCTCAAGAACCGGGGCGTGATCGGTGACGACTACTTCAGCGATGCCTGGCACACGATCCGGTTCGACTACGGGCGGAACGGCGTCCTGGTGTGGTACCTGGATGGCCAGGAGGCGTTCCGGGTCGACGCCGCAGACACCATCCAGGGCTACCCGGCGCCGTTCGATCAGACGATCACCCAGCTCAAGGTCAACCTGGCCCTCGGCGGCCGTCCGGGCCCGCTCGCCCCCGGCGCAGTCGGTTCCGGCGGGGCGACCTTCGAGGTCGACTACATCCGCATCCTGAACCTGTAGCACCACCGACGGCGGCGCCGGAATCGACGCCAAGCCGCAACCGGGAGTGGTCGACACCGTCGGCGCACGACCGTAGGATCGGTTGACCACCGGCGCGGACGTCCCAGCCCGCCACGTCGAGGCACGGGTCGGACGCGACCTCGGGCCCGTCCCGTGCGTCGTACCGGTCGACGAGCAAGCGGAGGAGGGTCGATGCCCACGTTCAAGAGCTGGTGGTGGGTCCCGCTTTCCGGTCTTCTCGGCGTTGCCGCCATGGCGGCGCTCGTCACCTCCTGGGTGGTGGCCGGGGTCACGGACGCCGCATCCGATGCGCTGGTCGACGAGGGCCTGACCGGGGTCGAGGTGGTCGGCATCGATGGCGGCCCATCGCTCGGCGGGGACGGCCTGATCGTGGTGCTCGAGGGACCGGCCGGACTGCGGTCGGCGGCGATCGTGGCGGTCCAGGCCAGCCCTGAGGTCGACCGGGTCGTCTACCGGTCGACCGCCCTGCAAGGAGAGGCCGGACGGTGATCTGGCTGGCCTCGGTCATCTGGTTCGCCCTGCTGTTGGCGTTCCTGTTCGGGGTGGCGCTGGCCACGGCATGGCTGTTGTGGCGCCGGCGGGCCATCAACGCCGAGTTCGAGCGTCGGCGTCTGACCGCTGAGGCGGAGTCGGACCGGCTCCGGCTCCGGGTCTCGTCGCTCAAGGAGTCCGAGCACCGGGCCAACGATCTCCAACTCGAGCTGGAAAAGGCCCGGGCCGACGCCAAGAAGGTGCCACGGCTGACGTTCGAGCTGAAGCACCTCCGGGATCGGGTCGAGTTGATCGACGACCTGGAGCGGGAGCTGGTCGACCTCCGGGAACGGGCAGACCGAGCGGATGAGTTGGCGGCCGAACTGGCGGCGCTGACCTCTCGGCGGGAGGCCGGTCAGGCGGCCGAGCCGCCGCCGACCCGCTCGCCGTCCCCATCGTCGCCGTCTCCACCGTCACCGTCGGATGATCGTCGAGACGATCTCAAGGTGATCCGGGGCATCGGTCCGGCGATGGAGCGGACCCTCAACGAGGTTGGGATCACCACCTGGGCCCAGCTGGCAGCCCTCAGCCCGTCAGACGTGCACCGGGTTGGGGAGCGGATCCCGGCCTTCCCGGGGCGTATCCGGCGGGATCGTTGGGTCGAGCAGGCCGCAGCCCTCGTCGCCGACCACACCGACCCCGGCTCGGCCGGCGAGACGCATCCGACCAACGGCAACGGCGAGCACGGCGACCCGGACGGCAACGGCAATGGTCACGGCCTGGACACCAGAGAGACCAACGGCTCGGCCGGGTCGACGCCCCCGGCCGGACCCGGGGCCTGAGGGGCGACCGCCGCTAGCCTGCGGCCATGACGCCCGAGGAGTTCCGCACGGCCGGCCATCAGCTGATCGACTGGATTGCCGACTACCGGGCCGGCCTGGCAGATGGCCCGGTCCTGGCGCCGGCCGAACCGGGCGCGGTCGGCGCGGCGATGTCGCCTTCGCCGCCGGAGGCCGTTGTCGCACCGGCGGCCATGCTCGCCGAGTTGGATCGGGTCGTGGTGCCCGGTCTGACCCAGGTCCAGCATCCGATGCACTTCGGTTGGTTTCCGTCCAACGCCTCGCTGTCGTCGGTCCTGGGCGACATGGCGTCGTCCGGCATCGGTTCGCTCGGGATCTCCTGGGAGAGCTGTCCCGCCCTGACCGAGGTCGAGGAGGTGGTCTGCGACTGGCTCCGGCAGCTCACCGGGCTGTCGGCCGCCTGGTCAGGGACGATCCACGACACCGCATCGACCGCATGCCTGGTCGCCCTGCTGACCGCCAGGGAGCGGGCCACCGGCCACAGCCTGGCTGGTGGCGGCATGGCTGCGGTCGACCGCCCGCCGGTGGCCTACACCACCGAGCAGGCCCACTCCTCGGTCCGCAAGGCCGCGCTGCTTGCCGGCTACGGGGCCGACAACCTCCGGGTGGTTGCGGTCGACCAGCATCACGCCATGGACCCGGCGGCGCTAGCCGAGGCGATGGCGGCCGATGTGGCCGACGGTCGAATCCCGGCCGCCGTTGTCGTCACCGTCGGGACCACGGGGACGACGGCCATCGACCCGGTGGCCGAGCTGGTGGCGGTGGCCGAGGAGCACGGCGCCTGGGTCCATGTCGACGCCGCCATGGCCGGGACCGCCATGCTGCTGCCGGAGTGCCGGGGCCTGTGGGCCGGCGTCGAGGGTGCGGATTCGCTGTGCTGGAACCCCCACAAGTGGATGGGGGCCATCCTCGACACCTCCCTCTACTACGTCCGTGATGTCGAGGCCCTGGTCCGGGTCATGTCGACGAACCCCAGTTATCTCCGCTCGACCGGTAGCGACACCGAGGTGACCCAGTATCGGGACTGGGGCCTGCCGCTCGGCCGGCGGTTCCGGGCGTTGAAGCTGTGGTTCCAGCTCTCGCTCGACGGGATCGAGGCGATCCAGGCTCGGCTGCGGCGGGACCTGGCAAACGCCGAGTGGTTG
>JBCCFN010000300.1:0-5921 GCA_039029715.1 Actinomycetota bacterium | reverse complement strand
GTATCCGTATGAGGAGTTGTCCACGTTGATCGAGTGATGCAGGGTGACGTCATGGAACTCGATGTCTATGCTCTGTTCGTCAAGTCGGCGTCCACCTCCATCAGGAGGTAGTCGGTCCGGAATTCCGGTAGCGGTGGATTGGCGTCGGTGGTGGTCATGGCGTGGTTGGCACCTCCCTCACCCCTGTTTGATCAATGGTCTTCCAAACGAACTGGTTTGGGCCAGGGCCGCTTGGGCCTTGGCGTCCGCTCGTTTCCCCCGATTCTGCCAGCGGGCCCACATCCAGATCTGGAGCCCGAGGAACACGACGTAGAACAAGGTGGCGACGGTGTCTGAGATGGCCCGGTACGTGATGTCGAACGGGAACCAGCCGCCCTGGCTGATGGGCTTCACGATGTCGCCGACCCCGAAGAGGATGCGGTCTGCCCGGAAGCCCCACTCGTTCTCGGCCAGGGTCAGCCACTGGTGGGGAATGATCCCGTAGGCCAGGAAGGAGAGGAAGAAGACGTAGACGGCACCGACCATGGCCTCACCCCACGTGACCGGGGTACCGACCGGGCGACGGTTCGCGTAGGCGAAGATCCCGACCGACATGAGGATCCCGACCACGATCGATGTCACCAGAGCAGCCATGCGTTCCGTGTTCCTTCCAAGGCGCTTGTGAAGCTGTGCACAAATGTAGTCGGCAGACTTGGGATCAGCGCAACCGTAACGGAACATCCATGGGGTCGCTTCTGGTGGTCGACCAACGCACCGCACCGAGCCCACGAATGCTGCCCCGACCTTACCGGCCATGATCCGACGCGCAACCAATCGAGTGGGCAACCGGGTGGGCGACCGAGCGGGCAACCGCGCCGCACCGGCGCAGCGAATCGGCGCGACCCCCTGACGAACCCTCAAGAAGCTGCCACCAAAGACGAAGAACTCGTGACGGGTTGACCGCGCCGGACGACTGGCTCGCTAGTCTTTGCGCCGCATACTGTTGTCCGGGTCGTGCGCGCCCCTCGAGGCGCACTCACCGCAGACACACCCCAACCAACCACTCGAAAGACGCTCCCGGAGGACCGTTGACCGAGATCCCGGAACATCTACTGAAGCGGAGCAAGGCCGCAAAGGCCGGCAAGACCGGCGGCGGCGATGACGGCGGCTCCTCGGACGCCGGTTCCGCCCCGGTCGCAGCAGAAAGCGCAACCCCGACGCCGGCCGCAGCGGCGACGCCGGCGGTCGATCTGCCGAACCTGGATCCCGAGCCCGAGCCCCCGAAGCCGGTACCGCACTACGTCGCTGCGTCGATGGCCCGCAAGCGTGTCCCGCTGTGGGTGCTGCCGGTCATCGCCGCCCTCCCGGTCTGGGCCTGGAGCTTCGCTGGCACCATGCAGCAGCCGGAGACCGAGGACGAGCTATTGATCGAGGCGGCCGAGTTGTACAACGCCTGCTCCGGGTGCCACGGCGGCAACGGCGGCGGCGGGGTCGGCTACCAGCTGTCGGACGGTGAGGTCCTGCAGACGTTCCCGAGCCCGATCGACATGATGGTCCACGTCGCCCGCGGCTCGGCCGCCATCGATGGTGAGGCCTATGGGGCGGTCCGGGAGGACGGCTCCCAGCGGATCTCCGGCGGCCGGGGCCAGGGCGCCATGCCGGGCCAGACCGAGACCCTCAGCCAGCTGGAGCTTGAGATGGTGATCTACCACGAGCGGGCCATCCTGTCCGGCGAGGACACCAGCTCCGAGGCCTACCAGGAGTGGATCGAGCACATGCGTGAGGGGATCGAACTCGGTGACGCCGCCGAGATCGACCTCGAGCTGTTGCTGGCCTGCGCCAACCCGGAGTGGACCCCCGGAGCCACCGGCGCCGGCGCCCCCGATGGCGAGAGCTGTCCCGGCCCTCCTGCCGAGGGTGAGGCCGCCGAAGAGGCCGCCGGCTGATCGACCATCCGGTCGACCGCCCAGCGGTCAGCGGTTGGTGATCAACTCGATGATGGCGTCGACGGCATCCGGCCGCGACCAGGCCCTGGCGGCGTCTGCCATCGCCGTGAGCTCGGCCGGGTAGGCCAGTAGTCCGGCGACGGCATCGGTCAGGTTCGCCACCGTGGCCTGATCCTCCCGGTGGAGGATGGCCCCGCCCCGCTCGACGACGGCGGCGGCGTTCTTGACCTGCTGGAGATCGCTGTGGGTCAGCAGGGGGAGGTAGACGGCGGGGCGTCTGGCCACTGCGACATCGCACACGGTCGATGCCCCGGAGCGTGCGATCACCAGGTGCCCATCTGCCAACGCCGCCGGTACGTCGACGAAGGCGTGGACCTCGGCATCGACCCCGGCCGACCGGTAGGCGGCGATGACCGCGTCATGATCCTCGGCCCGGGCCTGGTGCACGACCCGCAGCCGAGCAACCAACTCGGTCGGCAGCGCACCGAGGGCAGCCGGCACCCGCTCGGAGACGGACCGGGCCCCCTGACTGCCGCCCATGATCAGGATGCCGATCCGCTCATCCGGGCCGGGGGTCGGGAACGGTTCGTCGCCGACGCCGACCACCTCCGGCCGGCACGGGTTGCCGGTGACCACGCAGTTGCCCCTGGCCCCCTCGGTCTGGTCGAAACTGAGGGCGACGACGTCCGCCGAGCGGGCTGACACCTTGTTGGCCAGCCCCATGACCGAGTTCTGCTCGTGGAGGACGGTCCGGATCCCCATCCGGGCGGCGGACACCAGCGGACCGACGGCGGCGTAGCCGCCCATGCCGACCACCGCATCCGGGCCGAGCTCCCCGAGAACTCGCCGGGCCTGCCGGTAACCGGACGCCAGCTTGCCGAGGTTGGTCAACCGGGTCCGGATCGATCCGGTCACGATCCCGCCGGATGGCAGGGTGATCACGTGCTCCGGGGCGAACCCGTCCGCATAGCGCCGACCCCGGTCGTCGGTGAGCAGCACCGCCTCCGACCCGTCGGCGATCAGCCGTTGATAGAGGGCCATGGCGGGAAAGACGTGGCCGGCGGTGCCGCCGGCGGCGATGGCGATCTTCACGGCGCTCCCTCGTAGGTGACGGGGTTCATCGCCCCAGGACGGTAGCGGCTGTGTCTGTCGGCGACCGGTCGAGGCACAAACAATCGACCTCGAGGGCTTCAGTGCGACAAGGATCGCGCCGATGCCTCTGACCTACCTCGGGACGGGAAGGGACAGGGGTTGAGAGATCGCGCATTTTTGGTGTTCGCGTTCGCGCTGGTGTTCTTCGCGGCCGACGTGTCACTCCTGCCCGCAGAGGCCGAGACGCCTGGCGGCGCCGACGGCCTGCTCGAGCTGATCGAGTACCGGCCAGACCCCGGAACCGGAGGCGGCACCGCGCCAACCGACCTGACCGAGGTCCCGGCCCCGATCGTGGTCGAGACCGCGGGCTTCGTGACCACGCCAGACGGTGGCACCGGGGGCCACGACGCCCCGCCGGACGTCCAGGACGCCATGGAGGAGCACGCGGCGGAGATCCGTGCGGACGCGGCCGCTCGGGCCGATGAGCAGGGTGTCCTTCCCCAGGCGACCTGGGCCGCCGCCAATGGCGGGCTGTCCGTCAGCTACAACGCCAGCTACCCCTCGCCCCTGTCGGTCCAGAACGTGGTCAACACCGCGGTGGCCCAGTGGGATTCGGTTTTGGCGACCAACCCGTCAGGGCCGGTGGTCATCGAGGTCTTCTGGTCGAACCTCGGCAACCCCGGCCTCCTCGGCTACGCCGGACCGGACGGGATGTTCTACGGCGGCGGCCTGCCGACCTCGTCGCTCTACCCTGCCGCACTGACCAACACGCTGCTCGGGATCGACGCAAACGGGTCATCCCGGGCCGAGGTCCAGGTGGTCCTCAACGCCGAGCTGCTCGCCAACAACCGCTGGTACCTGGGCACGACCGGCACGCCGCCGGGCAACCAGATCGACCTGTTGAGTGTCGCCCTCCACGAGATCGGCCACGGCCTCGGCTTCCTCGGCTCCGGCACGGTCCCGAACGGCCAGACCGAACCGTCGCTCAACTCTCCGACCTATGTCTACGACGAGGTTGCGAGCCACGCCGGAGCGCCGATCACCTCGGTCGGCGACCAGGGTGCGGCGCTGAAGTCCGGCGACGTCCACATCCAGATCAGCACCGGCCTGAGCTATGAACTGTACGCCCCGTCCTCGTGGAGTCAGGGCAGCAGCTTCTCCCACTTCGACGAGTCGCAGTACCCGCCGGGCTCCCCCGGCTCGCTGATGACCCCGATGCTGGCCAGCGGCGAGACGGCCCGGATCCTCGACGGCCCGACCCTCGGGGTGATGGCTCGAACCGGCTGGCCCGTCACCGTCGCCGCCCTGACGCCGACCGTGACCAACATCAGTGCGTCGCTGACGATGGCGATCGTCTCCTGGAACCACCAGCTGGGGACGATCGGCGTCGCCCCGGACCAGTACCGGCTCGAGGCGTGGCGGGACGGAACGACCCTCCAGTCGACCGCCGTCATCTCCGGCGGAGAGTCGACCGGGACCGTCGGCTCGCTGACCCCGGGCCAGGCCTACACGGTCCGGGTCGTCCCGATCGGCCCGAACGGTGACGGCACGGCGGCCGCCGCGACGATCTCCCTGCCGTCGGCCGGCGGGCCCGCCGATCCGGCCGACTGGCCGACCTACATCCGCGACGTGCCGCTCGACGGCCAGATCAACCGGTTGTACCAGGCCTACTTCCTCCGCCTCCCCGATCTGTCCGGCTGGACCTACTGGCTCGATCAGCGGGCATCGCCGGTGCCGCTGGCCGCAGTGTCTGACGCCTTCGCCGCCAGCACCGAGTTCCAGACGATGTACGGCTCGCTGACCGACGAGGCGTTCATCGACCTGGTGTACGCCAACGTCCTGAACCGTTCGGCAGACAGCGCCGGGCGGGACTACTGGCTGGCCCAACTGGCGGCCGGGGTGCCGAGGGGAACGGTGATGATGAGCTTCGCCGAATCCGGTGAGTACGTCGACCGGACCCAGACCGCAGCGCCGACAGACGTCGACGAGGCCCGGATCTCCCGGCTCTACCAGGCGTTCTTCCTCCGGGCCCCGGATGCCGACGGGCTTGCCTACTGGACCGGCCAGGCCAAGGCCGGCGTGACCCTGGAGGCGATCGCCGCCGCCTTCGCCGGCTCGGACGAGTTCGTCACCGAGTACGGCGCCCTGACCGACACCCAGTTCGTGACCCTGGTCTATGCGAACGTCCTGGATCGAGCCCCGGACCAGGCCGGCCTCGACCACTGGGTCGGCCTGCTGGCGGCCGGGTTGGACCGGGGCACGGTGATGGTCGGGTTCAGCGAATCGTCCGAGTTCATCAAGAGCACCGGAACCATCCCCTAGCGACGACCGGCGGCGAGTAGCGTCCGGGCGATGGACGAGATCAGCGCCGACCTCCGCCGCTACTACGACGGTGAGGCCGCGGCCCGGGCGGCCCGGGCCGTCGATCCGGTCCGGGCCCGGTGGCGGAACGAGTTCGTCGAGTTGCTCCAGTCCGAGGACCGGACGTCGGTGGTCGAGGTCGGCTGCGGGCCGGGCCGCGATGCCCCGGCACTGGCCGAGGCCGGCCTGGACGTGACCGGGCTCGACCTGTCGCTCGGGGCGCTTCGGCTGACCGCCGCCGGCGGGACCCGGGCGGTCCAGGCATCGCTCTATCACCCGCCGTTCCGGGAGGGGTCGGTGGTGGCGTGCTGGACGATGAGCACCCTGGTCCACGTCCCGGACGCCCGGTTCGACGAAGCGATGACTGCGCTGGTGGCGATGCTGGCCCCCGGTGCGCCGATGGCGATCGGGCTGTGGGGTGGGGTTGACGACGCGGGTCCTCGCGACGTCGGCCGGGACCGGCCGCCAGACGCACCGGTCCGGTTCTTCAGCCGGCGGGGCCACGACCGGGTCCACGACATGTTGGCCGCCCACGGCGACCTC
>JBCCFN010000299.1:0-5922 GCA_039029715.1 Actinomycetota bacterium | reverse complement strand
TCGCAACGCTGCCGGAGTTCCCGGCCGAGATCCGGGCACCGCAGGGGACCCTGGCCGGGGTGTCGGCGTTCCAGGTCCACATATCGGACCACGACATCCACACGCCGGGAGACGCAGCAGACGTCCTGGTGGCCATGAACCCGGCCGCCCTCCGCAGCGACCTCAACCGGCTCCGCTCCGGCGGCACGCTCATCCTCAACGACGACGCCTTCGACCAGCGGAACCTGGACAAGGCCGGCTACGAGGCCGATCCGCGGACAGACGACAGCCTGGCCGACTACATCGTCCACCGGGTCAACATGACCCAGCTGACCCTGGACGCCACCGCCGACCTTGACGTCAAGAAGCGCGATGCCGAGCGGTCGAAGAACTTCTTCGCTCTCGGCCTGATCTCCTGGATGTACTCCCGGCCGGTCGAGCCGACCCTCAGCTGGATCGAGCAGAAGTTCGGCAAGATGGAGGCGGTCGTCGCCGCCAACACCTCGGCGTTCAAGGCCGGCCACGCCTTCGGGGAGACCGCCGAGATGTTCGGCTCGCCCTACAAGGTCGCCGCCGCACCCCAGCGGCCCGGCACCTACACCAACATCACCGGCAACACCGCCACCGCCTGGGGCATGGTGGCGGCCGGGCAGCTGGCAAACCTGCCGGTCTTCCTCGGCAGCTATCCGATCACCCCGGCATCGGACATCCTCCACGAGCTGAGCCGGCACAAGAACTTCGGGGTACGGACCTTCCAGGCCGAGGACGAGATCGCCGGGATCGGCTCCGCACTCGGTGCCGCGTTCGGGGGGAGCCTGGCCTACACGACCACCTCCGGGCCCGGCGTTGCGCTCAAGGGCGAGACGATCGGCCTGGCGGTCAGCATGGAGCTGCCGCTCGTCATCATCGACGTTCAGCGGGGCGGGCCTTCGACCGGCCTGCCGACAAAGACCGAGGCCAGCGATCTGATGATGGCCATGTACGGTCGCCACGGTGAGGCCCCGCTGCCGATCGTCGCTGCCTCGACCCCGGCGGACTGCTTCTACGCCGCCATCGAGGCCTCTCGGCTTGCGATCAAGTATCGCACCCCGGTCATCTTGTTGACCGACGGCTACCTGGCCAACGGGTCGGAACCGTGGCTGCTGCCGGACATCGAGACCCTCCCGGACATCAGCACCTCGTTCACCACCGAGCCGAACGGGACCGACGCCAACGGAGACGCCATCTTCCTCCCGTACCTCAGGGACGAGGAAACCCTGGCTCGCCCCTGGGCCATCCCCGGGACTCCCGGCCTCGAGCACCGCCTCGGCGGTCTGGAGAAGCAGCACGAGACCGGGAACGTCAACTACGACCCAACCAACCACGGACTGATGACCGACCTCCGGCAGGCCAAGATCGACGGGATCGTCAACGACATCCCACCGGTGACGGTCGACGGACCGGGCGATGCAGCCGTCCTGCTCGTCGGCTGGGGATCGACCAGAGGCTCGATCACCTCGGCCGCCGAGCGGCTGCGGGCGGACGGCCTGACGGTCGACGTGGCCCACCTCACCCACCTCCACCCGTTCCCCGGCAATCTCGGGGAGGTCCTGGCCGGCCGGGATCACGTGTTCGTACCGGAGCTGAACAAGGGCCAGTTGGTCCGCCTCCTCCGGGCCGAGTACCTGGTGGACGCCGTTGCCATCAACAAGGTGATGGGCACCCCGTTCACGGCCGGGGAGTTGGTCGACGAGATACGGCAGGGGATGAAGGACAAGGGAGCGAACCGATGACCGACGTGCAACTCGACCCGACCAAGCGGGGCTACTGGACCTCGGACCAGGACGTCCGGTGGTGCCCCGGCTGTGGCGACTACGGCATCCTCGCCGCCATGCAGTTCCTCCACACCGAGTTGGAGGTGAAGCGGGAGAACTCGGTCTTCGTCTCCGGCATCGGTTGCGCAGCCCGATTCCCGTACTACATGTCGACCTATGGCATGCACACGATCCATGGCCGGTCCCCGGCGATCGCCACCGGGCTCGCGATCTCACGACCCGACCTCGACGTCTGGGTGGTCGGCGGTGACGGCGACATGCTCTCGATCGGTGGCAACCACCTGATCCACGCCCTCCGCCGGAATGTCAACATGACGATCCTGCTGTTCAACAACCAGATCTACGGGCTGACCAAGGGCCAGTACTCGCCGACCAGCGAGGTCGGCAAGGTGACCAAGTCCACCCCGATGGGCTCGATCGATCGTCCCTTCAACCCGATCAGCGTCGCCCTCGGGGCCAGCGCCACCTTCGTTGCCCGGACCCATGACCTGGACCGCAAGCACATGATCGAGGTCTTCCGTCGGGCCCACCTCCACCGGGGGGCCGCCATCGTTGAGATCTACCAGAACTGCAACGTGTTCAACGACGGCGCCTATGACCCGATCCTCAAGCGGGACAATCGGCCGGACATGATGATCGACCTGACCCATGGTGAACAGGTCCGGTTCGGAGCCGACGACGACAAGGGCGTGGTGGTCCGGGACGGTACGGCGTCGGTGGTGAACGTCGCCGACGTCGACGAGAACGAACTCCTCGTCCACGACGAGGCGGCTCCGGATCCGGCCCTGGCCTTTGCCCTCGGCAACCTGTCGAACGACAACTTCAGCCCGACCCCGTTCGGGGTGTTCCGGGCGGTCGACGCCCCGGAGTATGGCGAGTCGGTCAACCAGCAGCTCCTCACCGCAAACGAGGAGTCCGGCCCGGGAGACCTCAGTGCGTTGCTGCGTTCCGGGGCCACCTGGAACGTCGACTGACGGCTCAACGGGCCGGTTCGCAGCTAGCCTGCCGGGGTGAATCGAATTGTTGCGCTCGCCGCTGCTCTCGTGTTGTTCGCTGTCGGGTGCGGTGTCGACCGGTCATCCGAGGACGTCGAGGCTGCACCGGTCAGCGTCGACGAGAGCGGTGAGGACCTGACCGCCACCACCCTCGCGCCCGTCACGCCGACCACCGGCGCCCCGGATGACGTCGCCATCTCGGCCGACTTCGGCGACGACTCCTGGGAGTTCACCCACGGTGAGTTGAATGGCATCGTCGTCCCGACCCAGGAGGACGAGGATTTCGTCAACCTGGTGTTCCGGGGGGTGCCGCCGCCGGACTTCGCCATAACCGTGTTGGCCGAGAACCTCTTCGCCCAGGCGGTCCGGACCGAACTCGCCGCCGCCGGCGGGGAGATCACGGACGAGGATCTGACGACCTCGGAGGAGAGCCTGCTGATCCAGGTCGAGTCGTTCTTCAGCACGTCGACCGATCCGAGCGGCGACGCCCAGGCCTTCTATGACCGCTCGCCGTACCTGAACTTCCTGGTCGAGTATCAGGCGGCCCAGGACGCACTGACCACGGCCCTCGCCGCGTCGGCCGATCCGGCGGACGGCCTGCCGTGTGTCAGCCACATCCTGGTCGAGACCGAGCCCGAGGGCGACGCCATCCTGACCAGGCTGGCCGATGGTGAGGACTTCGCCTCCCTTGCGCAGGAGTTGTCGACCGGCCCGAGCGGCCCGGCCGGCGGCGAGCTAGGGTGCGCGCCGTCGAGCCAGTACGTGCCGGAGTTCGCGGCTGCGGTCGACTCGGCCGTCGTCGGTGAGTACGTCGGTCCGATCCAGACCGATTTCGGCTGGCACGTCCTGGTGGTCGACCGGTTCGAGGTCGACGGGCGTTCCATCGCCTCCGAGCTCCTGCAGGAGCGGATCAGTGCGGCAGACATCACGGTCGATCCAGCCCTCGGGACCTGGGATCCGCTTTCGCTGACGATCCTGCCCGTCGGGCAGTGATCGACGCTGCCCGTCGGGCAGTGATCGACCGGACCCCGGCGAATCAGGCCGATTGATGGCGCCCGACCGGTCACCGGATCGCCCGCAGGTCACCGTCTGTGGCCTCGGTCCCGGTGGGCCCGGTCGGATGACCGAGCAGACCGCGGCCCTGCTCGGCGGCCCCGACCCGGTCCTGTTGCGGACGGCCAGGCACCCGGGGACCGACCGGATCCCGGTCACCCGCTCGTTCGATGACATCTACGAGGCGGCCGGTTCGTTCGACGACGTCTACCGGACGATCACCGATGAGGTGGTTGCCGCCGCGGCCGAGGCCGGCCACGTCGTCTATGCCGTCCCCGGATCGCCGCTGGTGCTCGAGCGATCGGTCCGCCACCTCCGAAACGACAAACGGATCGGGGCGACCGTCCTGCCAGCCGTGTCGTTCCTCGATGAGGTGTGGGCCCGGCTCGGTGTCGATCCGGTCGAGGATGCTGTCCGGTTGGTCGACGGTCTGACGTTTGCGGCGGACGCGGTCGGGGAGCGAGGTCCGCTGCTCGTGGCCCACGCCCATGCCGATTGGGTCCTGTCGGACATCAAGCTCGCGCTGGATGCCGGGCCGGAGCAGCGGGTCCTGGTCCTCCAGGCGCTCGGCACCGACCGGGAGCGGATCGTCGACGTGGCCTGGCCAGACCTCGACCGGGTGGTGGAGGCCGACCATCTGACCTCGCTCTACCTGCCGGAGGTGGTGGCGCCGGTGGGCCGGGAGTTGCTGGCCACGGTCGAGATGATGCACACGCTCCGGAACGAGTGTCCGTGGGACCGGGAGCAGACCCACCGATCCCTCCGCCGGTACCTGATCGAGGAGGCGTACGAGGTCCTCGATGCGATCGACGACCTCCCGACCGGGCCGGCCGGGGCCGACGGCCGGCCGATCGAGCACGACGCCTTCGTCGACCTGGAGGAGGAGCTCGGTGACCTGTGGTTCCAGATCCTGTTCCACGCCGAGCTGGCGGCCGAGGCCGGCCGGTTCACCATGGCGGACGTGGCTCGGGGGCTGCGGGAGAAGATGATTCGACGTCACCCGCACGTCTATGGCCCGGAGGCCGAGGGATCTGAGGTCACGACCGGTGCCCTGGCCAAGAGCTGGGAAGCCATGAAGCGGGAGGAGAAGGGGCGGGGCTCGGTCCTCGACGGCATCCCACGCTCGCTGCCGTCGCTTGCGCTGGCGGAGAAGACGCTGAAGAAGGCCGATGGCGCCGGTGGCCGGGCCGAGCTCGGACCGCTGGAGTCCCGCCTGACGCCGCTGCTACCGCCCGACGCCACCGCCGACGATGTCGGCCAGATCCTGCTCGGCCTGGTCGAGTTGGCTCGCCGGGCCGGGGTGAACGCCGAGCAGGCGTTGCGGACCGCCACCGACGCCGCAGCCGACCGGTTTCGGACCGCCGAGGCGTCCGGCCCGCTGAACGGCCGCTGGATCGCCGGCTGACCCCGCAGGTCAGTTGGCGTAGCCGAGGCGTTCGGCGGCCAGCGCCGCCAGCGAGTCGATCTCGGTAACCTGCGCTTCGGTCACCGAAGACAGACTGAGGGCCAGTACATCGGCGCCGGAACGGATCAGGACGACCGAGGCGTGGCTTCCCACGGTGGTCCCGATCTGGCCGGTGATGTCGAATCGGCGGGCGTCGTCACCAACCACGGGCGCCGCAACGGGCTGGGCGGTATAGACCACCTCGCCTGCGTCGTCTCCGGGAGCGGTCCAGGATACGCAGTCGTTCGTCGATGCGTAGGCATCCAGGTAGGCCTCGGCCTGATCTGGCGTCTCGAACCGGCTGACGATCTGGAACAGGGTCCGCAGTCCGCGATCGGTGGAGATCACCCGGCTGTTCCAGTCGATCAACCCGGTGGTGTCCGGCACGTTGCCGCAGAACGTCCGGGACCCCGGTCCGGGCGAGGCGTTCGTGATCTCGGCGTTGTCCCCGAAGGTCGTGTCCGTGATGTCGAGCGGAATCGGGAGGTCGGCCGACCCCCTGGTCCCGGCCACCTCGGCCGACGGCTGGTCCGACTCCGTGGCCGGCAGGCTGGCTGCGCTGTCGACCACCGCCTGACCGGCGGCAACGGCGGCCGGTCCGGCCTCCGAGCCGTCGTCTGCGATGGCCCTGGTCACC
>JBCCFN010000298.1:0-5925 GCA_039029715.1 Actinomycetota bacterium | reverse complement strand
CGGATTTCAGATGCGCCTCGATCCTGTCGAGCGTGGCAAAAACGTCCCGACAGCCGCTCTCATAAGCCTCCTGGGTGCGGGCGAACCCGGCGCGATGCATGCTCCCGGTCACCCCGGAGATGAAGGTCGAGACCGAGTCCGAGGCCACCAAGGAGGCCCAGGACGGGGTGCTGGAGTTCCTCCTGACCAACCACCCGCTCGACTGCCCGGTGTGCGACAAGGGCGGGGAGTGCCCGCTCCAGGACAATGCCTACGCCTTCGGTCCCGGCGAGAGCCGGTTCGTCGAGGAGAAGCGCCACTACGAGAAGCCGATCCCCATCTCCGACCTGGTCCACCTCGACCGGGAGCGATGCATCCTGTGTGACCGTTGCACCAGGTTCGCATCCGAGGTCGCCGGTGATCCGCTGATCCACTTCATCGGCCGCGGCTCCCAGACCCAGGTCAACACCTTCCCCGATCATCCGTTCTCCAGCTATTTCAGCGGGAACACGGTCCAGATCTGCCCGGTCGGTGCGCTGACCGCCTCGCCGTACCGGTTCAAGGCCCGGCCCTGGGACCTGGAGGCGGTCGAGTCGACCGTGACCGTCGATGCCGTCGGCTCCCGGGTCGTGCTCCAGTCGTCACAGAACAAGCTGGTCCGGATCCTCGGCGTCGACTCCGAGGCCGTCAACTGGAGCTGGCTGTCAGACAAGGACCGGTTCAGCTACGAGGCGACGAACGCCGAGAACCGGATCACCGAACCCCAGATCAAGGGCTCGGATGACACCTTCCGCCCGACCCGCTGGACCGATGCGGCCAAGGCGGCGGCCAAGGCGATGCGGATCGACCCGGAGCGGGTGGCCGTGATCGGTGGATCACGCCTCACGCTGGAGAGCCAGTACGCCTGGGCCAAGCTGGCCAAGGGGATCATCGGCACCGACCACGTCGACGCCCAGCTCGGCGACGGCCTGCCGGCGGCGCTCCCGCTCGGTCTGCCCCGAGCAACCATCGCAGACACCTGCCAGCCCGGCGGGGTGATCGTGCTGCTCGCCGCCGACCCGAAGGAGGAGCTGCCGTCGCTCTACCTGCGGCTCCGGCACGCCGTGGTCGAGGACGGCGCCCAGCTGATCGAGATCACCCCCCGCCGTACCAGCCTGTCTGACCTGGCCGCAGTCAGCCTGCGGACCAGCCCCGGCACGGTCGGCCAGGTCCTGACCGCCATCGCCGATGACGAGATGGACGAGGCGGTCGGTTCGGTCGAGGCGCTCGAGCTGCAGCGGACCAGATCCCTGCTGACCGGGAACCGCCCGGTGACCGTGATCTTCGGCCGGGCCAACCTGGCCGAGTCTGCCCGCTACACCGCAGACGCCATCGGCGGCCTCCATCGCCTGTGCCCGGAGGCGACGTTCCTGCCGGCCCTGCGTCGCGGGAACGTCAACGGCGCACTCGAGATGGGGCTCACCCCTGGCTTCCTGCCGGGCGGCGCCCGCAACCGCGGTGGCTTCCCCGGTTCATGGTCGAGCACGCCGGAGTTCGAGGGCAAGGACACCGATGGGATCCTCCGGGCCGCCGTCGCCGGCGAGATCGACACCCTGGTCCTGCTCGGGGCCGACCCGATCGACGACTTCCCGGACTCCAAGTTGGCCCGGGAGGCCCTTGACAACGTGGAGACCATCATCGCCGTCGACGGGTTCGAGACCGCGTCGTCGTCCCGGGCGGACATCTTCCTGCCGGCCGCCCTCTACGGCGAGGTCGACGGGACCTTCTGCAACCTGGAGAACCGGCTCAGCCCGATCACGGCCAAGGTCACCGCTCCCGGTCTGGCCCGGCCGGACTGGATGATCGCCGCCGAGGTCTCGGCCGCCATCGGGCCCGATCTCGGGTTCGACACGCTTGTCGAGCTGCGGGCCGAGCTGGCAGACGCCGTCCCGGCCCTGGCCGCGGTGGATTGGCAGGGCCTGGCCTCGGCAGACGACGGGCCGGTCGTCGCACCGGAACGGAACTGGGAACTGGAGTTCGGTGAGGCGGCGGCTGCCCCGCCGGCGTCGAGCTACGGCCTCCGCCTGGTGGTCGATCGCAAGCTCTGGGATCAGGGCACGATGGTCCAGCGGTCTTCGTCCCTGGCCATGCTGCCTGGCCGGGCCGAGCTCCGGCTGTCGCCGTCTGACGTCCATGTCATGGACCTGGTCGACCGGGACTACGTCACCGTCGACCACGGGGACATCTCGTTCGACCTGCCGTTCGTGATCGACCCGGCGGTCGCCCCTCGGACCGCGTGGCTGCCTGCCCGGTTGCCGGGATTCGACGTCCGGGACCTGGTGTCGGCCGGCCGGTCGATCACCAACATCCAGATCCGGAGCCCGCAGCCGGCGGACGGGGAGGGTGACTGATGGGTGATCCGTACCTCGGGGACGGCACGGTCGACTTCGGCGACCTGCTCCTGGCGGTCGGCAAGGCGGTCGTTGCCTTCGTCGTCCTGCTGGTCGCCGTCATGTTGATGGTCTGGTTCGAGCGCAAGGTCGTCAGCCGTCTGCAGAACCGGATCGGTCCCAACGTTGCCGGGCCGTTCGGCCTGCTCCAGACCCTGGCCGACGGGACCAAGCTGTTCTTCAAGGAGGACATCATCCCCACCCGGGCCGACCGGTTCGTCTTCCAGCTGGCCCCCTACCTGTCGCTGGTGCCGGCCTTCCTGACCTTCGCCATCATCCCCGTCGCCGGGGACTTCTCGGAGGGCAAGAACGGTTCGGTCACCATGTTCGGCCGGGAGACCTTCATCCAGGTCGCCGACCTGCCGGTCGGGATCCTGTTCTTCCTCGCCATGAGCTCGCTCGCGGTCTACGGCATCATGCTCGCCGGCTGGTCGTCCGGCTCGAAGTATCCGCTGCTCGGCTCGGTCAGGGCGTCGGCCCAGGCCATCTCCTATGAGGCCGCCCTCGGGCTGTCGCTGGCCTCGGTCCTCCTGGTCAGTGGCACCCTCAGCACCAACGGGATCGTCCAGGTCCAGGCCGGCGAGGGGTTCGGCGGGTTTATCCCGAACTGGAATCTGATCGTGACCGGCTTCGTCCCGTTCGCCATCTTCATCATCGCCGGTACCGCCGAGCTGAATCGTCCGCCGTTCGACCTGGTCGAGGCGGAGCAGGAGATCGTCGGCGGCTTCCACACCGAGTACTCCTCCATCCGGTTCGCCCTGTTCTTCCTGGCCGAGTTCATGAACACCGTGACGATGGGGGCCATCATCGTCACCCTGTTCTTCGGCGGCCCGGCCGGCCCAAACCTGGGGTTCCTGCCCGGTTGGCTGTGGGGCTTCGTCTGGTTCTTCATGAAGCTGATGGTCTTCCTGTTCATGTTCGTCTGGTTCCGGGCCACCCTGCCCCGGCTCCGGTACGACCAGCTGATGGACCTGGGGTGGAAGCTGCTGATCCCGCTCTCGCTCGGGTGGCTGCTGATGCTGTCCGGCATCCGCCTGGCCCGGGCCGGCACCATCGACATCGTGGACGGCGAGTTCGGCAACATCGTGCTGGTCCTGGTGGCCGGCATCACGGTGCTGGTCGTCGGGGCGCTGCTGCTGTCGCTCGCCATGCGAACCGCCCGCCAGGACCGGCTGGCGTCCAAGGGCCTGCGCACCGTCCCGATCCCCGAGCAGCCGCTGACCACCACGTTGACCCCGGTGGGGAAGGACTGAGTCGTGGGCTATCTCGAAGGATTCGCCGTCACGCTGAAGAAGGTCGCCGAAGGGGTGACCACCCGGAACTATCGGGGCGGCAAGGGCGGCAAGAGCGACGTCAAGGCCCCGAAGCCGGAGCGACTGCACGGCCGCCACGTCCTCAACCGCTACGAGGACGGCATGGAGAAGTGCATCGGCTGCGAGCTGTGCGCCGGTGTCTGCCCCGCCAACTGCATCTATGTCCGGGGGGCCGAGAACCCGCCGGACGATCCCAAGTCCCCTGGCGAGCGGTACGGCTACGTCTACGAGATCAACTACCTCCGGTGCATCCACTGCGACCTGTGCGTCGAGGCCTGCCCGACCGAGGCCATCACCGAGTCCAAGCTGTTCGAGTTCTCGTTCACCAACCGAGAGGACGCGATCTACACCAAGGACGAGCTGCTGGTCGATGATGACGGGCTGCCGCAGCAGCTGCCTTGGGAGGATTGGCGTCCCGGTGAGGACACCCACACCTCCGGCTGGATGCGGGCCACCTCGCCCTCCGGCAAGGCGGCCTACGAGGGCGTCGTCGGTTGGTCCGGTGAGCTCGGCTACGGGGTCCGGTCCCCGGAACTCGGCCAGAGCGCACCAGCGTCGGAAGAGGACGCGGCCGGCGATGATCACGGCCACGACGACCACGGTCACGGAGGCCATCACTGATGGTCGATGTCGCCGTGTTCGCTGTGTCCGCCCTCATCATCCTCGGTGGCGGCCTCGGGGTGATCCTGTCCAGCCATCCGGTCCGGGCCGCACTGTCCCTGATCGCCTCGTTCTTCGGGGTGGCGGTGCTGTTCGTCCTCCAGGAGGCCCACTTCCTGGCCCTGGTCCAGGTCGTCGTCTACGCCGGGGCCATCGTGGTGCTGTTCCTGTTCGTGATCATGCTGCTCGGCGTCGACCGGTCCGAGGACATCTCGTTCGAGCCGCTCGCCGGCCAACGGCTCGCCGCGCTGCTGCTGGGAGCGCTGACCCTGCTGCTCGTGCTCGGCGGGCTGTTCCTCAGCGGCCCCGGCGGTGACGACGGTGCGGTCGCCCTCACCGGAGAGTCGACCGTCACCGGTTCGCTTGCGCTCGACGAGGACGAGGGTGACGTCGACCTGCTGGCCGACGACCTGTTCGGCCGAAATCTGCTGGCCTTCGAGGCCACTGCCCTACTGTTGACCATCGCCACCATCGGTGCCGTGGTCCTGGTTCGCAACCGCGGTGCCGAGGACCTCGTCGTCGACGAACCGGGGACGGCCGCCGGCTAGGGCGACGGGGAGTATCGGGAGATGGGTGCACACGCAATGGCAAAGGGGCGAGCGCGGCCGGTCGGCCCGTCGCGGGCACGGAGGGAGCACGAATCGTGGAGGTGACCGAGACCTGGTACCTGGTGCTCAGCGCCGTGCTGTTCAGCATCGGCCTTGTCGGTTTGCTGGTGCGCCGGAATCCGCTGGTCATGTTCATGTGCGTCGAGCTGATGCTCAACGCCGTCAACATCACGTTCGTGGCGTTCTCGGGGGCGCTGGACGACATCGCCGGCCGGACCGCAGTGTTCTTCGTCCTGGTGGTCGCCGCCGCCGAGGTCGTGATCGGCCTGTCCCTGGTGGTGGCCCTGCTTCGACGCCGACCGTCGCTCTCCGTCGACGACCTGACGGCGCTCCGGGGGTGAGTCGATGATCGACGCTGCCTGGTTGATCCCCGCCTTCCCGCTGGTCGGCTTCAGCCTGCTGGTGCTGTTCGGCCGTCGCCTCGGCGAACCGGCCGCCGGCTGGCTGGCCACGTTCGCCAGCCTCGGCTCGTTCGTCACCACCGTCGTGGTGTTCGCCGGCCTGCTCGGCGAGCCGGCGGATGAGCGGTTCCACATCCAGACCATCTTCACCTGGATTGCCGCCGGGTCGTTCTCGGTCGACATCGGGCTGCTGGTCGATCCGTTGGCCATCACGATGTGTCTGTTCATCACCGGGGTCGGCACGCTGATCCACCTGTACTCGATCGGGTACATGCACGGGGACCCGAACTTCTCCAAGTTCTTCATCTACCTGAACCTGTTCATCGCCTCGATGATCCTCCTGGTGCTCGGAGACAACCTCCTGCTGACCTTCCTCGGCTGGGAGGGGGTCGGGGCCTGCTCGTACCTGCTGATCTCGTTCTGGTTCGGGGACGAGGCAAACGCCGGTGCCGGCAAGAAGGCGTTCGTGACCAACCGGGTCGGCGACTTCGGGTTCATGCTGGCCACGTTCCTGCTGTTCGTGGAGCTCGGCTCG
>JBCCFN010000297.1:0-5929 GCA_039029715.1 Actinomycetota bacterium | reverse complement strand
CGAGCCGCGGGCAGATCTTCGCGGCGATCTCGGCCCCCACCTCCTCATGGGGGCGGGGCTGGCCCTTGCCGATGTCGTGGAGGAAGAGCGCGAGCGAGAGGACCGTCATGTCGACGCCGGCTTTCATGATGCTCGTCGCGATCGGCAGATCCTCGATCAGTTCGCCGTCGGCCAGACGCTGAAGCGATCCGATGGCGTAGATCGTGTGCTCGTCCACCGTGTAGTGGTGGTACATGTTGAACTGCATCATCGCGACGATGCGGCCAAATTCGGGGAGGAAAGCGCCCAGTACGCCGACCTCGTTCATGCGGCGGAGCGCGCGTTCGGGATCGTTCTTGTCCAGAAGCAAATCGAGGAAAAGCTGGTTCGCCTCGGGATCGGTGCGCATTGTATCATCGATCAGATCGATGCTTGCAGCCAGCCGTCACAGGCTGTCGGCATGGATCAGATAGCCGGTCAAAAGCGCCGTTTCGAAGATCCGCAGCATGTTGATCGGATCTTTTTCAAAAGCCTCCGTGTCCTCCATGTCGATCCGACCATTGCGCACCACATAGCCCGGCGGGACCCGGTTGCTGCGAAAGCCAAGTGCCGACATTAGCGACCGGCCCATGGCGGGGCGTTGCTTCACATGCTGTGCCTCAAGGGCGACGAGGAAGATCCGGGTCAACTCGCCCACTTGGCGGGCATGTGTGAAATAGGTCTGCATAAAGCGTTCCACGCCCCGCTGCCCGTCGCCATCGACGAAGCCCAGCCGCTCGGCGATACCCACCTGCGCGTCGAAGGTCATCTTTTCGGTCGGGCGGCTCGCCACCAGGTGCAGCTGGCAGCGGGTGGCCCAGAGGAAGTTCTCCGCCTTGCGGAACTTGCCCATTTCCTCGGGCGTAAACACGCCTGCGCTGACCAGATCCTCGGGCGTGTCGGCGTGGTTGAGGTATTTGGCGATCCCCGCGGCGCACGGTCGGGACGTCATCGGCGCCATCACCGACGTGACGGATGAGGCGGCGGTCGGCCGACTGGCCGAGCAGGCCATCGACCGGTTCGGCCGGGTCAACGTGCTGTGCAACAACGCAGGCGTCGCCGGGTCGCAGTTGTTCGCCGGGGTCGGGCATGTCGAGGTGAACGACTGGCGTTGGGTGATCGACGTCAACCTCTTCGGGGTGATCCACGGGCACGCCGCCTTCCTCCCCCACCTGCTCGAGCACGGCGACGGTCACATCGTCAACACCTCGTCGATGGCCGGTCACTTCGTCGGCCACAGCGCCTACACCGCATCGAAATGGGCGGTGGTCGGCATGACCGAGGGGCTCTACGCCCAGCTCAAGCGCACCGGTTCGACGGTCGGCGTGTCGTGTCTGTGCCCGGGGTGGGTCAACACCCGGATCGCCGACTCGGACCGCAACCGTCCGGAGTGGGCGGCCCCGGGACCGCTCGACGACCCGGACCCGATGGCCGAGGCCGGCTTCGCCTTCGCCAGGGAGCAGCTGGCGGCCGGGATGCCACCGGAGGACCTTGCCGACCTGGTGCATGACGCCATCGTCGAGGACCACTTCTGGATCTTCACCGATCCAACGATGGTCCAGGCCCTCAAGGGTCGCTACGACGCCATCCTCGGCAACGAGAACCCGCCGGTCCCGGAGCAGTTCGGGCAGTGACCGAGCACCCCGCCCTGATGGCGGTGGTGCTCGATGCGGTCGACGCCCGCGGGCTGGCCGAGTTCTACCGGCAGCTGCTCGGCTACCGCTACCGACCGGGCGATGAACCACCGCCGGGCGGCAAGCCGGACCGGCAGGGCGAGGATTGGCTGGTGCTCGCCGACCGCGAGGGTCGGCCCCGGCTGGCGGTCCAACCGGTGGCCGAGCTGACGCCGGCCGACTGGCCGGCCGGGCCAACCCCACAGCAGCTCCACCTCGACCTCGCGGTCCCGGACGTCGAGTCGCTGACCCATTGGCGGGACGCTGCGGTCGGCCTGGGGGCGACCGTGCTCGACGACCGAACCACCGACCCGATCGAATCGCTGATCGTCTTCGCCGACCCGGCCGGTCACCCGTTCTGCATCCTGGTGTCCCCCATGGTCCGGTGGACGCCGGAGGGTGACTACCAGGAGTAGTCCTCGGCCCCGTAGTCCTCGGTGGCCTCGAGCAGCTGCTCCCGCCGGCGGTTGTCGAGTCGCCAGACGAACAGGCCGACCAGGCCGATCAGCGCGGCAAGGCCGGCGCCGGAGAGGATCAACGTGGTGGTCGAGGTCCCCTGCGGTGTCAGCTCCTCGATCCTGGCCGCCTGGCCGCTGTCGGGTCGAAGGTGAAGAAGAAGCCGCCGGTGGTGAAGTCACTGTCGAACGAGATCATCTCGTAGTTGACCTGGTAGCGGCCGGGTTGGGCCAGCGGCTGGTCCAGGGTGAAGGTGATGATCCGGCCGTCCGCCACCGTCGTCCGCCCGGGGACCGGCACCCCGTTGTAGGTCACGGTCACCACCGCGTTCGTGATGGGGTCGAGAAACTCCAGGTCAACGAATTGGATCGCCCCGCCCGCGGTGGCGTCACGGTCCGGCGAGGCTCGGAGCATGGCGGTGTGGGCCCGAACCGGGAGGGCGGGCACCGCGGTCACCAGCAGGGCCACCAGCGCGACGAGCAGCGCCTTGATCATCCGGAACCGCCTCATTCCGGCCACTCGTCGTTTTCGATGTCGGCGGCGGTGATGCGGTTGCGGAGCCCGATCCGCCCGGCGCTCACTGCGGCGACGCCCGCGATGCCGAGGGCGACCGCCGCCGTCACCGGGAACCCACCGCCATCGCCCTCCTCGTCCTCGGCCCCGCTGAAGGCGGCAACGCTCGGGGGCGGGGTGGTGCGCTCGCCCTGGCCCTGGTCGGCGAAGATCGGGAGCAGGGAGCGCTTGGTCAGGAACCCGTTGGTCTCCTCGGCCTGCCATCCGTCATAGACCGCCGGCCGATAGGCCATCCGCCAGGCCGGGTAGTAGAGGACGATCAGCGGGAGGTCTGCGGCCAGGATGTCCTGGGCCGTGGTCAGCCCCTGGGTCCGGACCTCGGACTCCTGGGGCTCGAACATGAACCGCTCGATTGCGGCGTCGAGCTCGGGGTTGCTGTACCCGCCGAACAGGTCGGTGGCGGCGGTGGTGCTGTGGAACAGGAAGTAGAAGTGGTCCGGGTCGTCGTGGTTGTGGGTGTCGAGCTCACCGATCACCATGTCGGTCGGCGGCAGGACCTGGGTGCCGCCGGTGATCGGCGGGAGGGACGCCGAGGGCAGCGGCTGGATCGTCACGCCGACACCGATCGCCGCCAGCTGGTCGACCACCGACTGGGCCGCCGTCCAATGACGGGGCCGTGCCTCGTCTACCCCGAGGGTGAACCGAGCCGGTTGGCCGTCCGGGGCCAGCAGGGAGCCGTCGGCACCGTCGGCGAAGCCGGCAGCCCGCAGCAGCTGCTCGGCCGCCAGGAGATCTGACAGATGGGCACCGAGCGGATCCCGGGTCCAGATCGAGTTCGGATGGGTCCAGGTGTCGGTGCCGAGACGGCCTGCGCCCTCCTCGACTGCCTCGAGCACCGTGTCGACGTCGATGGCCAGGCCGAGACCCCGTCGGACGTCGCCGTTGCGGAGCAGCTCGTTCCCAAGGTTGAACTGGAGGTGGACCGATTGCTGGCGGCCACCGACCAGCATCTCGATGTCGTCGTTCAGGTCGAGTTGCTCGATCCAGGAGAGCGGGGTGCTTCGGGCCACCATGTCGACCTGACCGGCCTCCAGCGCGGTGTACACCGCCTGGTCGTCCGGGATCACCGACAGCTCGAGCACGTCGACCAGGGGCGTGCCGTTGAAGTATGAAGGATTGGCTTCCAGCCGGTAGGAGGAGCCCGGCTGGTGGTCGACCATGCGGTAGGGGCCGGTCCCGATCGGGAGGTCGGTGGCCTCGGTCCGGGGGTCGCCGATCGATGACCAGATGTGCTCCGGCAGGATCGGGACATCGCCCCCGGGGAGCTGGGGGAACGTGGTGATGGGGTTGGCGAACGTCAGCTCGATGGTCAGATCGTCGATCACGTTCGCGGTCTGGAACGTCGGGTGCTGGTAGACGTGGTGGCCGTAGCGTCCGGAACCGCCGACGTCCCGGAAGTACCGGTAGGTGAAGGCGACGTCGTCTGCGGTGAACGGCTCGCCGTCGTGCCACAGGACGCCCTGACGGAGTGAGACGGTCCAGGTTCGGAAGTCGGCCGACGGCTCGGCGCCGATGGCCAGCCACTCGTCCGGTGCCACCTGGCTCTGGGTCCAGAACAGCGAGTCGTAGACCAGCATCAGCAGGTCGTGGGTGATCGTGACGTCGTTTGCCGGGAGGAACGGGTTCAGAGTGCCCTCGTCGGCCCTGATGGCGATCCGAACCAGGGGTGCCCGCTCGTCGTCCTGGGCGGCGGACGGAACCACCAACGCGGTGAGGAGAAGGAGGAGGGCGACGCCCACGACGCGGGGAATGGCGACCGGCAACACGCAGGCCCGTCGACGATCCCCTACGACCGCATCGGAGCTAGTCGTCATGGATTGGGATTGCCTTTCTTCTACCGGTGGTCCGTATACGACATTGCCCGCAGCGTGGGTGACGGTTGCCATCCCACACCGCGGGCGTCGCGTTCAGCGGGTTCGCCGGTGGTCAGCTGGAGTCGCTGGACGGCTCCGGTGTGGGCGGATCCTCGGGTTCCACCGCCGCTGGTTCCTCGGCCGGGGGATCATCCGCTGGCGGTGCCGGGTCCTCAGCCGGAGCCTCGTCCGCCGGGGCCGGGTCCTCGCTTGGCTCCTCCGGAGCCGGGTCCTCAGCCGGAGTCTCGTCCGCCGGGGGAGCCGGGTCCTCAGCCGGAGCCTCGTCCGCCGGCGGTGCCGGGTCCTCAGCCGGAGCCTCGTCCGCCGGGGCCGGATCCTCGCTTGGCTCCTCCGCTTCCGGTGCCGGGTCCTCCGGAGCGGGCTCCTCGGGAGCCGGTGCCGGCGTTCCGCCGAGGATGCCACCCTCGAGCGGGTTGCAGTCCGGGTTCGGCTTCCCGACGGTCTCGATCCCCCGACCCTCGAAGTAGGCGTTCTGCTCCGCTTCGGTGAGGTGCTCGAACAGGATCATCGGCGACGCACCACGAGGGAGCGACTCGAACAGGTCACGAGCGGCAGGGTCGATCGTGAGCTTGTTGTTCTTGTTCTTGCTCGGGATCATGTCGTTCCCGATCTTCTGGGCCTCACGCAACGACGTGCCGGCCGGCATCTCGACGTAGGCGGTACCCATCTCGTGACCGGTGTGCGAGCCGTTGTTGTTGTTCGAGACCACCGTGATCTTGTACACGTTGTTGCCCATGTACTCGACCTCGGTCCAGTTCTTGTCCCGGGTGTGGGTGTAGCCGAGGTCGATGACCGTATCGGTCGAGATCGGAGCCTCGACCGAACCGATCGTGCCGAACGAGATCGGCGAGTGCAGGAGGTGGTTGATCGTGTTCTCCCGGACCCGCTTGTCGACGAGGCTCCAATCGGTGCAGGTCAGGATGTTGATCGCCCGCCGGGCTTCGGGTGCGAGCTTCTTGTAGTCGTTGGAGCCCGTGTACTCCTGGGCCAGACGCCGGTAGAGCTTCTCGCCCTCGAGGTTCGGCTTCTTCTTCAACACCTCTTTGTTGTCCTGGATCGCCACCGGCAGCATCGCGGTCAGTGGGGAGTAGGCCATGTAGGTGTTCTCACCGGTCTGGATGAAGCCGCCGGTCGCGGCCTGGCCCGGGATCAGCACCTGCTGGCCGAGCAACAGGACGGAGTGCTCGACGTGACCGTGCACGTCGTAGCCCTTGTCGTCGGCCTTGCTCTTGATCGAACCGAGGGCCGGCGGGCCGCTGGGCTCGGCCGGGGGCTGCGGCGCCTCCTCTTTCGGAGGGTCGGTGGCCGGGGCCTGCTCGGCCGGAGCTTCCTCGG
>JBCCFN010000296.1:0-5979 GCA_039029715.1 Actinomycetota bacterium | reverse complement strand
TTGGCGTGGGTCCGTGCCGTCCCCGAATCCGGCTGCCCGGACAGCATCCGGGCCACCTCGATCAGCTGCTCATCAGCGGACAGCAGCCGGACCTCGGACACCGTGTCGGCCTCGCCAAGGAACTGATCGACGAGGCTCGACGGCAGCGGCCGGGGCGCTGACCGATCCCGGCTCCGGCCGGGCGATCGTCGGCCCCGGGCAATCGGCGCCCGGGCTCGCCCGGATCAGACCAGTTCGGCCAGATCGGCGACCAGATCGTCCGCTCCGGCCTCCAGCCCCGGCTGTGCGTCTGCCAGCACCGTGGCCACCGTCTCGACCTCGGCCGAGGCGAACCGGAGCCGGGGCCGGGCCGAGAGGATCCGGCGCAGCCGTGCTGCGACCGCCAGCGGGTCTCGATAGTCCGGCGGGAGGCCCCAGCGGGCGGTGCGGTCCAGGTGATCGGCCCACTCGGCCCGGCGGTCGTCGTCGACCACTCCGACCAGACCCCGGCCCGGTTCGGCCACCGAGCCAAGCGCTGCGGCCGCCCGGGGCTCCAGCTCGGGATCGGTGGCGAGCAGATAGCCGTCGAGCAGCAGTTCGACCCCGACATGGCCGACCGCCCGGGTCGCACCTCGCCCAAGCCCGGCCTCGCTGAGCGCGGTGGCCACCGCGCCGCTGTGGTGTCGGAACCAGCGGTGGGAGTGGAAGGCGTCATCGGTCCGGTGGTGGAGGGCCACGCCGGCGCGGACCGACGCCTCGGCCGCCGGCTCGGTCAGTCGGAACCGACCGATCGCCGCGATGTCCGGCAGGGCCGAGCCGATGAGCAGCCCGGTCGGGTCGGCTGCGCCGTCGCGGGCGGCCCGGTCGCCGTCGTCGAGCTGGTCGAGCGCCACCTTGATATGGCCGACGAAGTTCACTCGGTCAGCGCCCCGTAGATCAGCGCCTTCAGCTCCTGGCGGATCGGGTAGGCCGAAGACGGCATCAGCTGGGTCAGGCCGATCACGGTCAACTCCTCGGCCGGGTCGATCCAGAACAGGGTCGACGCCGCCCCGCCCCAGGCGTATTCGCCGGGTGAGCTGATGACCTGGGCCGCTGCCGGATCGACGACAACCGAGAAGCCGAGACCGAAGCCGACCCCGTCGTAGCGGGTCTCGCTGAACACCGGTTGGCCCATGGCCGCCAGGTCGACGCCGCCCGGGAGGTGGTTCATCGTCGCGTACTCCACCGTCCGCCGGCCGAGGATCCGGGCATCGCCCAGTGCGCCCCGGTTGAGCAGCATCTGGGTGAATCGGTGATAGTCGCCGATCGTCGAGACCAACCCGCCACCGCCGGACAGGAACGTCGGCGGCCGACGGCTCGGGCTGGCCGCGTCCCCGGCATCGATCATCACCTTGGCCTCTCCCTCGGCCCCTTCCGGAAGGGGGAACGGCGACAGGGCCGGGACCGCATAGTTGGCCGCAAGTCGATCGGCCCGTTCGTCATCGACCCAGAACCCGGTGTCGACCATGCCGAGTGGGTCGAAGATCCGTTCGGCCAGGAACCGGTCGAAGGGCTGCCCACCGATGACCTCGACCAGCCGGCCGATCACGTCGGTGGCAACGCTGTAGGACCAGGCCGTTCCGGGCGAGAACAGCAGTGGCAGCTCGGCGAGCAACTCCACGTAGGCATCCAACTTGTGACCCTGGTCGATGCCGGCCCGGCGGTACAGCCCATCGACCGGATGGCGGCCCATCCAGCTGTAGGTCAGGCCCGAGGTGTGGGTCAGCAGGTCACGGACCGTCATCTCCCGCTCCGGGAACCGGGTGGTGTAGTTGGCTGCGCTCCCGTCTGCGAAGACCCGGAGGTCGGCCCACGACGGAATGAACGCCGAGACCGGGTCGTCGAGCTTGAACCGGCCCTCCTCGTACAGGCTGAGCAGCGCCACCGAGGTGATCGGCTTGGACATCGAGTAGATCCTGACCAGGGTGTCCGCCGTCATCGGCGTCCCCGCCGCCTCGTTCGCCATCCCCTGGAACGACAGGTGGGCAATCTTGCCGGCCCGGCTGATCAGCAGAGTGAACCCGGGGTACCGCCCGCTGTCGAGGTACCGCTCGGCGACGAACCGGTCGATTCTGGCCAGGCGGGCGGGGTCGAGGCCGACATCGGTCGGGTCGACGAGATCGAGGGAGCTGTTCATCGGCCCATCTTGGCACCGGTTGTCGGCCCGGCCCCAGCCCGCCGGGCCGGCGGACCCCGGCGGTTCGGTGTGGATCGGACACGGCACCCGGCGGGACGCGCTAGCTTGGGTGGAGCCGACAGGCTGCACGTGCGATCCGGGGTCACCGCCCCCGAACGAGGGCCACCAGTGTTCCTGCCACCGGTCGGGGCGAGTCCGCGGATCGAAGCGAAGCTAGGTACCGAGGAGCGTGCATTGACCAAGCATATTTTCGTCACCGGAGGGGTGGTGAGCTCGCTGGGCAAGGGCCTCACCGCTTCCTCCCTCGGGCGCCTGCTCAAGGCCCGGGGGCTGCGGGTGACGATGCAGAAGCTCGACCCCTACCTCAACGTCGACCCCGGCACGATGAATCCGTTCGAGCACGGCGAGGTCTATGTGACCGATGACGGGGGAGAGGCCGACCTCGACCTCGGCCACTACGAGCGCTTCATCGACGAGAGCCTGTCCCGAGCATCGAACGCCACCACCGGTTCCATCTACTCCTCGGTGATCGCGGCCGAGCGGCGGGGCGACTACCTGGGCAAGACCGTGCAGGTCATCCCCCACATCACGGACGAGATCAAGCGGCGGATCTCGCTGCTGGCCGAGGACGACGTCGATGTCGTCATCACCGAGGTCGGCGGCACCGTCGGCGACATCGAGATCCTTCCGTTCCTGGAGGCGATCCGCCAGTTCCGGCTGGACGTCGGACGGGAGAACGTCTGCTATGTCCACGTCACCCTGGTCCCGTTCATCGGACCGGCCGGTGAGCTCAAGACGAAGCCGACCCAGCACTCGGTGACCGAGCTCCGCAGCCGCGGCGTACAGCCGGACGTGATCGTCTGCCGCTCGGACCGCCGCATCTCGGACGGGCTCCGGCAGAAGATCTCCGACCTGTGCGACGTCCCGAGCGACGGCGTGATCAACGCCCCGGACGCCTCCAGCCTGTACGAGATCCCGCTGACGATGCACGACGCCGGGTTGGACGGCTACGTCTGCCGGCTGCTCGGCCTCGACGCCGGGCAGCCGGACCTGACCACCTGGCGAGATCTGGTCCGCCGGGTCGAGCGGGCATGGAAGCCGCTGCGGATCGGGATCGTCGGCAAGTACGTCAGCCTCCAGGACGCCTACCTGTCGGTGGCCGAGGCCCTTCGCCACGCAGCCTTCACCCACGAGGTCGACCTCGAGATCGAGTGGATCCCCTCCGAGCAGGTCGAGGGGCTGATGGTCGGCGAGAAGTTGGCCGGGCTGGACGGCATCGTCCTCCCCGGTGGCTTCGGCGAGCGTGGCGTCGAGGGCAAGATCGAGGCGGCCAGTTTCGCCAGGGAGTCCGGCACGCCGTGTCTCGGCCTCTGCCTCGGCATGCAGGTCATGACGATCGAGTTCGCCAGGAACGTGCTCGGCCTTTCCGGGGCCAACTCCAGCGAGTTCGACACCCTGGACCAGACCAGCCCCCACCCGGTGATCGACCTGATGGAGACCCAGCGGGGCGTCACCGACCTCGGTGGCACGATGCGGCTCGGGGCATACGTCGCCGTGTTGGCGGACGGATCCCAGGTCGCAGACATCTACGGCGACACCGTGGTCAGCGAGCGGCACCGCCATCGCTACGAGTTCAACCCCCGCTACCGGTCCCGGTTCGAGGAGGCCGGCTTCCGGTGCTCCGGCACGTCGCCGGACGGCCTGCTCGTCGAGTTCATCGAGCTCGAGGACCACCCGTTCTGGATCGGGACCCAGGCCCACCCCGAGCTGAAGAGTCGACCGAACCGGCCGGCCCCGCTGTTCGACGCCTTCGTCGCCGCCGCCCTGGCTCGGGCCGAGGCCGCCGACCCGTCCCGCTACGAGCGGTCAGGCGACCGGTCGGAGGACCAGCCCGTGATCAACGTCGTCGATCCGGCGCCGGCCGGCAACGGATCCGGGGCCGAGACCGCGGTCCGATGACCACCGAGGCCACGTCGGAGAAGGGCCGGATCCCGACAGACGACTTCGCCATGGTCGACGAGCGGCTGATCCACCAGGGGGCGGTCGTCAGCTTCCACGTGGCCGCCATCGAGGACCGGTCCGGCGATCGCTTCGACCGGGATCTGGTCCGCCACCCCGGCGCGGTGGCGGTCGTCCCGGTCGATGGCGACGACGTGCTGCTGGTCCAGCAGTACCGGGCCTCCCTCGACGCCGACCTGATCGAGATCCCGGCCGGGAAGCGGGATGTGGCGGACGAACCACCGATCGTCACCGCCCACCGTGAACTGGAGGAGGAGGTGGGTATGACGGCCGGCTCGATGGCGCCGCTGATCAACGTCCACCACTCGCCAGGCTTCTGCGACGAGTACGGCCACCTCTTCCTGGCCACCGACCTGACCCCGGTGCCCCAGCGGCGGGAGGGTCCGGAGGAACAGGCGATGACGCTGCACCGGGTGCCGTGGCCCGATGCGATCGCCATGTGCCTCGACGGTCGGATCACCGACGCCAAGACCGTCGCCGGGCTCCTGGCTGCGGCGCTGGTCCTCAACCGCCGGTGAGTCGGCAGTGGGCGGGCTCTGGCACCTGACCAAGCGGTTCGTCTGCGCCGTCCGGCCCGGTCCGCCATCGGCCGCAGACGATGCCTGGGCCCGCCGGCACCTCCTGCCGGGTGAGATTGCCCTCTGGGAGCGGATGAACAACCCCGACCGCCGCCACGCGGTGGCCGTTGCCCGGGCGGTGACACGCGAACTGGTTGCGGCCGGCGTCGCCCCGGCCGATCGGCCGCCCGACCGTCCGGTCGTCGCCGCTGCGCTGCTCCACGATGCCGGGAAGGTCGTCAGCGGCCTGCGGACCCCGGCCCGGGTGGCCGCCACCGTGTTCTGGGGCGTCGCCGATGATGGGCGGGCCGCTCGGTGGGCGGCGGAGGCCGCTGGTCCACCGCGAGGGATCAAGGCCCGCCTCGGCGCCTATCGCCGCCATCCAGAGCTCGGTGCCGAGCTCCTGCGCGCCGCCGACGCCGATCCGTTGACCGTGGCATGGGCGGCCGAGCATCACCGGCCGGAGTCATCGTGGACCGTCCCGGTTCCGATCGGGCGGGTCCTCAAAGCCTGCGACGACGACTGAGCCACCTACCGGCCACCCTCCGGTTCAGGAACTCGATACCAAATCTCAACGAAGTGCCGGCGCCGGCCCGTGGTTGGAGCAATCCCCGTCGAGGTCCGCTGGAACACTACAATTTCACTGAGAATCAACGGGAAACGATGATTCGGCGGGTGTCCGTCGGGTTGCCGTTTGGCCCGAGCATCTGTTGCAGCAGCCTGTTGGTCCACTACCCTTCCTTCCGCCCGCGTGACGTAGGGCACGAACGACCCAAGAGGAGAGGGTATGAAGAGCAAGCTTTGGCGCCTTTTGGCGCTTCTCACGGCGCTCAGTCTCATTGCTGCGGCTTGCGGCGACGACGAGACCGAGGCCAGCGAGGCCGGTCCGCTCGGTGAGGTGCGGGTCGAGTCTGGGTCGGAGATCCAGATTCGCTCCCTGAACGCCATCACCGGCGATGTCGCCTTCCTCGGCATTCCAAACCAGCGTGGCGTCGAGCTCGCCATCGCCGACTATGGCCAGATCGAAGGCTTCGATGTCAGCATCGGCACCGGCCTGGATGATCTCTGTTCCGCCGATGGTGGTCAGGCTGCGGCCCAGACCATCGTTGCGGACGAGCAGGTCGTCGGTGTCATCGGGACCTCGTGCTCCGGTGCCGCCACTGCGGCCGCCAGCGGCCCCAACGCAGCGGCCTCGGTGAGCAGGGGCCCGAGATCCAGCGGTGACAGCGGCGGCGGCGTGCGATCGAC
>JBCCFN010000295.1:0-6021 GCA_039029715.1 Actinomycetota bacterium | reverse complement strand
TCCTGTTCGGCCTGTCGATGGACTACGAGGTGTTCCTGCTGTCCCGGGTCAGGGAGGAGTACCTCAAGACCGGCGACAACGACGCCTCGGTCATCCACGGCATCGCCGGGACGGCCAGGGTCATCACCTCGGCGGCGTTGATCATGATCTCGGTCTTCCTCGGCTTCGTGCTCGGCGAGGATCCGATCATCAAGATGATGGGCCTCGGTCTGGCCACCGCCATCTTCGTCGACGCCACCGTGGTCCGGATCATCCTGGTCCCGGCGACGATGAAGCTGATGGGCGACGCCAACTGGTGGATCCCCGGGTGGCTCGACCGGCTGCTGCCGACCATCGACATCGAGGGTGAGGCCGGGCTGTCGGCACCACCGGAGGAGTCGCTCGAGCCGACGGCCAACGACGACCGGGTCGACGCCCTGGTCTGAGCCGCCACCGCGGTCCGACCTCGGCCCGATCGACCCTGGGACACGTTCCCGGGGTCGGTCGGGCCGCTCCGCGTCAGCCGGGTGCAGCCCCTGAGGCGAAGACCGAGCGGTCGACGAACAGATAGCTGGACTCGAAGCCAGCCCTCGTCTCCAACCGATACGGGGTCAGGGATTCCAGGTCGGTGATGACCGGGTAGACGCCTTCGTCGCTGACCAACCAGCGCCCGTCGTCCGACACCGCGAACCGGTTGGCCGAGCCGAACCGCTCGCCGAGATCGACCGGCAGCTCCTCACCGGTCGCCACGTCGATCAGCCGCTGGGACCCGTTCGCCCACGACAGCCGGAACAACCACCGGTCCCCGCCGACGAGATCGTAGGCCGCCCCTACGACCGAGGGTGGGGCCGGCAGGTCCGGGCCGGCGGTCAGGTCGTCCCGGTACAGCCACCGGTTGCGGCAGCGGAGGACCTCGTCACACTGGTGGGCCAGCACCAGATCCTCACCGACCGCAAGCAACCGGCCCTCGGCCTCCCGGAGGTACACGCCATCGGTCCACCGGTAGATGCCACCGCTGCTGCCGTTGACCAGCTCACCGCCGACGGCGCTCTGGCTGCCGAGGAACCCGAACCACGGATCGATCTCCCGCTCGGACGTGAGGTCGCCGTCCGGGGTGAAGGACTGGATGAGGAACCGATCCTCGGCGGGACCGGCACTGCGGAGCAGCCAGACCAGCCCGCCGCGAACGGTTGCGAAGTCGGCGAACCCGCCGGCGTTCTGGTCGGCCAGGAGGACGGGCTCGCGGTCCGGCTCGGTGAGATCGACCACCAGGATCCGACCCTCGCTCTCGGTCACCAGGTCGGTGCCGATCAGACCCTGGGGGGTCCCTCGCACCGGGATGGTCCACTCCTCGCCGGTGTCGAGGTCGACGAAGCCGACCGGACCGTCGGCGCTGCCGAAGGCCAGGACCAGACCGGTGGCCTGGCCGATCAGCGAGTCGATGGTCGCCACCTCACCGTCGCCCGGATCGGCGGCGTCGGCCTCGAACGCCTCGTCATCTGGCCGGTCCTCGTCTGCGGCCGGAGGGTCGTCGACGTCCGGTCGGGTCGACGCCCCGTCCGGATCGGACTGGTCGCCGTCATCGCCGGCAACCGCCGCCTCCTCGTCCGGGCGGGTCGGAGCCGGCTCGGACGAGGGCCAGCGGACCAGGCCGAACACCAGCCCGCCGACCAGCGCAACCCCGGCCAGGCTCCACCAGAGCCGGGTCGGCGAGCGGGTGACGGCAACCGAGGTCTGCACCGGCGACGACGTCGTCCCGCCGAGCAGGAACCCACCGGCGGTGCCCGGTCCAGCGGCATCGTCGAGGGCCCGCCCACAGTTGGCGCAGAAGCGATCATCCGGCGCCGGGACTCGCCCGCAGTGGCAGGGCTCCACGGCGCGGAGTATAGAGGACCGACCGGCCAGGCCCGGGGTCGGAATTCGCCGGACGGCGACGCGTCGCCCTGCTAGGTTCCGCCCCATGGCGCTGGAGATCCGGACCGTTGGCGAGGCCGAGGCCGAGCGCTACACGAGGGCGATCACCCGGGCCTTCGGCGACGACCCCCAGGACGGCGAGGATGACCGCCTCCGCCAGGTCCTCGGGCTCGACCGGACCCACGCCGCCTTCGACGGCGACGAGGTGGTCGGGACGATCGGCTCGTACCGGATGTCGATGCCCGTCCCCGGAGGTGCGGACCTGCCGACCGCCGGGCTGACCAGGGTCAGCGTGGCGGCCACCCACCGCAGACAAGGCATCCTGACCGAGCTGATCGGGACCCATTTCGATCACGCCATCGGGGCCGGCGAGCCGGTGTCGATTCTCTGGGCCTCGGAGATCCCGATCTACAGCCGCTTCGGCTACGGCCAGGCGACCACCATCGTCCAGGCCACCCTCGACGCCCGGGTCGCCGGCCTGGAGCGGCCGGCGACGCCGGATCGACTCAGCATCATGGAGGCCGAGGCGGCTGCTGAACTCCTGCCGGGGATCCACGAGGAGGCCCGTCGTCGCCACCCCGGCCGCTTCGCCCGCAACGACGCCTGGTGGGAGCACCGGGTCCTCCCCGATCACGAGTGGATGCGGGAGGGCCAGAGCACCCGCCGGTACGTGGTGGCCCATCGCGACGATCGGCCGGTCGGCTACGTGCTGTACCGCCAGAAGTCCCACTGGACCGACAACGATCTCCCGGAGGGAACCACCCACGTGGTGGAGTTCGCCGCGGTCGACGACCTCGCCGAACACACGCTGTGGTTCTACCTGTCGAGCATCGACCTGTTCCCCCACGTCAAGGCCTGGACCATCCCGCCGGACACCATCCTGCCCTGGCTGGCCGGCAATGCCCGGGCGATCGGGCTTGCCCACAGCGACGGGATCCACCTCCGGGTGCTCGATCCGGAGGCGGCGCTCTCGGCCCGACGGTACGACCGAGCCGGTCGGGTGGTGTTCGAGGTGATGGACCGCAGCGCGCGGGCCGCCCCAGACGATCGGCCGTTCCGGACCTCGATCGCCGGCACCTATGCCCTCGACGTCGCAGACGATGGCACCGCAAGCTGCGCCAGGACCGAGGACGAGCCGACCGTCCGGGTCTCCACCCTGGGCCTCGGCGCCGCCTACCTGGGCGAGGTCGCCACCGCCGGGCTTCGCCAGGCCGGTCATCTCGTCGGCGACGACGACGCGGTCGGCACGTTCTCCCGGACCTTCTCCTGGCCCGTCGCCCCGTGGTGTCCGGAGGGGTTCTGACCGCCGGTCAATGAGGTCCCGCCGCAGCCTCGGTGGCATCATTGGGCCACACGATGGCCGAATGTCCGCGACCCCCGGGAGCCTCCCATGCCAGTCCAGCCACTGAACCTCGACGACTTCGGCGGCGAGCTCAACCAGCTCGCCATGTCCGAAGGGGCCCGCCCGTTCCTGGAGAAGGTGAAGGCGTTCATCGCCGACGAGGTCCAGCCGATGTCGATCGAGTTCCACAAGCTCGACGTCAACAAGCCGGACCCGTGGAGCTACGCCCCGGGGCAGCTCGACCTGCTCGAGGAGACCAAGTCGAAGGCCAAGGCCAACGGGCTGTGGAACTTCTTCCTCCCCGACTCCGAGGTCGGCGGGCTGACCAACCTGGACTACGCCTACATCGCAACCGAGCTCGGCAAGAACCGGCTGGCGTCGGAGTCGCTCAACTGCTCGGCTCCAGACACCGGCAACATGGAGGTGCTGGAGCGGGTCGGCACCCCGGAGCAGAAGAAGCAGTGGCTGGAGCCGCTGCTGAACGGTGAGATCCGCTCCGCGTTCGCCATGACCGAGCTGCACCACGCCTCCTCCGACGCAAAGAACGTGGCCACCGCCGCGGTCCGGGACGGCGAGGAGTACGTCATCAACGGGGAGAAGCACTACATCTCCGGCGCCGGTGACCCCCGCTGCAAGGTCATGATCACGATGGTCCGGTCGAACCCGGACGCCCCGCCCCACAAGCAGCAGTCGCAGATCCTGGTCCCGATCGACACCCCCGGGGTCGAGATCGTCGGTGCCCAGCACGTGTTCGGCCGGGACGACTCGCCGCATGGCCACATGCACATCCGGTTCAACGACGTCCGGGTGCCGGCGTCGAACATGCTGCTCGGCGAGGGTCGGGGATTCGAGATCTCCCAGCTCCGGCTCGGCCCGGGCCGGATCCACCATTGCATGCGCTCGATCGGTGCGGCCGAGAAGGCCCTCGAGCTGATGGTGACCCGCGGGCTCAGCCGGGAGGCGTTTGGCAAGCCGCTGGTCGCCCTCGGCGGCAATACCGAGATCATCGCCCGGGCCCGGACCGAGATCGAGGCGATGCGGTTGATGGTCCTCAAGGCGGCGAAGGCCATGGATCTGATGGGCAACGCCGAAGCCCGGGTCTGGGTCTCGGCGGTCAAGGCCATGGTCCCGGAGCGGGTCTGCAAGATCGTCGACCAGGCGATCCAGATGCACGGCGCCCTCGGTGTGTCCCAGCACACCCCGCTGGCCGAGATGTACACCCAGCAGCGGACCCTCCGCCTGGCGGACGGCCCGGACGAGGTCCACTGGATGGTGGTCGGTCGGGCCGAGATCGCCCGCTACCAGCAGATGCTGGCCGACGGTGCGGTGACGGCTGCGGCCGAGGATCACACCGACGTCGGACGGAACTGACCGCTCGACCCGTGGTCGGGCCCGATTCGGCCCGAGCTGGTTGTGCATGAACCGGTGGAAAACCGGTGGACACCACGCCGATTGTTGGGGACGAGAAAGAAATCCTGAGGACAACCCTGGGGATTGCGAGAAACCTCTTGACCCCCGATTGGAGCAGCCACAAGGATGATCATCAGTCAGCTGAACAACGGCGGCGGAACGCTGAGGAAGCTGGGAAGATCCGACGGGAAACCGGGCGGTTCGGTCGCAAGACCGGGCAGACGGTGAACCGGAGGTGAAGCTCGACCGATCCGAGGCGCAACGCTGACGGGACACGGCTGGCCAGGACAGAATCACCTGGTCCGCAGAAGCTAGGATGACGGTTAGTTAGACAGGCGGACGCAGACCACGTCGCCACCGGTTCGCCGCTGGTGACGGACAGACCCGAACAGGGGCCGAGGCGAGGGCAACCCGTCCAAGGCGCCGGTGAGGGTCGGTAACAAGCGAACTGCCCGCCAGACCTTTCGGACCGACGGGCAGTGTTAGTTACATCGAGACGGACAGTACTACTGATCAGATCGATTGTGGTGCATTCTGACCGAACTTCACGGTGCTCCCGTGACCACCTGGTGAACGCTGGGCGGTCCGGGAGCACCGACCGTTTTCGGGTACGCTATTGGGCTCAGGTTGGCGGGCGGTCAGGGACCCGGGCGACGGCGCTGGAACGGAGCCGGTCGACGGGTTGGCGACCAACGAACCGTCATGGGCTCGAGTCGGATCGGAGGACAACCAGAGGATGAGTTGGACCTCTGAGTTCGAGCCTCCTCCACCTCGACCGGGCGACGACAACGACGAGTTTCCCGAGGACGGCCCGCTCGACCCGTCGGTCTTCGACGGCCTGTTCGACGACCTCCTGGGACCGGACCCGGCAGACGAGGAGCCGGCATCGGACCCCGGGGAACCGGCGGCGGACGAGGCAGCCGAGCCGGCACCGGAACCACCGGCGGAACCGGCGCCCGGCGGCGAGCAGCGGTCGGAGTCGATCGACCCAGACGACCTCCCGCAGGTCAAGGCCGTCCCGGTCGACCGAGGACCGGACCCGATCAGCACGGTCGACCTCGCCGCCATCCTCGACGATCTCGTCTTCGAGGAGGTCGTCGACTCCGGCGACCTGGTCGGCGGAGACGAGCAGGTCGAGATCGAGGCAGACGTCGTCGGCGGGCGCCGGCTCGATTGACGGATCGGGCTCCGCCTCGCCGTCCGATCCCTCGCTCGCCTGCGGCCGATCGGCGAGCTCGCCTGCCGCGGTGCCATTGGTCGCCGGGTCGCCCGGCGGCTCGACGACGGCTGCCGCGATCTCGACCTGCTCGGCTCCGCCGACCAGGTCGCCGGAGTCGACGACCGCCACGAAGAAGCGATCGTCGATGGTGGCGGGG
>JBCCFN010000294.1:0-6066 GCA_039029715.1 Actinomycetota bacterium | reverse complement strand
TCGTTGGCCGGGACGCGTTCGTTGCGGACGGCCTTCGAGGCCGAGCGGCCCGCCTTGTCCTGAGGGTCGAGGCGTGCCGCACGGCAGCGCCCGATGGCCCGCCGGCACCGGAAGAAATCACCCTCCAGGCCACCCGCCAACCTGCGGTAACCTGACCGAGCTCGTGCAGTCTCGTGCAAGGACAGACACCAATGGCCCAGTTCGGAGCAGTGCTCACCGCAATGGTCACGCCGTTCACCGCAGACGGCAAGCTCGACCTCGACGGTGCCCAGAAGCTGGCCCGTCACCTCGTCGACAACGGCAACGACGGCGTGGTGGTCGCCGGCACCACCGGTGAGTCGCCCACGATCACCAAGGAGGAGCAGCGCGATCTCTTCGTCGCCGTGCGCGAGGCCATCCCCGGCAAGCCCCTGGTGGCCGGGGCGGGGAGCAACGACACCCGCTCCTCGGTCGCCAACACCGAGATGGCCACCGAGGCCGGCGCCGATGCCATCCTCAGCGTGGCCCCCTACTACAACCGTCCCTCCCAGGAGGGTCTGTACCAGCACTTCGCCGCCGGGGCCGCCGCCACCGACCGGCCGGTCATGATCTACGACGTACCCGGTCGCACCGGCCGGAAGATCGGCTCCGACACCATCGTCCGCCTGGCCGAGATCGCCAACGTCACCGCCCTCAAGGACGCCGCAGGCGATCCGGGGGAGACGGCCGACGTGGCCGCCCGGCTGGCCGAGGTCGATCCCTCCTTCGAGATCTACTCCGGCGACGACGGCCTGACGCTGCCGTTGCTGTCGGTGGGGGCGGTCGGCGTGGTCGGCGTCGTCACGCACTACGTTGGCCAACTGATGCAGGACATGATCACCGCCTACAGGGCCGGTCGGGTGGCGGAGGCCATCGAGCTCAACCGCCGCATGCTGCCCGCCTACGCCCACTTCGCCTACGACGACGCCCCGAGTCCGGTGCCGACCAAGGCGATGATGAACATGCTGGGCGTCACCGTCGGCGACTGTCGGCTCCCAATGGGGCCGACCCCCGATGACATGGACCAGCGCTGCAGTTCGGTGCTCGCCGCTCTCGGACGGGCGTCGGAGTAGTGGCGGCGCCGGTACGCATCGTCTTCCTGGGCGGATTGGGCGAAATCGGGCGAAACTGTGCGGCCGTCGAGATCGACGGCCGCATCATGCTCATCGATTGCGGCCTGATGTTCCCCGACGACGACATGGCCGGCGTCGACCTCGTCCTACCCGACTTCAGCTACCTCCGGGAGAACGCCCATCGGGTGGAGGGCGTTGCGGTCACCCACGGCCACGAGGATCACATCGGGGCCCTGAGTCACCTGCTCGAAGAGGTACCGCTGAAGATCATCGGCTCGCCCCTCACCATCGGGATGGCAAAGAACCGCATCACCGAGCGGGGCGTCCTGGACCAGGCCACCTTCATCGAGGTCTCGGACAACGACCGGATCGATGTCGGACCGTTCGACATGGAGTTCTTCCCGGTCACCCACTCGGTGCCCCACGGCTTCGCCACCGCCTTTCACACCCCCCAGGGCGTGGTCCTCCACAGTGGCGACTTCAAGCTGGACATGAGCCCCGTGGACTCCCGGCTGACCGACCTCGCCGGCCTCGGGCACCTGTCGAAGGACGACGGGATCCGGCTGTTCCTGTGCGACTCAACCAATGCCGAGGAGCCGGGATTCTCGGCATCGGAGACCTCGATCGGCCAGTCGATCCACGACCTGTTCCGGGCCCGTGACGGGCGGCGGATCGTCATCGCCTGTTTCGCAAGCCACATCCACCGGGTCCAGCAGATCGCCGATGCGGCCATCGCCACTGGCCGGACCATCGCCACCCTGGGTCGGTCGATGAACAACAACGTGGCGCTGGCCCGCCAGATGGGACTGCTCACCATCCCGGACGCCAGCCTCCGAGACATCGAGGACGTCGACGACATTCCGGACGGCGAACTGTGCGTGATCTCCACCGGGTCCCAGGGTGAGCCGCTGTCCGCACTGGCCCGGATGGCGAGCGGGGACTCGAAGTGGCTCTCCATCCACGAAGGTGACTGCGTCATCCTCTCGTCGCACCCGATCCCGGGCAACGAGATGGGGGTGACCCGGGTGATCGACGGTCTGGTCCGTCGAGGTGCCGAGGTGGTCCACTCGGCAATAGCCATGGTCCACGCCACCGGCCACGCAAAGGCCGAGGAGCTGCGGGTCATGCACTCCATCGTGCAGCCGGAGTGGTTCATCCCGGTTCACGGCGAGTACCGCCACATGGCCGAGCACGCCCGGCTGGCCACCCGGATGGGCCTCGCCCCCGACCATGTGATGATCTGTGCAGACGGTGATTCGGTCCTGTTGACCGATGATGGTCTGACCCGGACCGAAGACATCCCGGCCGACTACATCTACATCGCCGGCACCGTCGGTGCCCTGGACGAGAACGTCCTGCTCGAACGGCGGATACTCGGCCAGGACGGCTTCGTCTCGGTCGTGGTCGCGCTGTCGATCGTCGGGGCGAACGCCGAGATCCTCGGTGAGCCGGACGTCATCAGCCGAGGCTGGGTCGATGGTGAGGAGGGCGACCAGCTCCGCAAGGACGCCACCCTCGCCGTCCGGGAAGCGGTCGAGGACGCCCTGGCGGCAGGCAAACGGAACCGGCAGGACTTCGAGCGGGCGGCCAGGCGGGCACTCGGTCGGTTCATAAACAAGCGCACCCGGATGCGGCCGATGATCGTCCCGGTCGTGCTCGGAGCCCACGAAGCCGGCGACGACTGACCAGGGCGACTCCACCGGTCGATGGCGCTGCTCCGCTACGTCAGCCACCCCGAGGTGGTGATCGACGGCGACGTCCCGGTGGCCCGATGGGGACTGACCGACCGGGGTCGGACCCGGGCCGAGGCCCTGGCCGGCCAGCCGTGGTTTGCATCGGCCGGCCTGGTCGTCAGTAGCGACGAGGTCAAGGCCGTCGAGACCGCAGCGGTGATCGAGGCCCGCCACGGCCTGGTGGCCGAGGTCCGTCCCGGCACCGGCGAGATCGACCGGTCGGCGACCGGGTTCCTGCCCGAACCGGTCTACGGCGAGGTCTCCTCGGCCTTCTTCGCCAATCCGGAAGACTCGCCCCACGGCTGGGAGCGGGCGGTCGATGGCCAGACCAGGATCCGGACCGAGCTGGCCGATCTGCTGGCCGACGGGCCAGCCGACGTCGTGGTGATCGGCCACGGAGGCGTCGGCACCCTGCTGTGGTGTCACCTGGCCGGCCTGGCCATCGATCAGCGGCATGATCAGCCCCATCCCGGGCACTGGTGGACCTACGATCGGGCGGCCGGGGACGCAGTCCACGGGTGGTGGCCGATCGATGCGACCGAACCACCGACCGGCCGCACCGATCGATCGATGTGATGGGGCTCCCGCCCCTGGCGGCTCAGAACCGCTAGTCTGAAGGAACTGTGGCAACATCAACTCGGAACAGCTCTGGTTCCGGTCGAGGGGCTACGGGCGGACGGAAACCGGCACGCAAGAAGACCGCAAAGCGTCGCGCCCAGGATCGTCGGGACATCGTGGCGCTGGCCCTCGCCGGCTTCGGTGTCATTCTCGGTCTCGGCCTCTACACCGGCTCGACCGGCATCATCGGTGACGGCCTGACAACGGCCAGCGGCGCCCTGTTCGGGCTTGCCCGCTTCCTGGTCCCCGTCGGCCTCCTGGCCGGGGCCTGGTTGGTCCTGCGGTCGAAGAAGCGCAAGCGGCGCAAGCCCCAACCGTTGGGGGCCCGGCTCATGGCCATCGCCCCCTGGGCCGCCCTCGGGGTGGCGGCATTCTGCATTCTCGACCTGATCGGCGGCCGGCCGTACTGGTCGTCCCCGGTCGAGGAGCTCAGCGGTGCCGGCGGATGGGTCGGCGTCCTGCTCGGCGGCACGATCGAGCGATACCTGGGCCTGGTCGGTGAGATCGCCGTGACCATCGTGTTGATCATCGGGGCCGGAGTCCTGCTGACGTCGATGTCCCTCGGCACCGCCGCCGACTCGCTGGCCGACCGGTTCGCCATCCTTCGCAACCGGGCCGCCGGCTGGTCTGGCCCGAACCTGCGCCGCCGTGGCGGTGACGCCGATGATCCGCCCGACTCCCGCACCGAGCGGCCCCGGGGCCTGGCCTCGATGTTCGAGGACGACCCGGGCGGTCCGGCACCGGGGGAGGAGGATGTCTACATCGACCTCCGTCGCCCAGACGACGACGGCATCGGGGACCTGACCCGTGCCGATGACGGGCTCCCCGCGGCTGACGACTGGGACGACGGTACCGACGCCGGGTTTGCCGAGCCGCCGGCCGCCCCGGTCATCGAGATCCCCCAGACCACGGTGGTCGAGGGCATGGCCCTGGCCGCCCCCCAGCCCCCGGATGGGATCTGGCACCTCCCGACCCTGGACCTGCTCGACCGAAGCGAATCACAGGACGTCGACCGGGCCTCGGTCGAGCAGACCGGTCGACAGTTGGAGCACGCCCTGGCCGAGCACGGGGTCGAGACCCGCCTGATCGGTGTGGTCGTCGGACCGACCGTGAGCCGGTTCGAGCTGGAGCTCGGCCCCGGGGTCAAGGTCAGCCGGGTCACCACCCTCCACAAGGACATCGCCTACGCCATGGCCACCCCCGATGTCCGGATCCTGGCCCCGATCCCCGGCAAGCAGGCGATCGGGGTCGAGGTCCCGAACGTCCGCCGCCAGGTCATCACCGTCGGCGACCTACTGGTATCGGAGGAGGCGTCCCAGGCGGTCCATCCGCTCGAGGTCACCCTCGGTCGGGACATCACCGGCAAGACGATCATGGCCAATCTGGCCTCGATGCCCCACCTGCTGGTCGCCGGCCAGACCGGGTCCGGCAAGTCGAGCTGCATCAACTCGATGCTGACGTCGATTCTCATGCGGTCGACCCCGGATCAGGTCCGGCTGATCCTCGTCGACCCGAAGCGGGTCGAGCTGACCCAGTACGAGCGGCTTCCCCACCTCTTGACCGAGGTGGTGACCGACCCGAAGAAGGCGGCCAATGCGCTGGCCTGGGCGGTCCGAGAGATGGAGCGGCGCTACGACCTGCTGAGCGAGGTCGGCGTTCGGGACCTCAACGGTTACAACAAGTCGGTCGACGAGGGCCGCTTCGACCCCAAGGTCAACCCGGACGGCTCCAGCACCGAATATCAGCGGCTGAGCTACATCGTGGTCGTCCTGGACGAGCTGGCAGACCTGATGATGGTTGCCGCTCGGGACGTCGAGGAGTCGATCTGTCGGATCGCCCAGAAGGCCCGGGCGGTCGGTATCCACCTGGTCATCGCAACCCAGCGACCGTCGACCAACGTCATCACCGGCCTGATCAAGGCCAACGTCCCGGCCCGGCTGGCCTTCGCGGTGTCGAGCCTCACCGACAGCCGGGTCATCCTCGACCAGCCGGGCGCCGAGCGGCTGGTCGGCCGGGGCGACGGTCTGCTCAACGACGGGACCACCAGCACGCCGACCCGGTTCCAGGGGGCGTGGGTCACCGAGGACGAGGTGTCGGCCATCGTCGACCACTGGATCCAGCAGGCCCCGGAGGTCCACTACGACAGCCGGGTCCTCGGTGAGGAGGCCGGTGGCGGTGAGGCCGGGTCCCTGTTGCCCGGTGGCTCCACCGGGGACGAGGAGGACGACGACCTGCTGCTCCAGGCCATGGAGCTGGTGGTCCGATCCCAGCTGGGATCGACGTCGATGTTGCAGCGTAAGCTCCGGGTCGGGTTCGCTCGGGCCGGCCGACTGATGGACCTGCTCGAGGAGCGGGGCGTGGTCGGGCCGTCGGTCGGGTCGAAGGCCCGCGAGGTGCTCGACCTCATCCGCGGTCTCGATGTGCAGACCGCCGACGAGGTCCTGCAGTTCACGGATCGGCACATCGCCGCCGACGTGCGCAAGGTGTTAGCCAGCGCCGTCGCCAACGCCGTCAACAACGACGACCAAGATCCAGAAGAGCTCTACGTGCTGGCGTGCTTCGCCGACGAGGGCCCGACGCTGCGCCGTTTCCGGCCCCGTGCACGCGGCCGAGCGACACGCATC
>JBCCFN010000293.1:0-6117 GCA_039029715.1 Actinomycetota bacterium | reverse complement strand
CGGGCGGCCTATGAGTACGCACTGGACTACGCCAAGGAGCGGGTTGCCTTCGGTCGCCCGATCATCGAGAACCAGTCGATCGCCTTCATGCTCGCCGACATGATCACCGAGATCGACGCCGCTCGCCTCCTGACCCACCGGGCGGCCTGGCTCGGCAAGCAGAAGAAGTTCGTCAACGCCGAAGGCTCGATGGCCAAGCTCAAGGCCGGTCGAGTCGCCGTCTGGTCGACCGAGCGGGCCATGCAGATCCTCGGCGGGTACGGCTACGTCAGCGAGTACCCGGTCGAACGGTGGCACCGTGACGCAAAGATCTACGACATCTTCGAAGGCACCGAGCAGATCCAACAGCTGGTGATCTCCCGGGCCATCAGCGGCCTGCGGATCGAATAATTCCTAGCTGGGAGGGGCGTGAGTGTCCTTGGTCAAGCGCGGGCTCCTGCTGCACTTCGACCGGGACACTCGACATGTTCGAGGCGGGAGCAGCGCCTAGGGTGCGTGTAGTCGGTAGCCGGCGACGAGCAACCTCGCATCGAAGGAGATCGAATGGGTGCCCGGACACTGCCTGGTTTTCTACTGGGCGTTGCGATACTGCTGGGCCTGATGGCGAGCTGCGCCAGCCCGTCTGGGCCCGATGCGAGTGGCGCCTCGACTACCGCTGTTCCCCCAAGCGTTGACGGCGATACCGGGACCCAGGCTGAGGAGTCAGCAGCTGGCGGTGCGCCAAGCGACACCTCCAGCCCCTCGGCACCCGCACCGTCGGCGACCGAGCAGGAGCTCTCGACGACGACGATCGTGGCAGTCGAGGAGCCGGTGCTCACGGAGGTTCCTGCTGATGGGACGTTCGAGAACCTCGTCCAGTTTTGCGAGGGTCCAGGGTTCAACGACACCGTCACTGCGCTTGGCGGTGAGTTCGGATTCGTTATCTCCGATGTCAGCCCAGACTTCCAGCTTGGCTCGCGTCCATCGGTCTACGACGATCGCGACTTCGAGCTCGAAGGGTCTTGTCGATTCGACCGGTTCTCCATTCAGTTCACCACGTTCGCCCTCGGTGTCGGATCGGATCTGGAGGCGTGGGAGCGGGCGTGTCAACGGATCGGGGGTTGTCTGGAGTACTCCCTTGCCGATGATGGGCTCGTCTGGGGAAACGCTCCAGGGCAAAGCGTCTCGCTCACCTTCGACGATGACGTCACGGCAAGCTTCCGGATCACGTTCATCATGAGCACCGACGGTCTGGACGACGCCTCAGCCGAGCAGGTCCTCTTAGCGCTCGTCGATCGGGCACCCGGGCCGCCCTACGCTGCGCCGGTCGGATTCCCGTGCACGCCTGATCCCAACGGGCCGCCGTTCTGCGGCTCGTAGTCGGGGCTTGGAGCAGCCCGGGACCTCAGGTCGCTCGAGTCCTCAGCGCCGACCGGTTGGCGGATAGTCCAGGTGGTCGAGCATGGCGTCGTGGACGGCGGCGTTCGAGTAGAGCCCGCCGCCCAGGTCCCCGGATCGGCCGCCCTCGACGTCGGTGAACCGGCCGCCGGCCTCCTCGACCAGCAGGATCCACGGTGCGTGGTCCCAGACGGCGCAGCACTCGGCCAGGACGACGTCGAGCTTGCCCCGGACCAGATCGGCCAGGGAGAACGGGCTCCTCGGCGCCAGGTTGAGCGGCACCAGCCGAGGGCGGTCCCTGGCCGGGAAGGCGTCGGCGGTGGCTGCGGTCAGGTGGTCAACGGTCGACACGGCGAGCCGTTTCGGCGTTGCGGTAGTGGACGGCCACGGCGCCTCGAAGGCCCCACCGTCCTTGGTCGCCCACCACTGGATCCCGAGCGCCGGCGAGATTACGACGGCCACCGTGATCCGGTCCGCGACCGCAAGGGCGATCTGGACCCGCCAGTTCGGATCGCCACTGGCGTAGGACCGGGTGCCGTCGATGGGGTCGATGATCCAGACCCGGTCGCCGGAGCCGACGAGGCCGAACTCCTCCCCGAGCACCGCGTCGTCTGGTCGAGCCTCTGCCAGGTCGGCCCGGATTAGCTCCTCGACGGCGAGGTCGGCGGCCGTGACCGGGCTGTCGTCGTCCTTGCGGGTAACGGCGAGCTCCTGGCCGAAGGTGGTGAGCGCCAAGGTCGCCCCGTCGTTGGCGATCCTGAGCCCGAGCTGCAGATCATCATCCACGACTGCACCGTACACAACCGGCGGATCGGTCCGGAAGCGATGGCCGAAACCAGCGCCTATCGTTCGTTCGGTGGACGAACGCCCACCTCTCGATGCCGCCATGGCGGAGGCGGAGTTCCGTCGCTGGTACTGGACGATGGCGGAGCTGCAGCCGTTCGCTCGCCGGCTCGGTGTTGCGGCCCGGGGACCGAAGCTCGACCTGGTGGAGCGCATTGCGGCCCGTCTGGCCGGGCGGGAGATCACCGAGCAGACACCGGTCCGCAGCGCCGGGCCCCAGCTGCGCGGGCCGCTGGACCGGGCAACCGTGATCCCCCCGGGCCAGCGGTCGACCTCGGTCCTCCGGGCGTTCTTCGAGGCCGAGATCGGGCCGTCGTTCCGGTTCGACGGCCACATGCGGGCGTTCCTGGCCGACGGTGGCGCCACCCTTGGCGATGCCATCGCCCACTGGCACACAACCCGTGGGACCCCGATGCCGAACACCCCGGCCAGCCTGGAGTTCAATGCGTTCACCAAGGAATGGCATCGCCAGCACCCGGACGGCACCGCCGATGCGTGCCGGGCGGCCTGGCAGCGGTATCGCAACCAGCCGAGGGATCGTCGCCCGCCGGTCGCGGACGCCTAGTTCCGCATCTCGCTTCCGCTGCTTGCCGGCCCTAGGTCCCGACCAGCCGGGTGGCGTAGGCGATCGTCCCGGTGGTGAGCTGGCGCCGCCGGCGGAACCGCTCGGCCGCCTCCGGGGCCGGCTGGCGCGAGGTCTGCCAGGCATCGAGGCCGCTGTACCAGGTCAGCAGGACCATGGTGTCGTCCGGGCCGTTGCGATCGGCAGGGGCGAACAATCCCTGGGGCTGGGCGTCGTAGTCATCGGCGTGTTCGAAGGTGGTCCACGCCTCGTCAGACAACCTGGCGATCTCATCGATGTCCGCGGTTGCGATGAAGAACAGCCGGAACACGTACAGGCCGGATCGGGTCAGCGGCTCGAAGCGGACCGGTCGCACGGTCGGGGCGAGACGCCGTGATTCGACGATCTCGAACCCGGCGGCGGTGACCGCCGGGGCCGGTGTTGACACCGGATCCTCGGTGTGGAGGACCAGGATCAGCTCGTTGGAGCCGATCCCGAACAGCCCCGAGAACGCACCCCAGACCCCGACGTCTGCCGGCAGGTGCTCGGCGAGCCGAGGGTGGGCATCGGTCCAGGTCCGGCCCTCGGCTTTGACCCGGAGCCAGTGGTAGGTGGGCATCGGTGGCGGCTCCGTTCAGGTCCGTCTGGCGACGAAGTCCAGGATGGCGGCGGCGACGGCATCCGGCTGTTCGTTGAGAATGGCGTGGGCGGCATCCGCAACGTCGACCACCTCGACCCGGTCCGGCCATCGGGCCCGGAGCCGGTGGCCGTTCTCCGGCGGGGCGATCCGATCCTCGACCCCCTGGACGACGAGCATCGGGGCCGAGCCACCGGCCAGCCAGTCGTCGGTTGGTTCGGCCCGCATGGCCGCCATCTGGGCGGTCGCCGCCTCGATCGATCGGCCGGGGTCGATGAACGACGGATCGACCTCGTGTCCGGGGGCGAAGAGGGCCCGGCGGGCGGCATCGAGCCGCTCGGCCTCCGTGCGGGACTCGTCGAGGAACTCCCGGAGGGCCAGCCCGGCCTCCCGATCCGGTCGGACCTCACCGCCGGCGCAGACCAGCACCACGGCGGTCACCAGCGCCGGCCGGTCGGTGGCCAGGGCGCGGGCGATGCGGTTGCCGTAGGCGTTGCCGACCACGATGGCCGGTGGGCCGAAGTGTTCGACGACCTCGGCCACGTCGTTCGCCAGATCGCCGAGGCGAAGCTCGTTCAGGTCACCGGTGCTGGCTCCGGCACCCCGAGGGTTGATCGCCACCGGTTGGGTGCCGGCGTCGGCCAACCGCCGTCCGAGGTCTGCGAATCGACGGATCCCACCGCCGAGACCGGGAAGCAGGCACACCAGGGGTCCGGACGACGCATAGCGGTGCACCTCGAGCGAGGTGTCACCGGTTGCGACTAAGAGTTCTTCCACGCCGCCGGACGCTAGCAGCTGACGACGATCCGCTACGAGGTGGCCGGCGCGTCGACCAGCTCGTCGAGCGTCTCCGGCCGGCGGATCAGGCGGCTCACACGGATCACAAGCAGTATGGCGAAGAACTGGGCAACGCTGAGGCCGGCCATCGTCGCACCGCCGGCGGTGCCCCAGTGGAAGCTGATCATCAGTCCAGCGATGACTGCGACCGAACCGAACAGCATCGAGACCAACATCATCGCCGGGACCCGGGCGGTCAGCAGGGAGGCGGTGGCCGGCGGTCCGATCAGCAGCCCGAACACCAGCAGCGTGCCGACCGCCTGGAAACTGGACACGATGCTGATCGCCAGCAGGACCATCATGGCGATGTGGGCCAGGTCCGGTCGCATGCCGAGGGTCCGGGCCTTCTGGGCGTTGAACGTGAGGGCCAGGAACGGTCGGTAGAGGCCTGCGCCGACCACCAGGACAATGACGGTCGCCACCGCCTGGTTCACCAGGTCGCCCCTGGTCACGCCGAGCACGTCGCCGAACAGCAGCGACGTGACCTCGGTGGCGAACGAGCGGGCCTTCGAGATGATGACGATGCCGAGCGACAGCATCCCGACGAACAGCAACCCGATCCCGGTGTCCTCCCGGACGGTGGAGTCGGCCGAGATCAGGGAGACCAGCGCCGCCATCATGGTGGCCGCCAGGAGGGCGCCGATGATCGGGCTGAAGTCCAAGAGGACGGCGAGGGCGATACCGGGGATCACCCCGTGCGACAGCGCATCGCCGAGGAAGGCGAGGCCGCGCAGTACCACCCAGGTGCCGATCACCGAGGTGGCGACGACCGCCAGCAGCCCGGCCAGCAGCGCCCGCTGCATGAATGCGGGTTCGAATGCGTCGAACATCACCGCCACCCCGGGATGAGCGTGACTCCCCGCCGCTGCCCTTGGCGACGGGGAGTCAACCTCCTAGGACGACAGGGCGTCGCTGATGCGACTGGCGTTGGTCCCGACCATCGAAAGGTAGGACTCGCCCTCGGAGCCGGCCTCGCCGAGTGACTCGGTGTACAGCTCGACGACCTCGACGTCGCCACCGACCTCGGCCGCAAGCGTCTCGGCCAGCTGGGTGGAGGCGGAGGTGTCTGCGAAGATCGCCGGCACACCTTCGGCCTCAATGGTCTCGGCCAGTTCGGCAAGCTCGCCGGCGCTTGCACTCTCAGCGGTGGAGCCACTTGGGATGATGGTGCCGACGACTTCGAAGCCATAGCGGTCAGCGAAGTAGCCGAACACCTCATGGTTGGTGATCAGCACCCGCTGGTCCTCGGGGATGGCATCGACCAGGGCCTGGACCTCTTCGTCGAGCGCCTTGAGCTCGCCGACGTAGGCGGCGACGGCGGTCTGGACCGCAGTGGCATCCAGGCCGTCGATCTCGCTGGTCAGGAACGCCCCGATTCCTTCGACCGCATCGGCCATCCGGTTCGGATCGGTGAAGAAGTGGGGGTCGTCACCGCTGTGGTCATGACCGTGGTCATGGCCGTCCTCATCCTTGTGCTCTTCGTCGTCGTGGCCCTCTTCGTCGTCGTGGTCGTGGCCGTCTTCGTCCTTGTCCTCGTCGTCGTGGTCGTGGCCCTCTTCGTCGTCGTGGTCGTGGCCGTCTTCGTCCTTGTCCTCGTCGTCGTGGTCGTGGCCCTCTTCGTCGTCGTGGTCGTGGCCTTCCTCGTCGTCGTGGTCGTGGCCCTCTTCGTCCTTGTGCTCCTCGTCGCCGTGGTCGTCGTGGTCGTCGTGGCCACCACCCTCGGCGTACTCGATCGTTTCGATGGCACTGGTCGCCTCGAAGGTCGGGATCCCGGCCTCCTCGGCCGACTCGATCACGTCGAGCAGCCCCTCCTCGAAGTTGAGGCCGTTCACCACCAGGGCGTCGGCAGACAGCATCTGGT
>JBCCFN010000292.1:0-6181 GCA_039029715.1 Actinomycetota bacterium | reverse complement strand
GCCCAGGGGGATCTGGTGGCTCCGGGCGAGCGTCCTCGGCCTGCTCAACATCGGTGCGTTCTTCGCCCTGCTGTTCGTCGCCGCCTTCCGGTTGCCGGGCGGGGTCGCCGCCACCGCCGGCGCCATCCAGCCGCTGGTCGTGGTCGGGCTCGGCGCCCTCCTGGTCGGCGAGCGGGTCACCGCCCGGGCCGTGAGCGGCGGGGTGATCGGTGTCGTCGGCGTCGGGCTGTTGGTGCTCGGTCCCGAGGCGGCCCTCGACCCGGTCGGGGTGGCGGCCGCAGTTGCCGGCACGTTGGTCATGGCCACCGGCGTCGTGTTGACGAGACGATGGACCCGCCCGGTCGACCTGGCAACGTTCACCGGCTGGCAGCTGACCGCCGGCGGCTTGGTGTTGGTTCCGGTCCTGTTGCTGGTCGAGGGGCTGCCGGCCGGCCTGACGGTCCGAAACGGCATCGGCTTCCTGTGGCTCGGTGTGGTCGGTACCGGACTGGCCTACGGGCTGTGGTTCCGGGGCCTCCAGCGTCTCCCGGTGTCGACCACCGGAGTCCTCGTCCTGGTGGCGCCGGTGGTCGCGACCCTGCTCGGCTGGGTCGTCCTCGGCCAGGGCCTCACGCCGCTGCAGCTGGTTGGGATGGTGCTGGTGCTCGGCGCCGTCGCCGCTCCCCATGTGTCGGTCACGAGGCGGGCCGCTGCACCCTCGGCGCCGCGGCCCTCGGTGCGCCCGCTCAGTAGTACCAGGGGAAGGCGGACCAGTCCGGGTCCCGCTTCTCCAGGAACGCGTCCCGACCCTCGGTCGCCTCGTCGGTCATGTAGGCCAGCCGGGTCGCCTCGCCGGCGAACACCTGCTGACCGACCAGGCCGTCATCAATCAGGTTGAAGGCGAACTTCGACATCCGCTGGCCGGTCGGGCTCTTGGCACAGATCTCCCTGGCCCACTGCAGGGCCTCGGCCTCCAACTCGGCGTGGGGGACGACTGCGTTGACCACCCCCTGGGCCTTTGCCTCCTCGGCGGTGTAGGTCCGGCCGAGGAAGAAGATCTCCCTTGCGATCTTCTGGCCGACCTGGCGGGCCAGGTAGGCCGAGCCGAAGCCGCCGTCGAAGCTGGCCACGTCGGTGTCGGTCTGCTTGAACCGGGCATGCTCGGCGCTGGCCAGGGTCAGGTCCGACACGACGTGGAGACTGTGGCCGCCGCCGGCCGCCCACCCGGGGACCACGGCGATCACCACCTTCGGCATGAACCGGACCAACCGCTGGACCTCGAGGATGTGGAGCCGACCGGAGCGGGCCGGATCGATACCGGCCGCCTCCTCGACCCGGTTCCCGGCTTCGTCCTCCACCGTGTAGCGGTAGCCGTCACGGCCTCGGATCCGCTGGTCGCCGCCGGAGCAGAACGCCCAGCCGCCGTCCTTTGGACTGGGCCCGTTCCCGGTCAGCAGCACCGCCCCGACGTCTGAGGTCTGGCGGGCGTGGTCGAGGGCCCGGTACAGCTCGTCGACGGTGTGGGGCCGGAAGGCGTTGCGGACCTCCGGCCGGTCGAAGGCGATCCGGACCGCACCGCAGTCCTTGGCTCGGTGGTAGGTGATGTCTGTGAAGTCGAACCCCGGCACCGGATCCCAGGACCCGGGGTCGAAGATCTCTGACACCTTCGGTGTGGCTTCTTCGCTCATCGGCCTCGCATCCTAGGCGGCGGTGGGGTCGGCAGGCCTGCCCGGGTGGGATTCGTGGGGCGGTCCGGGCACCACTACCCTTCCAGCCATGAAACTCGGGATGAGCATCAACTACGTCGGCGACTTCGAGCAGTCGGCCCAGCAGGTCGTCGAGATGGAGGCCGCCGGACTCGATGTCGTGTGGGTCGCCGAGGCCTACAGCGTCGATGCGGTCAGCCAGCTCGGCTATCTGGCGGCCAAGACGTCCCGGGTCGAGATCGGCTCCGGCATCCTCAACGTGTACTCCCGGACCGCCCCGGCCATGGCCCAGACGGCAGCCGGCCTGGACATGGTGTCGAACGGTCGGTTCATCCTCGGCCTCGGGGCCAGCGGTCCCCAGGTCATCGAGGGGTTCCACGGCGTGCCATACACCAAGCCGAAGACCAGGATCGAGGAGTACATCGACGTCGTGCGGATGACGCTGCGTCGGGAGCCGGTGGTCTACGACGGCAAGACGGTGACCGTGCCCCTGCCGGAGGGGGAGGGGACCGGGCTCGGCAAGCCGCTCAAGTTGATCAACCATCCGGTCCGCAGCGAGATCCCGATCTGGTGGGCCTCGCTGATGCCGCTGTCGGTCAAGGCCACCGCCCGTTCGGCCGATGGCTGGCTGCCGGTGTTCTTCGTCCCGGACGAGTTCCAACGGGTGTGGGGTGAAGACCTGAAGGCTGGCACCGCAGACCGGGACCCGGCCCTCGGTCGTCTCGACATCGGAGCCGGTGCCACCGTGGCCATCGGCGAGGAGTTCGTCGGCGAGGAGGCGGACAAGGTCCTCGACCTCGGCCGGCCGGCCACCGCCCTGTACTGGGGTGGCATGGGCGCCAGGGACAAGAACTTCTACAACACCATCGCCAAGAAGTACGGCTACGAGGAGGAGGCGATCAAGATCCAGGACCTCTACCTCGACGGGCACAAGCAGGAGGCGGCGGCGGCCGTTCCCCGGGACTTCCTGGACCGGTCGAGCCTGGTCGGCCCGCCGTCGCTGGTGAAGGAGAAGCTCGGCGCCTGGAAGGAGGCCGGGGTGACCGTGCTCAACGTCAACATGGCCCCCGGCCAGGACAAGGCGCGGACCCTCGGCACCCTGCGGGACCTGCTGGAGGGCTGAGCGGATCGGATGACCGTCTCCCTCCTCGGGCTCGTCGGGAGTCTCCGGCGGGCCTCGGTCCACGGTGCCCTGGCCCGGGCCGCCATCGCTTCGGCTCCGGACGGTGTCTCGCTGACGCTCCACTCGCTCGACGACCTACCGTTCTACGACGGTGACGTCGAGTCGGCCGGGCTCCCGGCCTCGGTCGCCGTCCTCCAGGAGGCGGTGGCGGTGGCCGATGGGCTGATCCACTTCTCGCCGGAGTACAACGGCTCGTTCCCGGCGGTGACCAAGAACGCCATCGACTGGCTCAGCCGGCCACCCCGGCTGATCGAGGGGACGGCGACCACGATGATCACGATCACCCCCGGCCCCCGGGCCGGCCTCGGGGTCCGGACCCACTTCAGCGACATCATGGCCCGCCAGCCGGTCCGGCTGTTCGACGAGACGCTCGGGTTCGGGCGCTACCGCGATCGCCTGGACGACGACGGTGAGATCACGGACCCGGACACGATCGCCGAGCTCGTCGGGTTCCTCGGCCGGTTCGCCGCCTTCGCCGCCGCACCCCCGCCGGCCGTCGACTGAACCGACCGGGCCGGCCCGGCCCCGTGTCAGTTCTGGGTACCGGTCCAGGTGACGCTGACCGTGAACCGGAGGTTGCACGGCGAGTCGACCGGGCTGACCGGCCGCCAGGTCCGGTCGGTCCCGTCCAGGGTGATCACCCTGGTCCCAGTCGAGACCTCGTCGTCTGTGCCGTCCTCACCGTCGGCCACCAGGTCTGCGTCACGCAGTTCCCAGACCATGCGCAGCGGGCCGGCGAGCGGCACGTCCTCCCAGACCTTGCCGGTCGCCAGCGTCAGGATGCCGTCGGGGTCCGGGGTCCGGGCGTCGGCCCGGGGGCGGGGCGGCCATAGCGGTTTCTCGGCGCCGTCGTAGGTCAGGGACAGCAACCCGTACACGTCCGGTTGGCGCCCGTCCCCGACGCATGGGTCCCGGACCTCAAGCTCGGTCACCTCGACCGTCAGGTCGCCGGTGGTCGGTGGTGGCGGGCCGGTCGACACGGTGAGGGTGACCTTCTGATCGACGACGGTGCAGGAGATGACGGCGTTCTCGGCCACGGTGTCGCTGGCGGTCCGCTCGACCGTGATATCGGTGAAGCCGACCTCCTGCAGCGTCGTGCGGGCCTGACCGGTCGGTGTGCCGATGACCGAGGACGGGCAGCTGGTCGGCAGGGCGACCGCGACGTCCAGCCGAGCCACCGTGCCGTCCATGGCGCAGCCGACGACCTCGCCCGGTGTCACTCCACCGGTCGGGACCTCGGTGACCGCGGTGGTGAAGCCTTTCTGGGCCGCGGTCTCGTCGACCCCGGCTCGATCGATGCCGAGCAGGAGCGAGCACCCCGCCGGGCCGTCGGCCGAGACCAGGGTCACCTGCTGGCCGGCGACCGCACAGTCGAAGACCTGACCGTCCGGGACGGCGGGGTTCGGCTCGGTCCTGGCGTCGACGGTCAGACCGGCGGCCTCAAGCGTCGGGACGGCCGAGGCCACGGGGGTGTCGATCACATCGGCGCACGACGGCGGGGCCGGCCCCTGCGACGCAACCACTAGGACCTCGGAGCCGATCTCCACTTCGGTGTCGCCGGCCGGGACCGTCCGGATGACCGAGCCGACCGGAACCACCTCGTCGAACTCGTCTGCGCCGTCGACCGGGACCAGCCCGGCGGCGATCAACCGGTCCCTGGCCGGCTGGATCGCCTCCCCGGTCACGAGCGGGACCACCACCAGCTCGGCCTCGGCCGGGATGAACAGCGAGATCAGGGCCCCGGACGCCAATTCGGTCCCGGCCGCCGGTCGCTGGCCGGTCACGACGTCCGGGATCCCGGCCTCACCGGGCCGGGCCAGCACCTCGACCTCGAAGCCGGCGCCCTCCAGCCGGGTCCTGGCCGCCTCGACGGTCTCGCCGGTGACGTCGACCAACGGGATCAGCTCCGGGCCCTCGGTTGTGGTGGTCTCCTCGACCGGTGGCTCGGTGGTGTCCGGCGGCTCATCGACGATGGTCGAGGTGGTGGGGCTCTCCGGCTGGCCGGCCGCCACGTCGTCACCCTGGCTCCGCCCGATCAGCACCGCGGCGATACCGACGACGATCAGGGCCACCGCCGCAGCGGCGACCGCAGCCAGCAGCCACGGCGGCTGGTTCGGCTGCGGTCCACGCTGGCCGATCGGCCGGCCGCCGCCGGCACCCCCCTCATGCCCGACCGTCGGTCCGCCTCCGGCGCTCCCGCCCAGTCCGACCACCGGTCCGTCTGCCGGCCGGGTCACGTCGGCCAACAGGCCACCGGGCACCGGTCCCGTCGGGGCCGGCCACGGGCCGTCGGCCTCGGTGACCGGAGCGCCCGGCCCCGGCGGACCGACCACCACGCCGTCCGGCCCTCCGGTCATCGTCCGATCCGATCCGGCGCCCTCGAACGGCGCCCCGGACGGGGTCGGGAACGGGTCGGCAAGCGTCGGATCATCCGCCACCGACGGATCTGCGAACGCCGTCGCCTGGCCGCCGGAGCCAGCGGCGGCGACCGAGCGCAGCTGATCGCGGAGCTGGGTCGCAGACGGTCGGTCGGTCGGGTGCTTGGCCATCGCCGCCTCGATGATCCGGCACACATCGTCCGGGACCCCGCGTTGGCGGAGGTCCGGCACCGGGTCGTTGATGACCCGCTGGGCCAGGGCCAGCAGGTTGCCGCCGTACTTCTGGCGATCGACGAAGGCGGGCTCGCCGGCCACCATGTGGAACAGGGTCGCGCCAAGGGCGTAGATGTCGGCCGGCGTGCCGGCCTCATCGCCCTTGAGGATCTCCGGCGCCACGTATCCGGCGGTGAACCCGATCGAGTCGGTCTGGCCCAGGGTGGAGCCCCGGACCGTGCTGATCCCGAAGTCGGCGATCAGGTAGTTGCCGTTCGGGGACAGCAGGATGTTGCCCGGCTTGATGTCGCGGTGGATCACCCCGTTGGCGTGGGCGTCGGCCACTGCGTCTGCGACCTGGGCCGCAGCCCGGCAGGCGGCGTCGATCTCGAAGCGACCGGTGGTCTTCAGATGGTCGAGGACCGAGGACTCACACAGCTCCAGGATCAGGTACGGCTGGCCATCGGCGGTCAGCCCGGTGCCGTGGACGGTCACGATGCCGGGGTTGCGGCTCAGCTTGCCGAGCGTCTTGGCCTCCCGACGGAACCGGCGGACGAAGGCCTCGTCGGTGGTGCTCAGGACCTTGACCGCGACCTCCCGATCCAGGTCGACCTGGGTGGCCGAGGAGTAAGCTTCGGTTTTTACGGAATAATGCATGTTCAGTCTAACTTGCTCGGCCGGAGAGAACTGAAGCCAGAAGTGTATAACCTGCTGAAGTCATT
>JBCCFN010000291.1:0-6309 GCA_039029715.1 Actinomycetota bacterium | reverse complement strand
GTCGACCCGAACGACGAGGTCGGTGCCACCACCGATGCGGTGCTGCCGGTTGCGTTGTTCGCCTCGACCCGGCACCTGGTCAACCGGATCCTCCGCAAGGCCGGTGGCATCCGGATGCACGACGGGATCGAGATCCGGATCCGGGGTCGGGTCGCCTACTACCCGCCCCAGGGCCGGGTCCAGCTGGTGATGTCGCTGATCGACCCGACCTTCACCCTCGGCCAGATGGTTGCGGCCCGCACCCGGCTGCTGGAGCAACTGGCCGCCGACGGGCTGCTGGAGCTCAATGCGGCGTTGCCGGTCCCGACGCTGCCACTCCGGATCGCCCTGGTCACCAGCGACGGCAGCGCGGCGATGGCCGACTTCGTCGACGAGATCCACCGCAGCCGTCGCCCGTTCCGGATCACCCTGCTCGACAGCCGGGTCCAGGGCGTCGAGGCGGTGCCGTCGTTGACCGAGGCGATCCGGACCGCTGACCGGTTGGACGTCGACGTGGTGGTGGTGATTCGGGGTGGCGGGTCCCGGACCGACCTGGCCGCCTTCGATCATGAGCGGGTCGCGACCGCGGTGGCCCGGTGCCGGCACCCGGTGGTCGTCGGGGTCGGGCACGAGATCGATCGGTCGGTGGCCGACGAGGCGGCGGCCGTCTCGGCGAAGACGCCGACCGCCGCCGCCACGCTGCTGGTGGAGGCGGTAGAGGCTACTGCGGCCCGGGTGGACGAGGCGGCGGGCCGGCTCGGTGCATTGACCGCGCTCCATCTTGGAACCGCCCGCCGCCGGCTGGTCGGTGACGGGGTACGGCTGGCCGGGGCGGCGGCCAGGGTGGTCGACCGGCAGGAGCTCGAGCTTCGCCACGCCGCCGACCGCCTCGGCCGGAGTCCCAGGCAGCGGCTGACGGTCGAAGGGCTTCAGTTGGCCGCCGGAGCGGCCAGGTTGTCGGCCCTCGACCCCAAGCGGGCGCTCGAACGGGGCTGGACGATCACCCACACCGCCGACGGTCACCTGGTCCGGAGCCCGGACGGGGTTGCGGTCGACGCCGAGCTGCGGACGACGACCGCCGGTGGGGTCATCGCCAGCCGGGTCATCGGGATCGACCAGGACCTCGGACATACTGACGACGAGACGACCGGAGGCAGCCGTTGACCACCGCACAGGACGAGGACCCGATCGCCGCCGAGGGTCTGACCTACGGCGAGGCGCTTGAGGAGCTCGAGGCGCTGCTGGATGAGCTGGAGGGGGTCGATGTCGACGTCGACCATCTGGCCGAGCGGGTGGCTCGAGGGGTTCAGCTGGTGCGGTTCTGTCAGGCCCGGTTGGAGGTGGTGACGGCCGAGGTCGACACGGTGGTGGCGGAGCTGATCACGGTCGAGGGAGCCGAAGACACACCCGATCCGGACGAAGCGAAGGCCCCATAGTGGACAACCCGATGCCCCCACCGCAGCTGACCGATGTGGTCGGAAAGGTCGACGCCAGGCTCCAGGCGGTGCTCGACCACCAGTTCGAACGGTGGCACGGCACCGATCCGCGGCTCGGCGAAGCGGTCACCGAACTGGGTCGGATGGTGACCAGTGGTGGAAAGCGCCTCCGGGCGGCGTTCTGCTACTGGTCCTGGCGAGGGGTCGGCGGTCCGGACCATCCGGCCGTTGCCGCCGAGGACGACCCGGAGGAGCTGGTGATCAGCGTCGGGGCGGCGTTCGAGTTCCTCCAGGCCTTCGCCCTCATCCACGACGACATCATGGATGACGCCGCGACCAGGCGAGGGGCGACCACGGTCCATGTCCGCAACGCGGCTCGCCTGACCGAGCTGGGCTGGCGCGGGGAGCCCCGCCGCTATGGCGAGGGGGTGGCCATCCTGGTCGGAGACCTCGGCCATGTCTACGCCGACCAGCTGACGAACGGGATGGACGGCCGGGCCCGGTTGTTGTGGGACGAGATGCGGATCGAGCTGAACCTCGGGCAGTACCTCGACATGCGGTCGGCGGCGGCCGGGGCGTTCGATCTCGATACCGCTCGCCGGGTGGCGACGTTCAAATCGGCGCTCTACACGATCGTTCGACCGCTCCAGATCGGGGCCTGCCTCAATGGGGCGGTCGAGGGGGACCTGCTCGAGCAACTCGACGCCTTCGGCCGGCCGCTCGGCCGGGCGTTCCAGCTCCGCGACGATGCCCTCGGGGTTCTCGGCGACGAGGCCCGGCTCGGGAAACCGGTCGGCGACGATCTTCGAGAGGGCAAGCCGACCGAGCTGGTGGCCCACGCGCTGGCCAACGCCGACCCTGCCCAGGCCGAGACGCTCGGCATGATCGGGGCCGGTGATCTGACGTCCGGCCAGGTGGAGGAGCTGGTCGGCATCCTGCACGAGACCGGCGCCGTGGCCCAGAACGAGGCGGAGATCACCCGGCTGGTCGACGAGGCCGGCAAGGTCCTGGCCGACATCCCGTTCGAGCCGGAGGCAACGGCGGCCCTCGGGGCCCTCGCCGACTACGTCGCGGTCCGGACGTACTAGCCCGGCCCTCGACTGCCGCCAGGTCGTTGCGCCGCTCGCCTTACAGCAACAACCGCACCCACCTCCCCAGCGCAGCGTGATAGCGACAACCCCGCCCACGTGCCCGGAGACTCGCCTTACAGCGACAACCGCACTGACCTCCCCAGCGCAACGTGCTAGCGACAACCCCGCCCACGTGCCCGGACACTCGCCTTACAGCGACAACGACTCCAACCTCGCCGACGTGCCCGGAGACTCGCCTTACAGCGACAACCGCACTGACCTCCCCAGCGCAACGTGATAGCGACAACCCCGCCGACGTGCCCGGACGCTCGCCTGACAGCGACAACGGCGCTCATCGCCTCATCACAGCGACAACCCGCCACCATTGTCGGCCGAGCAGGAACCCGCAGCGGTTGTCGCTCCAATGCGAACCGAACAACCCACAGACCAACCCCAGCCGCAACCCCCAACCAGCTGTCGCTCCAACGCGAACGGAAGTACCCACAGACCAACACCGACCGCAACCCCGAACCAGCTGTCGCTCCAACGCGAACGGAAGGACCGGTCGATGGAGGCTGCGGCAATGGGTGGCCGCTGTCGCTCCAATGCGAATCGGCGGCAGTACCCGAACCCCGACCGTGGGGTTGTCGCTACAACACTGCGCAATGTGGGACAACGGCGCACAACCGGCGGAACGAATGACCACGGGACGCCGGCGGCGGCCGCCGGTAGGATGAGTGGCCTGGTTGAGCCTCACCGGTTGGTGCCGATGGGGAGAGTGGTGTCCGGAGAACAACGCGTGAGTGACGGTCTCCTGCGGCGGATACGCGATGCAGGACGAAACCTCGTTGGAACCAGCGCGTCCGTTCATCTCGCCACCGTCACCGCCGAGCTCCCCCCACCGAAGCCCACCCCTCAGGACCTCCACCTCCGACCGGGGATCTCCGCATCGCTGAGCGCAGTGCTCGGTGCCCTCCGCTGGGGCGCGGTGATGATCGGCCTCGTGTTCGCCGCCACTCGGGCCGCCGGTGGCGACCGCCGGATCGTGATCACGGTCGCCCTCGCCATCTTCCTCACGTCGATGCGCACGATCTACCCGCTCAAGCTCGGCGACCGGTCGAAGTCGTCGATGCTGGCCGCCCTCGGCGACGTCACCATCCTGTCGATCGCCATCGGTGTCCGGGAGGGGTTCGCCAACCCACTGGTCGGCGCCCTGCTGGTTGCGGTTGGCATCGTGGCGTTCGGGTGGGGCCTTCGACTCGGCGCCATCGCCGCCATCGTGGCTGCGGCGGTCACCAATGGCGTCTACTTCTTCGGCGGGGAGACCTTCGCCCCGCCCTCGGCCCTGGCCATCACCGGCCTGGCCGCATCGGCCATGATTCCCGGGGTCGTACTCGACCGGCTCCTCGAGAGCGAGGGCCGGCGCCGCGAGCTTGTCGACGAGCGGGACCGCCTCAGCGAGACCAACCAGCTGCTCGGTGTCCTCAACGACCTGACCCGCAACCTCCAGTCGTCGCTCGACCAGGCCGACGTCGTCCAAGCGACGAGGAACGAGCTGATGGAGACCTTCGACGCCAAGCGGTTGGCGCTGCTGTCGTTCGAGGACGGGACCTACTCGACCCTGGTCCAGGACGCCTTCAGCCTGCCCCCGTCGATCGCCGAGCACGAGCTCCCCCCGGTGCTGCAACGGGCCTCCCGATCCGCCGATCCGCTGTGGGTCCAGGACCTGTCGACGGTCCCGGGGACCGGACGGACCGGCTCTGGGCTCTACCTCCGGCTGATCGTCCGCAACGTCGACACCGGACTGCTTGCCATCGAGCACCCGGATCCCAACCGGTACTCGGCCCTGGACCGGGACCTGTTGGCCCAGATGTCAGACGTGCTGGCCCTGACCCTGGACAACGCCAGGGCGTTCAACCAGCTCCGTTCGTTGGCCGCCGCCGAGGAGCGATCCAAGATCGCCCGAGACCTCCACGATCGCCTCGGCCAATACCTGACCTACATCGCCCTGGAACTGGAGCGGATCAACCAGGACGTGCCCTCCACCGAGCTCAAGGAACTGCACGAGGAGGTCCAGGGGGCGGTCACCGAGTTCCGGGACACGTTGCTCGAGCTGCGGGCCGCAGTTTCGGCAGACCGGCCCCTCAGCCTGGTGCTTGACGAGGTGGTTGCCCGGTTCGCAAAGCGGAGCGAGATCGAGGTCGGGCTGACCGTCGACGATCGCTCGGCCCGCCTTCCGGCCCGGGTGGAGAACGAGTTCCTCCGGATCGGCCAGGAGGCGCTGACCAACGTCCAGAAGCACGCCGGGGCGGCAAAGGTTCACATTCGATGGTCGGTGGCCGATGGACGGGGCGTCCTGGTGGTCAAGGACGACGGCCGGGGGTTCGACCCTGCGACCGGCATCCGGGCCAACGCCTACGGGCTCGTCGGGATGCGGGAACGGGCCGCTGCGGTCGGCGCACTTCTTACCATCACAAGTGAGCTAGGGCAGGGAACAGCGATTACCGTACAGTCCAGTCAACATCCGAACAGGTGACCACGATGATCAAGATCTTGCTGGCAGACGACCACGCCCTCCTCCGGGAAGGCCTCCGGAAATCGTTCGAGTCCGCAGGCGACAATGTGGTTGGCGAGGCGTCCTCCGGTGAGGAGGCGGTCGCCCTGGCCCGGGCTCTGCAGCCCCAGGTGGTCCTGATGGACCTGTCGATGCCGGTCATGGACGGGATCGAGGCCACCCGGCGCATCCGGGAGGAGGCGCCGAGCGTTCGGGTCGCCGTGCTGACCATGCACGACGACATCGACAAGACCCGGGATGCCATCGCCGCCGGGGCGAGTGCCTACCTGTCGAAGGGCACCTCGTTCACCGAGGTCCGCGAGACCGTGCAGCGGGTCGCCGAGGGCGACACCGTGCTGTCGCCGGCGCTGGCCGGTGCCATGTTGACCTCAGCCCAGGCCGAGGAGGCGGGCCAGGACCTGCTGTCTGACCGCCAGGTCGAGATCCTGCAGGCCATTGCGGACGGCATGAGCACCAAGCAGGCCGGCCGACACCTCGGGATCACGACCAAGACGGTGCACAACCACCTCAACGCCATCTACCGGAAGTTGGACGCCCAGTCCCTGACCCATGCGGTGCTGAGCGCAGTCCGGATGGGCATCATCGACCTGAACCGCGAGGACTCCTCGGTCGACGTCTAGGCGGATAGCGTGACGGGGTGAGTGACCCCCGGACCGAGGCCGCCCGGCGGCGGACCTTCGCCATCATCTCCCACCCCGATGCCGGCAAGACCACGCTGACCGAGAAGTTCCTGCTGTACGGCGGCGCGCTCGGTAAGGAGGCGGGGACGGTGAAGGCCCGAGAGGGTCGCCGGTCCGCGACCTCGGATTGGATGGACCTGGAGCAGCAGCGGGGCATCTCGATCACCTCGACCGTGCTCCAGTTCGAGTATCGGGACTGCGTGGTCAACCTGCTCGACACCCCCGGTCACCGAGACTTCTCCGAGGACACCTACCGGGTCCTGGCCGCGGCGGACGCCGCGGTGATGGTGCTGGATGCGGCCAAGGGCATCGAGCCACAGACGCTCAAGCTGTTCGAGGTCTGTCGGGAACGGGAGATCCCGTTCCTGACCTTCATCAACAAGTGGGACCGGCCGGGCAAGTCGCCGCTCGAGTTGCTCGACGAGATCGAGGAGACCCTCGTCGTCGAAACCTTGAAAGGAATTCAGAGGGGTGTGACTTTGTGGTCGCAGATAGCTCAGGAGATGGCTGAAGCAGGTGAGGTGCGCACGACAGAGGGTTGGCGCTCCATATGGAAGAGGATGGCCCGG
>JBCCFN010000290.1:0-6427 GCA_039029715.1 Actinomycetota bacterium | reverse complement strand
AGTACGACCGCAAGATCCAGTTGGCCGGGGTGACCGGACCGGTGGCCGAGGTGGTTCAGGGCTCGATCGACGAGCAGCGGTTCGTCCAGATCTATGGGGACGAGTCCGGGGCCCTCGTCGGTGCCCTCTGCTGGAATCGGCCCCGCCAGGCCATCATGGCCAGGCAGCTGGTCGCAGCCGGAGCGTCGGTCACCGAGGCCCGGGAGCGCCTGGCCTGACATGACCGACGAGGCCGCCGACCAGCTCCGGCGGGCCGCAGCCAGGACCGAGGCGGTCGAGGTGGTCGACGAGGACGGCACCGTCATCGACGTGGTGCCCCGATCGCGGATCCGGGCCGAGAACCTCCGGCATCGGTGCACCTACGTGGTGGTCGTTGCCGGCCCGGCCGATGCCGACCCGGCGGTCCCGATCGCACCGGACGCCGAGATCTGGGTTCACCAGCGGGCTCCGTGGAAGGACGTCTTCCCCTCGGCCTGGGACGTGGCGTTCGGCGGGTTGTGCGATGTCGGCGAACCGTGGGAGGTTGCGGCCAGGCGAGAACTCGCCGAGGAGGCCGGAATCCGCGGCGCGGCCCTGCGGCCGCTCGGCTCCGGGATCTACGAGGACGAGCACACCCGTCTGGTCGGGCGGGGTTTCCTGACGACCTGGCCCGATCGACCATCGTGCCCGGACGGCGAGGTCGTGGCCCTGGAGCGGCTCCCGATCGCCGAGCTCGAGCGATGGGCCGAGACGGTGACGGTGTGCACCGACTCGGCGGCGATGGTCATCCCCGCCGTGGTGGCGCTGCTCCCCGGGTCCGGGTCGGCGGCGGCCGGCGCGGCCGGCGGCTGACTGGGCGACCGCATCTGAACAGGTGGTGAACCCGCCGGCCTCGGGGATCGAACCGGGGCATCATCCGGTTTCATGCCATACGTCAACCATGAGCATCGGCCCCTGGCAATCCTGAGGTTGACTCCTGGCAACCATGATGAGGTGATGATCGGATGTCCGCTGAAGCCACCGCCGGCAGTCCGCCATCGGCAAGCGAAGAGACTACGTTGAGCGAGATGGAGCGACCGGCGCCCAATGTCCTGATAGTCGACGACGAACCCCAGGTCCGTGACATCGTCGCCACCTACCTGGAGCGAGAGGGGTTCACGGTTCGGACCGCAGCCGATGGCCAGGAGGCGCTGACCGCCATTCGGGCCATCCGGCCGGACGCCCTGGTCCTCGACCTGATGCTTCCGAAGATCAACGGCCTGGAGGTGCTCCAGACGCTCCGGGACGGCGGCGACGATGTCCCGGTGATCGTGTTGAGCGCCCGCGGCAAGGAACATGAGCGGGTCGCTGGCCTGGAGCTCGGCGCAGACGACTATCTGGCCAAGCCGGCCTCACCCCGGGAGATCGCCGCTCGGGTCCGGGCGGTCCTGCGGCGATCCCGACCGAGCGGCCCGGAGTCGATCACCTTCGGCCGCTACCACATCGACCGGACCGCTCGGGTGTTGACCGCAGACGGCAGCCCGATCACGCTCCGCCCGAAGGAGTTCGACCTGCTGGCCCATCTGGCGTCCCATCCGGGGGAGGTCATGACCCGCACCGACCTGCTGCGAGACGTGTGGGGCTCCCATCCCGATTGGCAGGACTCCGGGACCGTCACCGTGCACGTCCGGCGGCTCCGGCGCCTGATCGAGGTCGACCCCGCGAAGCCGGACCACATCGTTACCGTGTATGGCGTGGGGTATCGGTTCGAGCCTTGACCGGCCCCGGGGAGACGTCGATGATCGCCACCGACCTCACCGCCTTCGTGGCCAGCGCCACCTCGGCGACCAAGAGCGGCATGGACATGATGGAGGACGGCCCGTCGCTGCTGCTGTTCATCGGGGTCGTCGCCGGTCTGGCGGCGCTCTCCACCGCGGTCCTGCCAGCCCTGTTCCGTCGCCTCAGCCTGCGGACATCGGTCCCGGGCCTGGCCATGGTCGGTCCGATCCTCGGTCTCGTCGGCGCCATCGTCGGGATCGGTGCCATGACCCTGTCCGGCCGGGAGATCTGGTACACGATGTTCGTCGCCGTGGCCGCGGCCGGCGCATCGATCTTCGTCGGGCTGAAGATGGCCCTGCCGGTGGCCCGGGACCTGGAGCGGATCGGGTCGACGGTGAAGGCGGTGGCCGGCGGGGACCGTGAGGTCCGCACCGATCTCGACCGCCAGGACGAGGTCGGTGCGCTGGCGACGGCGGTCGACGGCCTCAGCCGCTCGCTGGCCATGGCCGAGGCCGAACGGGAGATGGCGGACCAGGAGCGGACGGCGGTGGTCAGCGCCCTCAGCCACGACCTCCGGACCCCACTGGCCTCCCTGCTGGTCAGCATCGACGCCATCGAGGACGGGATCGGTGAGTCATCGGCCCATCTCCGGGCCATGCGGGGCAACGTGTTGGCGCTCGAGCACCTGGTCGAGGACCTGTTCCTCCTGGCCCGGGCCGACAGCGGGTCACTGGGGCTGAACTTCGAGTCGCTCGATCTGGCCGAACTGGTCGACGACGCGGTCGAGGCCCTTCGACCGATGGCCGGGCGTCAGGCCACGACGATCGAGAACTCGCTCGACCAGCCGGTCCTGGTCGATGGCGACCACACCGCGCTCGGTCGGGTCTTCCGGAACCTGTTGGACAACGCGATCCGGCACTCACCGGCGGACGCGGTGGTGTCGGTTTCCCATCGGATGATCGGGGACCGGATCCGGGTCGAGGTGGTCGACCAGGGCCCGGGCTTCCCGCCGGAGTTCGTTCCCCGGGCCCTCGATCGGTTCTCCCAGGCCGATGATGCCAGGACCCGCCAGGGTGCAGCCGGACTGGGTCTCGCCATCGCGGACGCCATGGTCAAGGCCCACGGCGGCCTGATCGAGGTCCAAGCCGGACCCGGGGGGCGGGTCGCCGTCGTCCTCCCCGTGACCTCACAGCCGGCGTCGGTCGAGCGCGATTCCGGCGGTCGTTCGCCGGCGGTGGCGCCGGCCGAATCGGCATAGTCCAGATCGGTCACAAGAGGGTGGTATTACGAAAATCCGGGTTCCCCCTGGTCCGGATCGCCGCCAACTACTGTCCCCGAAGCGGTATCGGACCTCGTCCAGCGATCAGGAACGAATGGAGCAATGGCGACCCACACCACCCCGGGCAAATCGACCGTCGACCAGGCCATGGTCGACCGGACCCATGTCGTGTACGCCAGGCACCAGTGGTTCGCCCTGGCGGTGTTCGGCACGCTCTCCTGCGTTGCCGCCCTCGTGTTCTCCCGATGGGATCCGGCGATGACCTCCAGCCGGTGGTTCTGGATCATCGTCGGCCCGATGGCCGGGGTGGTCGCCATGTTCAAGGCCCAGTCCCAGTTCGGACAGGACGGCGCCGATCGTGATGCCGGCCCATACATCGGTGTCCTGATCGCCACCACGATCGGGGCCATCGTGATCGCCTCGCTGTCGCTGGCCGGGTGGATCCTTCCTGCGGTGTTCCTCCTCGTCGCCGGGTTCCTGGGCTCGATGGCGTGGTTGGAGCAGAGCGGGATCGGTATGACCACCGCCCTCACCGTGGCGGTCCTGGCCGCCGCAACCGCAGTGACCGAGCTTCCCGGCTCGGTGGTCTCCCTCTCGCTGACCATCGGCATGGTCTTCCTTGCCGGTTCGCTGGCCCTGCTCGTCTGTCGGGCGGGGGAGATCGCGGCGGCCGAGACGCCGCTGCGTCGGAGCGACGGCCAAGCCGCCCGCTAGCTCGCCGCCCGGTTCTCCATCGGCCAAGCTCGCCGGACTACGTTCAGAGCCTCCAAGTCGGTGGGCACTGGGTCGGCTGGGGCTTCCATGCCGCCCACGAGGTCCTCGACGACCTGTTCATCCACGTGGCCGGTGTCGACCCTGCGGACGTCTCACCGAATCCGTTCGTCGCCGGGTAACACCCGATCGGGGGGCGGGCGGCCGGGCCTCAGGCCAGCTTGGACTTGACCAGGTTGGCAACGGTCCGGCCGTCTGCTCGGCCGGCGACCTTGGCGTTGACCGCCTTCATCGCCTGCCCCATGTCGGCCTTGGCCGACCAGCCACCTTCGGCCAGGGTGGCGGTGACAAGCGATTCCAGCTCGGCCTCGGTCAGCGCCGCCGGCAGGTAGGTCTCCAGGATCGCCTGCTCGGCCCGCTCGGCTGCGGCCCGGTCGGCGGCCCCGCCCTTGTCGAACGCCTCGGCCGCCTCGATCCGGCGCTTGACCTGGGCGGCGATCACCTTCTGGACCTCGTCGTCGTCCAGGGTCCGCGCCTCGGGGCCGGCGACCTCGGCCTCCTGCACCGCAGCGACCACGGCCCGCAGGCTGCGGAGGGTCACCGCGTCTCTGGCCTTCATCGCCGCAGTCAGGTCGGCCCGGATGGTGTCGATCAGCATCGGTCGTTGCTCCTCCGAAGTCGGCCCGGCCCGTCGCCGTCAGCTCTCGTTGCGGAACGGCAGGATCCAGGCCACGTAGAACGATGATGCCATGACCGCGAACGAGACCAACGCAATCAGTCCACCCCAGAACCAGTAGGGGAGCAGCAGGACCTCGGCGATCTCCTGGGTGTCGGAGTTGATGACCTGCCCGTCGCGGCGGAAGTTCTTGGTGAACATGTAGTCAAGGGTCCCCCAGCTGGCGAGACAGAACTGGATGCCGATCAGCTGGGCGACGAAGATCCGCACCAGCTCCGGGCCGTAGAAGGCCAGGGGTCCGAGGACCAGGGCGATCAGTCCGATGGCGACCCAGCCGAAGGTGTTTCGGACGAAGAACAGCAGCGACAGGGCCAGGGCGATGCTCAGCCCGGCCAGGACCCAGCGAGCGGTGGTCTGACGAGACCCGAGGATGATGACCGCCCCGCCGGCCAGCGCCGGGCCGAGCAGGCCCCCGGCGGCGACCAGGGCCCGCCCGAACGAGCCGACGCCGCTGGAGTACGCCGTGCCACCCAGGTTCTGGTAGAGCACGAGCCGGTTGAAGTTGCCCCCGATCAGGATGGCGGTCAGCCCGTGGCCCATCTCGTGGACCCAGGTGCCGAGGAGGGCGAACGGATACATGATCTGGCGACCGAACGGGAGGCGGGGGAGGATCAGGCTAACGGCGGCCGCCACCCAGAAGAACGCGACCAGCCGGTTGCCGCCGGTCAGTTCCTCCGGGATGCCGCCGGTCAGCCCGCCGGGGAAGCCGTCGGGGATCTCGACCATCGCCCCATGCTAGTCACCGCCGATCCCCGGGTTTGGCCGCGCCGCGCCGCGTGCCATCTCCGAAACCGGTGCATGTCGCCGCAACACACAACTAATCCGAATGGCCCTGGTCGGCCCGGGCCAAGTGGTCCACTATGGGTGGGTACAACGACCACCGAAACCCTGGATCGTCCCCGCCTGACGGGGTCAGAAAGGTGATTCATGTCCGTTCGTACACGTCAGAATCGACGTCGTAAGCCTGGTGTGGCCGCAGTGAACCGGCCGCCGGCCTTCGATCGCCGGGTCGAACACCGGCGGGTCCGCAGAGCGGCCCAGGTCGAGCTGAACCAGCTGGCCGAGCCGGAGGACCACGCCCTGCCGCGTCCGGTCAACACCTCGACCAAGGCCGATCCGGCCGAACGGCCGGAGGCGGTGGTGAGCCGGCGCCGGTTCAAGGTGTGGAAGACCAAGGAGTGGAAGCGCCGCTCGTCGGTCCGTGCCGAGCGGGCCGCCAGCTACGAGGCGCTCCTCAAGGCCGACTGAGCCGCTCCGGCCGGCGTCCGCCGGCTCATCCATCGGTTCGAAGGCTCCGCGCCCCAGCAGTAGGCTGCGGCCATGGAGCAGATCTGCGCCGACCTGGCGGCCGAACACGCAGCCCTCGATGCGATCGTTGCCCCGCTGGATGAGGAGACCTGGCTGCGGTCGACGCCGGCCGACGGGTGGGACATCGCCGAGACGATCGTCCACCTGATCCAGGCCGACGTCGCAGCCCGGACCGCGGTGGCGGAGCCGGACCGGTTCATCGACATACGGGACGGGGCGCTCCGCGACGGGCTGGCCGGAGCGTTCGGCCGTCGCGGTGACAAGACCGGGGCCGAGATCCTGGCCTGGTGGCGGGAGGAGCGGACGATGATGCTCGAGGCGTTCCTCGGCAGGGGCCCGAAGGACCGGATCCCGTGGTTCGGGCCGGACATGAGCACCCTGTCATTCGCCACCGCCAGGCTGATGGAGACCTGGTCCCACGGCCGCGACGTCGCCGATGCGGTCGGCGCGCCGTGGCCGCCGACCGATCGGCTTCGCCACGTGGCCCACATCGGGGTCAGCACCAGGGGCTGGAGCTATGTCAATCGGGGCCTCGAGCCACCGGTGGACCCGGTTCGGGTCGTCCTGACGGCCCCATCGGGCGACGAGTGGACCTGGGGACCGGAGGAGGCCCCAGACACCGTCCACGGGCCGGCCGAGGACTTCTGCCTGGTCGT
>JBCCFN010000289.1:0-6510 GCA_039029715.1 Actinomycetota bacterium | reverse complement strand
GTGGTCCACGACCCGACGGCGGGCGGGCGGTGGTTGGTGATACGCACCGGTTGCGGGGAGTTGGCCGCGGGCTACCGGGCCCTTTCGCGGGCGGCAGCCTCGGCGGCCTCGAGCTTGGTACTGGCCGCCTCCCACTCGGCGAGCAACCGGTCGGCCTTGCGCTTCGCTGCGTCGTGCTGGTCGATGAGGTCGTTCATCAACGCCTTGTCGGCATAGACCTCGGGATCGGCCAGCCGACGCTCGAGCTCCTTGACCACGCCATCGGCCTCCCCGGCCTTTCGCTCGAGTCGACCGACCGCCTTCCGGAGATCGTGGGTCGCCCGACCCCTGGCCCCCCGGGCCTCGGCCTCGGCCCGCCGCTGGGCCTTCGACTTCGGGCCGGCCCCATTGGACCGGCCTCGGGCGGCGGCACTGCGATCGGCGCCGTCCTGGTCACCGCGACCACCGGATCCCTTCGCCGCACCGGCGGCCTGGCGTGAGGACCGACCCGGCGCAGCCGAGCCAGGCGCCTGGGGACCTCCGACCGCTGCGCCGGGGGTCAGCTGGGCCTCATCGACCTCGGTGTGGTGCACCACCCGTCCGTCCCGGATGGTGACCAGCTCCTCCATGGTGTTGCGGATCAGGTAGCGGTCGTGGCTGACCAGCAGGACGGTGCCCGGGTAGGCCCGGATGGCATCCTCGAGAACGTCACAGCTCGGTAGGTCGAGGTGGTTCGTCGGCTCGTCGAGGATCAGCAGGTTGACCGGGTTGCACATGATCTCGGCCAGGGCCAGCCTTGTCCGCTCACCGCCGGAGAGGTCGCCGACCAGGCGGTCCACCGCATCGCCGGAGAACCCGAACGAGCCGAGGACGGTCCGCATGTTCCGGTTCTTCGGCTGCTCGCCGACGGTGTGGCGGAACTCCTGTTCCACGGTCCGGTTCAGGTCGAGGGCGTCGACCTGATGCTGGGCGAAGTAGGCGATGTCGACGTTCGCCCCCAGTCTTGCGGTGCCGGACAACGGGGTCAGCCGGCCCATGATCGCCTTGAGCAGGGTGGACTTCCCGGCCCCGTTCGGGCCGACCAGGGCCAGCTTCTGGCCCCGCTCGACCACCAGGTTCACGTCCTCGACCACCGGGGTGTCGTCGTAGCCGATGGTGGCGTCGGCAATCTCGACCACCACCCGGGACGATCGGGGCGGCTCCGGGAAGGCGAACTTCAGCTTCAGCTCTGCAACCTGGGGGACCTCGATCCGCTCCAGCTTCTCCAGGGTCTTGATCCGGGACTGGACCTGCCTGGCCTTTGTCGCCTTGTACCGGAACCGCTCGATGAACCGCTCGACCCGTTCGATCTCCTTGGCCTGGCGGGCGGCGGCCGCCTCCAGCGAGGCCAACCGTTCCTCCCGAGCCACCACGAACTCGGCGAAGCCGCCGACGTATTCCGACGAGGTGCCGAAGGCGATCTCGATCACCCGTTCCGCAACCGCATCGATGAAGTCCCGATCGTGGGACACGAACAGGATCGAGCCCGGCCAGGCCACCAGTTGCTGTTCGAGCCAGGCCACCGAATCGACGTCGAGGTGGTTTGTCGGCTCGTCGAGGATCAGGACATCCGGCTGCTGGAGGAGCAGCCGGGCCAGGACCGCCCGCATCTGCCACCCGCCGGACATCTCCTTGAGCGGACGGTCCATGTCGTCTGCGGTGAAGCCAAGGCCACCGAGGATCCTGCGAGCCTCAGCCTCGATCTGGTACCCACCGAGGGTCTCGAACCGGACTGGATCTCGCCGTAGCGGGTGACGACCTGCTCCGGGGCCGCCTCGTCCGGGTCGGTCATCCGCTCCTCGAGGGACCGGAGCTCGGCCTCGAGCGCCAGGACGTCGCCGGCGCCACGCATGACCTCCCGCAGGACCGAATCGGTCCAGGCTTCGGTCAGCTCCTGAGGCAGGTAGCCGATGCGGTAGTCCTTGGGCCGTGACACCTCCCCCTGGTCCGCATCCTGGATCCCGTTCACGATCTCCAGGATGGTGGTCTTGCCAACCCCGTTTGCCCCGACCAGGGCGATCCGCCGGCCCGGTGACAACCGGAACGTGACGTCGCGGAACAGGGTCCTGGCCCCATGCGACTTGGCGAGTCCGGAAACGGTCAGCACGGCATCAGCGTACCGAGCCGACCCCCGGCCCCCAGACCGATCCGGCCGGCGTCAGGGCCGGCCGAGCTCGGCGGTCGGCCGGTCGAGCAGCAGGGTCACCGTCCCCTGGATCAGCTCGGCCTCGACCGGGCCCCAGGTCCGGCTGTCGGTCCCGGCCTCGGGGTTGTCGCTTGCCAGCTCGAACCGACCGTCACCGCCGACGGTGCCGACCCGTTTGACGACAAGCAGCCTGGCCTGGGTCGGGTGGCGAGCCAAGGCCAGCTCGCCGGCAACCGGCGTCCGGGCCGGATCGACCAGTACGAACTGGCCCGGTACCAGCGTCGGGGTCATCGACTCCCCGACCACCCGGATCCGACGCCGCCGGCCGACGACCCAGGCCAGGGTCTCCCTGACGATCGACGGCCGCCGCCCGGCCCGGTCGGACCGGTCGGTCATCGGCCACCCATACCCTGGCCGCCCATCCAGGCCATGACGTCCTGGCCTTCACCCTCGGCCCGGAACACCAGCTGGAGGGCCGGACGGGGGTGGTCGCCATCATTACGGGCCCCGGCGTGCAGCAGGTGGCCGGAGAACACGAAGCCGGTGCCGGCCGGACCGACCAGGGCGATCAGGCCGGGGGTCGAGTCCAGTTGCCCGGCCTGGCGTTGGAGATCCGGCCGGTGGTGGGAACCGGGCAGGACCCTGGTCGAACCGTTGCGTTCGGTGAACTCGGTCAGGGCGACGATGACCGTCGCCACCGTGTCCGGACCCGGAGCGAGCTTCGGCATGGTGTCGGCGTGGAGCTTCTGCTCCCCGAATCCCGGGCTTGGGCAACGGAACGTGGCCTCGGTCAACCGATGGGACGACGGGATGATCTCGGACACGGTCGGGGCCACCGCATCGACGATGGATCCGATCTCCGGGACCCGGTCAAGCGCTTCGGCCAGCCGACGGGTCCCGCCGTGGGGCTTGTCCGCCGGCCGCGCAGCCGACGGGTCGGCCAGGATGGCCAGGCAGGTCTCGGCAATGGAACGGGCCCGCTCCGGCGACACCAGGTCGTCGATGCGGGCCCATCCGAGCGCGTCGTCGTAGGTGACGGTCACCGCACGGCTCCCGTCTCAGCGCCCGCCGAAGCGGGGTTGGTCAGCTGGCGGTGTACCAGGGGATGTCACGACCCTTGGACGCCCAGAAGATGTTGTGGATGTTCTCGATCTGGGCCATCAGCTCGTTCGCCGCATCGAGGCTGACCGAGGTCTTGCACGCAGACGCCTGCTTGGCTGCGTTCCAGAAGATGGTGTGGAGATCCGGGTTGGCCTCGAGGTGCTGGGGCTTGAAGTAGTCGTGCCAGAGGATGTTGAGCTCCCGCTTCGTCAGCTCGGCCTGCTCCTCCTTGATGGCGACGAACCGTGAGTAGGTGTTGTGCGCACCCTCGGACGACATGTCGAGGTCCAGAAGCTTCTTGGTCATCGACAGCACCGCCTCGCCGGCGATCCGGGCGCTGGCCGGATCGTAGACGCCACACGGTCCATCACAGTGGGCCGACCCCTCGGCCGCCGGGCGGACGGCGTCGATGGTGCGGAGCAGCCGGGTGGTGATCTTCATGTCTTCCTCCTGAGCCGCGGGCCCCGAGCGGGGTCTGCGATGACGTGAACGTTAGGGAATCGGTGAGCAGCGTACCCGACCGGGCCGGTCGGTCCCCAACTTTCGCCGGCCAGCGCCATCGTTCCCGACCGGCGGGCCGTGACAGTCGACACCTCCGGTATCCACCGGGGGTCGAGGCCCTCTATTCCGGTGAGCGGACGACGGCGACGAGCGACGGGAGCGACCGATGATCAGCCCGAACCGAATCATCATCCCAACGGTGTTGACCATCCTGCTGGCCATCGCCGGCATCGGCATCCTGAGCCAGACCGGTGGTGACCCGGGAGCCAAGGGAGGCGGCCTGACCGACGCCGGAGCGCCGGCCGGACCGGACGCCGCCGAGCAGGGAGCGAGCGGTGGGCGAGGCGCCGGGACCGGCGGACGGACCCAGACGGACGGGTCGGACGCCGACGACAACCCGGGAGGCGTCGTTCCGGTGGCCCAGGCCCCGACCGAGGCCGCCGATCAGCCGGACAGCGACGAGTCGGCCGATCCTGAGGACGCTGGGACCGAGACGCCGGCCGATCCGAGCCCCGAGGCGCCGAGCCAGCCGGACCCCGACCCGCCGGCCACACCGGCGCCGACCACGCCGGCGGCGCCGACCACCGAGGCCCCGACGCCGACCGATCCTCCGGCCACGGACGCACCGACGACCGAGACCACCGAAGCGACCACCCCGCCGACGAGCGGGACCACCGCAACCACCGAGACCCCGCCGACCACCAGCGGCGGCACCACCCCGACGATCAGCGTGGTGACCGTGCCCGAGACCTGGGTCACCCTGCCGACGACGTCGATCCCCATCGGCACGGTCCCGCCGACCTTCGTCACCGTCCCGACCACGGTCGTCACCATCCCAACCACCCTCGTCACCGTCCCGCCGATCACGATCGACCCGGACATCACGATCGCTCCGGTCATCCCGTCGATCGTCACGCTCCCGCCACTGCCGATCACCCCGATCGACCCCGTCTTCCCCGGTCCGTAGGGCTCCGGCCATCACCTGACGGTCCGGTCCGACCAGGAGTAGGGTGACCGGGATGTCGAGCGACGGCCAGCAACCCCAGCCACCGACCGGCGCCGAGGTGGTCGACACCATGTTCGGCCGGGACCGGGCGTCGCAGGGCCTTGGAATGCAGGTGGTGGAGTCCGGACTCGGGCGGGCGGTTGTCACCATGATCGTCCGGCCGGACATGGTCAACGGTCTCGACGTGTGCCACGGCGGCCTCATCTTCTCCCTTGCCGACTCGGCCATGGCGTTCTCCACCAACGACGAGGACCGCGCCGCGGTGGCCACGAACGCCTCGATCGACTGGATCAGCCCCGGTCGACTCGGCTCGACCCTCACCGCCACCGCGGTCGAGAAGCACCGGTACGGCCGCAACGCCGTGACCGATGTGACCGTCGTCGACGAGACCGGTCAACTCATCGCGCTGTTCAGGGGCAAGACCAGACAGGTCGACGGCCGGCCGCTCGGGTAGGGCGGCCCCGGATCGGTCAGCCCTCGCCCTGCTGGGAGCCGAAGATCGTCGGCGCTCCCTTGCGGGACCAGTCTGGCGCCCCGAACATCGTGCGCCCGTCGATCTCGAGCTGTTGGGTCGCCGGCCCGCCGATCACGGTGCCGCCGGCCAGCCCGGTCACCCCGTTGTCGCCGAGCCCGATCACCGGGTAGGAGTCGACCGCCGAGTAGGTCTGCAGGAGCAGGGGCCGAGCCCTGGTCGACCGGTTCGGCATCGAGCCGTGGACCATGCAGCAGTTGTGGACCGTCACCGACCCGGCCGGGCCACCCAGCCACGCCATCGCCTCCATGTCCAGCCCGGCCGCGTCCTCGTCGTTGAGCGCGCCGGCCCACGTCCCGTCCTCGGCGTACAGGTTGTAGAGCGGGCCGGTGTGGCTCCCGGGCAGCACCCCCATTGGCCCCATCTCGTCGTCGACCTCGTCCAGGTAGATCCCGATCGTGAGGGGGGTGAAATCGGTGTGGGGCCAGAACTGGATGTCCTGATGCCACTTCACCTCTTCGCCGCCACAGGCCCACTTGTAGTTGAGCTTCGAGTGGTGGTACCGGACCGGACCGCCGAGCAGTGCCATGGCCAGCGCCGCCGGCGGACCCTCCAGCGTGAGCGATCGGAACGCCTCGTGCCGGTCGACGGGATCGATCAGGCGTCGGAGCCGGGGCCGATCCCTCGTGTGCGATGGCTCGACATCGAGGATCTGATTCGACTCCGTGATGGTCCGGCTCAGCTCGACGAACTCGTCAGAGGCGGCCCGCAACCGGGCAAGCCAGTCGTCGTCGATGAACCGCTCGAGCAGGAGGTACCCCTGCTCGTGGTAGAAGGCCTTCTGTTGCTCGGTCACCACCGAGGTGGTGTCGGACAGCGCAGTCATGGGGAGAACGTACCGCAACCGCCCCGCTCTCGCAGCTCCGGTGTTTGGCGCCGGCTGGTCAGTAACCGGCGTCGACGTCGACCACGCCTTCCAGCGGTTCCCCGGCCACGAACGCCGCCACGTTCCGGCGGATGTGGGCCGCAAGCAGTGGCACGCCCATCTCTGGTGTGTTTGCGATGTGGGGCGTGATCAGCGCCCGGGGGTGTCGCCATAGCGGGTGGTCGTCCGGCAGGGGTTCGGGGTCGGTGACATCGATGGCGGCCCCGCCGATCGAACCGGCGTCGAGCGCCGCCAGGAGTGCCTCGTTCTGGCATGGGCAGGCCCCAGTCGCCCATGTGGATGTCGCCGATGGTCTTGTCGCCGGAGAACTCAAAAAGCCG
>JBCCFN010000288.1:0-6596 GCA_039029715.1 Actinomycetota bacterium | reverse complement strand
CGGCTCGGCCATGCGCCACATCATCGACAGGAAGGTCTCGGCGTAGTTCAGCTCGTTGTCCGGGTAGACGAACGGCATGCCGATGCTGAACCGGTAGGCCATGGCGGCCAGGGTCGGGACCTTGGAGATCAGGCGGTTGATCTGCTCCTGCCGGGTCTCCGGGTCCTGGATGTCCTTGGCTTCGGGGTAGAAGGTCGACAGCGCGGCGATCGACGAGACGAGCATGCCCATCGGATGGGCGTCGTAGTGGAAGCTGTCCTGGAACCGCTTGCGCATGTTCTCGTGGATGAAGGTGTGGTGGGTGATGTCGTGGACCCACTGGTCGTACTGGGCCTTGTTCGGCAGCTCGCCGTTCAGCAGCAGGTAGGCGACCTCGAGGAATGTGGACTGCTCGGCCAGCTGCTCGATCGGGTAGCCGCGGTAGCGGAGGATGCCATTGGCCCCGTCCAGCTCGGTGATTGCGCTCTCGGCCGAGGCCGTCACACCGAACCCCGGGTCCAGAAACCAAATGCCGGGCAGCAGGTTCTTGAACGCCGTGGCGTCGATCCCCCCGTTGACGATCGGCACGTCGACTGACTCACCGGTGCGGTTGTCAGTGATGGTTACGGAATCTGGCACGACAAATCCTCTCGTCGAGATCGCTGTGATCGGCTTCCGGTCCGGCACCGCGCTGTGCCCGGCCTGGCTGTTGGGATTCTTGTGTTGACTATCGGCCGACCCGGCCCCTGACTTATGGGAGATGTGGTCCCCGGGCCTCCGGTACCAAGCACCATGAATCTAGCGCCCCATCCGGGGGGCCGTCATACTCATGCGCTCGTTTGTGGTCGATGGTCGAAGCAGCCGGTCCGACCGCTCAGAGCGGGCCGTTGTCGTGGCGGCGGGCCCGGAGCCGCTCCCGCTTCGACCGCAGCAGCTGGAGGGCGGCCACGAGCTCCCGGCGGGTGTCCGTCGGCTGGACCACCGCATTGATCGACGACCGCTCGGCGGCCGGATACGGGGTCAGGTAGCGGGCCTCGTACTCGTCGACCAGTTGGGCCTGGTCCTCAGGCGAGGCGGAACGGTGGAGGATCCCGACCGCTCCCTTGGCCCCCATGACCGCGACCTCGGCAGACGGCCAGGCCAGCATCAGGTCGTTGCCCATGTTCTTCGAGTCCATCACGATGTAGGCCCCGCCGTAGGACTTGCGGAGGATCAGCCCGACTCGCGGGACCGTGGCCCTGGCGTAGGCGAAGGCCAGCTGGGCGCCGTGGCGAATCATGCCCCGCCACTCCAGGTCCTTGCCGGGGAGGAAGCCCGAGGTGTCGACCAGCGTGATGATCGGCAGGCCGTAGGCATCGCACATGGAGACGAACCGGGCCCCCTTCTGGGCGGCCGGGATGTCGATGCTGCCAGCCAGGGCCTGGGTCTGGTTGGCCACCACCCCGACCGGCAGGCCCCCGAGGGTTGCGAACCCGGTCACCAGGTTGGGGGCCCATGCCGCACGGAGTTCCAGGAACTCCTCGTCGTCGCAGACGGTCCGGATGATGTCCCGAACGTCGTAGGAGCCGGCCGCCGTCGTCGGGAGGACGTCGCCCGCCTCGGGGGTGGCCCGGTCCGGTGGGTCGTCGGTCGGGATCGGGGCCGGCAGCTCGTCGACGTGATCAGGGAGGTAGGCCAGCAGGTCACCGACCGTCGCCATTGCCTCCTCGACCGAGTCGACGACCGCGGCCGCCAGCCCGGTCGACCGGAGGTGGGCGCCGGAGCCGCCGAGGTCCTCGCCGCTGATCGGTACGCCGGTGTACGCCTCGACGCTCTTCGGACCGGTGACGTAGGCGTAGGCGTCGGTGGTGAAGACCGCGATGTCCGCCAGACCGAGCAGCAGCGCCGGCCCGGAGACGACCGGTCCGGCGGCGATCAGCATCGTCGGCACCACCCCGCTGGCCAGCACAAGCTCCCGTGCTGCCCTGGCCCAGGCATCCGAACCGCCGATGCCCTCGTCGAACGGCACCCCGGTGGTTCGCAGCACACCGACGAAGGGGATGCGTTTCGCCCGCGCGGTGGCCACTGCGGCGGCGAGGCTCGCACCGTCTGCGATCGTCAGATGTGGTTCCTCGACCGTCGGGTCGACCGCAGCCAACAGGACGGTCCGGTCTCCGATCGTCGTGGTCGCCGCCGAGATCAGCGGAGCGGCCTTGGCCCGGATCGGAACGCTCGTCACCGCCACAAGCTACATGGATGGGCGAGCCTTCGCGCCGGTCGGTCGGCCGCCGTTCTGGTCTGCGGGCCGGTTGGTTCTATTTGCCGGTCCCGACCACGTGCAGGCCCTGGACCTCGGGTGCTCTGGTGGCCACGACCTGGCGGAGGACGCTGACCGTCGCCTGGGCCGCCACGGTCGGCATGCCGCGGCGGCGGGCCGCAAGGCCGACCGTTCGCCGGGACAGGCCTTCGACCGGGATCCGGGTCCATGGCCCGCCGACCCAGCCCGGAGCAGCGGTGGCCGGGACGATGGCGACCCCGAACCCCTGGAATGCCAGCGACGCCAGCAGCCGGAGCCCGTCGACCTCGACCTTGGCCTGGGCCCGCAACCCCTTTGACCGGAACGTCTCGTCGATCTCCTGTCGGAACGGGGTTCCCGGCGCAGCGAGCAGCAGGCGGTGCTTCGCCACCTCGGCCAGGTCGACCGGCCCGTCGAGGGCGGCAAGCGGATGGTCCTCCGGGCCGACGACGACATGATCCTCGTCGAACAGGGCGGTCGTTCGGATCTCCGGATCCTCGACCGGGAGGCTGACCAGGCCGACATCCAACTCGCCGTCGAGTAGCCGGAGCTCGAGCGATCGGGTGGTTCCATCGGTGACGACCAGCTGGATGTCGGGGTACTCGGTGGCGAGCGTCTCGACCAGGATCGGGGTCAACCAGCGGGCCGTGGTGCCGATGACACCGAGCCGGACCGTCCCCCGAGGCGAGCCCCGCAGGGATGAGACGTCCGCCTGGAGCGAGGACAGCTCGGTCTGGATCCGACGTACCCTGGTCAGTACCGCCTCGCCCTCCTCGGTTGGCTTGCCGGTCGACCGGTCGATCAGCGTGGCCTCGAGTTCACGTTCCAACCGGGCGACGTGGGTGGATATGTTCGACTGGACGGTGTGGGTGGCTCGGGCCGCGGCGGTGAAGCCTCCGTGCTCGACGACCGCCAGGAAGGCTTGGAGTTGGCGCAGATCCATCGCTAAGGATGATGGCACAGATCTAACCGTCTTGTCGCTGCATCAATCTACCCAAGAGATGACCAGTATCGATTGGAACTTGTGGACAGATGCCTGAGCGATCGCTAAAGTGAGAAGCACATCGAGCAACTGGTTCCCCCTCCAGAAACTCGACAACATATTCGGCCCGGGTCCACCCCCCTTACGATCCGGCCCGAATTCATCCGAAACCGGTCGCATAGCGACCGGTTTCGTCGTTTTGCGGCCACGGCGACGCCCGACCAGCGGAGGTGGGGGTGGGGCGGATAGCGTCGTCCGGATGGCCGACTCCGCTGCCTTCTTCGACCTCGATCGGACGCTGTTGCTCGGTGCCAGCGGGCCGGACATCTCCGCCGCCCTCCGGCGTCACGGCGTGCTGCCGGATCGTCCGATCCCGGGGGAGCGGGCCCTGTTCGGGCTGTTCGACGTGATCGGTGAGACCCTGCCATCGATCGCACTGACCCGCCAGGGCGTCCGGGCCGCGGCCGGCTGGTCGGTGGAGGCGGTGGCTGCGGCCGCAGAGGACGTGGCGGACGTGTTGGCAGACAAGGTCGAGCCGTTCGCCAGGGAGGCGCTGGCGGAGCATCGCCACGCCGGCCGGAAGCTGGTCCTGGCCACCACCACCCCCTACGACCTGGTCGCTCCGTTCGCCGAGCGGCTCGGCTTCGACGACGTGCTGGCCACCAGATACCGCTCGGTCGACGGTCGATACGACGGCACGATCGATGGCGAGTTCGTCTGGTCCCGGGGCAAGGCCCGATCGGTCGTTGCCTGGGCCAACGCCAACCTGATCGAGCTGGCCGACAGCTACGCCTACTCCGACAGTTTCTTCGACGTGCCGATGCTGTCACGGGTCGGGTATCCCGTGGCCGTCAATCCCGATCCTCGGCTGCTGCTCTATGCGACCGCCCGCGAGTGGCCCCGAGTCTGGTTCAATGCGCCGCCCGGGGTGCCGAAGCCGATCGGGATCGAGCCCCAGGACGTGGCTGCGCTGGCCGCCAGACCCGAGTTGTTCCCCTGGGTCCGCATCGAGGTCGACGGTCTCGACCGGCTGCCGGCCGAGGGGCCGGTGCTGCTCGCCGCCAACCATCGGAGCTATCTCGATCCGATGATCGTGGCCTACGCAACCGCTCAGGCCGGACGCCGGGTCCGATTCCTGGCCAAGAAGGAGGTGACCGACGCCGCCGTCATCGGACCGTTGGTGTCGGCGTTCGGGGCGATCCGGGTCGACCGCGGAAGCGGGAGCGGGGCCCCGATGGTCGAGGCGGCCCGTGCGCTCCGGGGCGGCGAGCTGGTGACGGTCTTTCCCCAGGGGACGATCCCCCGCGGTCACGACTTCTTCGATCCGACCCTCCGGGGCCGCCACGGCGCAGTTCGGCTCGCAACCGAGACTGGGGTGGCGCTGACCCCGGTCGGGATCTGGGGGACCGAGCGGGCATGGCCCCGCTCGTCACGGCTGCCCTACGTGCTGAACCTGGCCGACCCGCCGACGGTCACGATCCGATTCGGCGCCCCCTATCGTCCGCCGGTCGACGACATCGATGCTGCAACCTCCGAATTGATGGCCAGGATCGTCGACCTGCTGCCGGCCGAGGCCAGGATGCCCTACACCCCGACCGACGCCGAGCTGGCCCGGACGTTCCCGCCGTCCTAGTGCCGTGTCTGTCGGCGTCAGACCGTGACTTCCCGGCGGATCACCGCCAGGGCGGAGCCGGCCCGGAACCATTCCAGCTGATCCTCGCTGAAGGTGTGGTTGCCCTCGAAGCTCCAGGTGTCGCCCTCCGGGGTGGTCACGGTGACGGTCAGCGGGCTACCGGGCGCCAGGTCGGCCAGGCCCTCGGTCCCCAGCCGGTCGTCCTCGCCGATCCGGTCATAGTCTGCAGGGTCGGCGAAGGTCAGCGGGACGATGCCCTGCTTCTTCAGGTTGGTCTCGTGGATCCGGGCGAACGAGCGGGCGATGATCAGCACCACGCCCCGGAACCGCGGCTCCATGGCTGCGTGTTCCCTCGATGAGCCCTCGCCCATGTTCTCGTCGCCGATCACGGCCCAGGCCTGCCCGGCCTCGTGGTACGACTTCGCGATGTCCGGGAAGCTCTGCCGCTCACCGGTCAGCTGGTTCTTGCCCATGCCGACGATGCCCTCGTTGAAGGCCGAGACGGCACCCAGATAGAGGTTGCCGGAGATGTTCTCCAGGTGTCCCCGGTACTTGAGCCACGGCCCCGCCATCGAGATGTGGTCTGTCGTGAACTTGCCCTGGGCCTTGACGCCGATCGGGAGGCTGACGAAGTCCTCGCCGTCCCAGGCCGGGAACGGGGACAGGACCTGGAGCCGATCGGACGTCGGCGACACCTTGACCTCGATGTGTGAACCGTCCTCCGGCGGGGCGATGAAGCCGCTCTCGCCCTCGTCGAAGCCCTGGGGCGGCAACTCGATCCCGACCGGCACGTCGAGGCGGACCTCCCGGCCGTCGTCGGTGGTGAGGGTCTCGCTGAGCGGGTCGAAGTCCAGGGTGCCGGACAGGGCCAGCGCCATCACCGTCTCCGGAGAGGTCACGAACGCCAGCGTCGCCCCGTCGCCGTCGTTCCGCTTCGGGAAGTTCCGGTTGTAGGAGGTGACGATCGTGTTGGCCTGACCGGGGACGTGGCCCTCCTCTTCCGAACGGTCCCACTGCCCGATGCACGGCCCGCAGGCGTTGGCCAGCACGACCGCACCCATCGCCTCGAAATCGGCGAGCAGGCCGTCCCGCTCGATCGTGGCCCGAACCTGCTCCGAGCCCGGGGTGATCATCAGCTTGGTCTTGGTCTGCAGGCCCTCGGCCGCAGCCTGCCGGGCGATCGACGCAGCCCTGGTGATGTCCTCGTAGGACGAGTTGGTGCAGCTCCCGATCAGGGCTGCCGAGATCTCGAGCGGCCACCCCTCGGCCGCGGCCTCATCCCCGAGCGCCGACACCTCGCGGGCCAGGTCCGGCGTGTGGGGCCCGTTGATGTGGGGCCGCAGGTTCGACAGGTCGATCTCGATGACCTGGTCGTAGTAGTCACCGGGGTTGGCCAGGACCTCGTCATCGGCCCGGAGGTGGTGGGCCACCGCCGCCGCGGCGGCCGCCGTCGATTCCCGCCCGGTCGATTCGAGATAGCGGGCCATGGCGTCGTCGTAGCCGAACAGCGACGTCGTCGCCCCGATCTCGGCCCCCATGTTGCAGATCGTGGCCTTGCCGGTGCAGCTCATGCTGTTGGCCCCGGACCCGAAGTACTCGACGATGGCGCCGGTGCCGCCCTTGACGGTCAGGATCTCGGCCACCTTGAGGATGACATCCTTCGGGGCGGACCAGCCGCTGAGCTCGCCGGTCAGGTGGACGCCGATCATCTTCGGGTACCGGACGTT
>JBCCFN010000287.1:0-6698 GCA_039029715.1 Actinomycetota bacterium | reverse complement strand
GGCGCCGCCGAGCGACGAGCCGTTGAAGTCGTCCCGGAAGACCCGCTCGAACTCGGCATTGCTTGCGCAGGTGTTACCGCTCGGAGGGGCCGTCGTCGGGGGCGGGGTGGTTGGCGGTTGCGTCGTCGGCGCCACGGTGGTTGTCGGGGCGGCGGTGGTTGTCGGGGCCTCGGTTGTCGTCGGCGCTTCGGTGGTTGTCGGCGCTTCGGTAGTGGCTGGGGCCTCGGTGGTCGGGGCGTCCGTCGTCTGGGCGGCGGTGGTGGTCGGCGCCTCGGTGGTGGCTGGCGCCTCCGTCGTGCCCGGAGCGGTGGTCGCAGCGCCGGCGGTCACGGTGGTCGACTGCTCGGATGGCGCCGGTTCCGTGGTGGTGGTCTGATCGGCCTCAGCGTCGTCGTCGGCATCGGCGGCGCCGTCTTCTGCATCATCGGCATCGGGCGTGGCGGCGGCGTCATCCGACCCGCCTACTCGAAGGGCCCGAGCCTGCAGCTCGGACCCGGGGTCCGCATCGTCGGCAGCGGTCAGTCCTGGGCCGTCATCGACCGGCTGTGCAACCCGTGGCACTGCGGTTGCGGCGGTCTGCAACGCAACGTTCTCGCCCTCGTCGTTGCTCGGCCAGAACACCAGCGCGGCGATGAGCAACATGGCAGCCGGAACCGCCCAGAGTGCGACCGTTCGCCCGCTCGCTCCTGCGGCGACGTCTGCAAGCATCGTCCGCAGTTCGGCGATGGCGGACGGCGCAGCCGCACGCTCCTGCTCCCGGTCGAGGTCTGCGAGGTAGTCCTGGGACGGGGGCCCATCGTCGAGCCGGACCGATGTCTGGGCCTGGAGGCCGGCCGTCGGTCCGGTCATGGCCGCCGCGGTTGCCACGGCCCGGCTTGGCTGGCGGGCGCTGCGCTCGACCGGGGCGGGCGCGTCGGTCGCCGTGCCGGTGCCCGGCGACGGCGCAGGCCAATTCAGACCATCGGATCCAGCCGATCCGATGGACAGGGGCCTGCCATCCCGTTGGGACTGTGTCCCACCACGACGTTCAGGCACACGTGCACCGCCTACGCCTGTTCCTTCCACCGGCGGTCACTCTATACGCGAGTTTCGTTTCTGTGACGGATAAGTCACAGAAATCCTGTCGACCGGCGGGGGCCCGCCGGGACGGCACAACCGGAATTCTCTACACTCACCGACCGGAGGAGTGCGCGGCATGACCGACGAGGAGACCGTATACGCCGACTGGAGCGCCCTCCGGGTCGCCGTGCCGGTGCTCGGTGGGCTGCTCATCGTGGTGCTGGTTGCCGTGTTCGGGATCCGGGCGGTGACGGGAGACGACGACCCGCCACCGGCGGGCGAGCAGGCCGACGCAGCATCGGTCCCCACGTCGCTGGTGCCGTCGACCCCGGAGGAGGCGATCGCCGTCGTCATCGACGGCTTCGTTCCCCGCCTGGAAGAGGGTCGATTCGCCGGGCTCCAGTTCGCCTTCTCCGATGCGGCAGAAGCCGACCGGGACTGGGCAACCGTCACCGAGGCCCTCGGCCCCTTCGTCATCGAGGTGACCCCGGGAACGACCGTGATCGAGGACTCGGCGAACGCCTCGGTTCCGCTCGCGGTGGCCTGGACCCTCGATGACGGCGTCCGGTTCGACACCGAGGGCGAGGTGGACCTCGTGCTGATCGGGACCGACTGGCTGGTGGATTGGGAGCCCGCCATCCTCGAGACCAGCCTCGACCCCGGAGACGTCCTGGTCCGGGAAAGGGTGGTTGCGCCCCGGGCTCCGATCCTCGGTCGGGGTGACGTCGCCCTGGTCGACAATCGGCCGGTGATCGAGGTCGGGGTCATCCCCCGCCAGGCCGGAGACATCTCGCAGCTCAGCGCCCAGCTCGGCGCCCTGCTCGGGCTCGATCCCGGCGACATCGAAGCCACGATCGCCCCCCGGCCGTCAGACTCCATCGTGTCGATCGCAACCAGACGGGTCGAACAGCTCCAGTCCGTCCGGGGTCAGCTGCAGGCCATCCCCGGTGTGGTGCTGGTCGAGACGACCTTCCCTCTGACCCCGAACGAGCGGTTCGGTCGGGCCCTGCTCGGTCGGTCGGCCGAGGTCACGGCCGAGATCATCGAGGCCGATCCGGAGATCTTCATCGCCGGCGACGTCGCCGGTCGTTCCGGCCTGCAGCGGATCTACAACGTCCGCCTCGCCGGTCAACCGGGGTTCCAGATCCGGGTCGATCGTCAGTTCCCGACCGGCTCGGCGGCACGGCAGGGCTCGACGGTCACCGTCCCGTCGACGTCGTCGACCACGGCGGCCAGCGGGGCGGGCACCGACGGGCAGGACGACGCCGAAGCACCGTCGGCCGATCCGGTCCAGACCGACCCGGACGTGGTGTTCCTGTCACCGCCGGTCGAGGGGACCCCGCTGCGTTTGACGATCGACCAGCGGGTCCAGAACGCGGCCGAGGACGCATTGGCCGCCATCGATCTCCCCAGTGCCCTCGTCGCAGTCGAACCGTCGACCGGCCACATCCTGGCGGTGGCAAACGGTCCGGGCGCCGCGGTCAACAACTTCGCCATGACCGGCCGCTACCCGCCGGGATCGACGTTCAAGATCGTGACCGCCTACGGAGCCATGGCCACCGGGGTCCAGCCGTCGGACCCGTTCGACTGCCCCCAGTTCCTGAACGTGAACGGCCGGGACTTCACAAACGCCAGCGGCGAGGTGCTTGGCACGGTCCCGCTCCGCCGCAACTTCGTCCTGAGCTGCAACACCGCCTTCATCAACATCGCCTCGGTGCTCGAACCGTCCGACTTCCCGGCCGTCGCAGCGCAGTTCGGGATCGGGGCCGGCTTCTCGCTCGGTACCGACTCCTTCTCCGGGAACGTCCCGATCCCGGGCGGCCCGGTCGAGAAGGCGGCGACTTCGTTCGGGCAGGCCAGGGTCGAGGTCAGCCCGCTGGCGGCTGCGGTGATGGCCGCCACCGCGGCCTCGGGGACCTATCGGCCGCCCCAGCTCATCCTCGAGCCGGATGCGACCGTCCCCGAAGGCCAGCCCCTCGACCCGGTCGTCGTCCGGAACCTCCAGGACATGATGCGGGCCGTCGTCACCAACGGCACCGGCAATGCGGTCGCTGGTGTCCCCGGCGGCCCGGTGTTCGGCAAGACCGGGACGGCGGAGTTCGGTGACGAGGTCCCGCCCCGGGCCCACGCCTGGTTCGTCGGCTACCAGAACGACATCGCCTTCGCCGTGTTCGTCGAGGGTGGGGAGTTCGGCGGCGCAACCGCGGCCCCGATCGCCGGCCGGTTCCTGACGCAGTTGGCCGGTGGCTGATCCTCTACGCTCTGGACCGTGACTGAACCGGTCGAGTACCCGAGCCACTGGGAGACCCATGCGGTGCTCAAGGACGGATCCACCGTCGAGATCCGGCCGATCCGGACCTCGGACCGTGACGCACTCGAGGCCTTCCACGGACGGCAGTCGCGGGAGAGCATCTACTTCCGCTACTTCCGGTACCGGCCCGAGCTGAGCGACAAGGAGCTCGACCACTTCACCACGGTCGACTACCGCGATCGTATGGCCTTCGTGGCCCTGCTCGGTTCGACCCTGGTGGCGGTCGCTCGGTACGAGAAGTGGCGGGACAAGCCGACCGCCGAGGTCGCCTTCTTCGTCGACGACGACCACCACGGCCTCGGCCTCGGGACCCTGATGCTCGAGTTCCTGGCCGCCGCCGGCCGCGACCGGGGCCTGGCCGGTTTCACCGCCTCGGTCCTGGCCGAGAACTACCGGATGCTTGCGGTGTTCCGCAGCGCCGGGTTCGAGGTGTCGACCAGGTTCGCCGACGGGGCGATCGAGGTCGACATCGGCATCGAGGTCACCGAGGAGGCGACCTCGGCGATCGCCGACCGGCAGCGGCTGTCAACCGCCCGCTCCGTGGCCCGCATCATCGAACCACAGACGGTCGCCGTGATCGGGGCCAGCCGGACCCCGGGCAAGGTCGGCTACGAGCTGGTCAGGAACCTGGCCCGCCACCTGTCCGGGCGCGACGACGGTGTGCCGCTGGCCGAGCGGCTCTACCCTGTCAACCCGACCGCCACCGAGGCGATCGTCGGGTTGGCGCCCCACCGGTCGATCGCCGACGCAACCGAGGCCCTGGCAGCCGCCGTCGACGCCAGGGGCGGGCAGGACAACGAGGCGGAGGAGCGGCCGGGGGCCGGCCGGACGATCGATCTGGCCGTGATCGCCGTCCGGGCCGAACAGGTGGCCGAGGTGGTGGCCCAGTGCGCGACGGCCGGTGTGCAGGGGTTGCTCGTCGTCTCGGCCGGGTTCGCCGAGTCAGACGATGCCGGCGTCGCCAGGGAGCGGGACCTGGTCGACCTGGCCCGGGACAACGGCATGCGCCTGATCGGGCCGAACGCCTTCGGTCTGATCAACACCGACCCGGACGTCGCCCTGACCGCAGTGTTCCATCCCATCCCGATCGTGGCCGGCCGGGTGGCGGTCGCCTCCCAGTCCGGTCCGCTCGGCACTGCGGTGGTCGAACAGATGCGGCGGACCGGGATCGGCATCTCGTCGTTCGTCGGGGTCGGGAACCGGGCAGACGTCTCGGTCAACGATCTGCTCGACTACTGGGAACAGGACCAGCGGAGTCACGCCATCCTGCTCTACGTCGAGAACTACGGGAACCTTCGGAACTTCTCCGCCGTCGCGGCCCGGACCTCTCGATCGAAACCGATCATCACGATCGGCCCCGGGTCACCGGATCTGGTGGAGCTACTCAACCAGGCCGGAGTCATCGTGGTCGACCAGGTGTCGCAGCTGACCGAGCAGGCGTTGCTGGCCGCCACTCAGCCGCCGGCCAAGGGGAACCGGGTCGTGGTCGTCTCGAACGCCGCATCCCTCGCTCGGCTCACAACCGACGCCTGCCGCCGTCACGGTCTGGAGGTGGTGGTCCCGTCGAGCGTCGGCGGGGTGTCTGCCGCCGACTCGGTCCTGATCGGTGATCTCGATTCGGTCACCCTGCTGCCGTCCGGGGACCCGGCGGACTACGAACGGATCGTCGTGGCGGCTGCCGTTTCGGCCGAGGTCGATCTGATCCTGGTCGCGTTGGCCCCCACCGCCTACCTGCTGCCCGATCGGCTTGGTCGGATGCTCGACCGGCTGAACCGCTCGATCGACAAGCCGATGGCCGCCCTCGGCCTGGTCGAGCCAGATCGCCTTGGGGTCGAGGGGCTCCCGCTGTTCACCTTCCCCGAGGAGGCGGCCCAGGCCCTCGGACGACACGCTCGCCACGGTCGGTGGCGCTCGGCGAACCGGGAGCCGATCGAAGCGGTCGAGCCAGCGGCGGCGCTCGACCCGCTGATCGACGAGCTCCTGGCCGACGAGGACGAAGTCACGGTGACCATGGCCGACCCGGCCCTGCCCCGTCTGCTGTCGCTGCTCGATCTTCCCATCGCCCCGTTCGGCCTGGCGTCCGACCGGGACGGCATCGAGCGGGAGGCCGAACGGCTCGGGTACCCCGTGGTGCTCAAGGCGGCGAACCTCGTCCCCCGTTCGATCGGGGAGTCCGGCGGTGCGGCGATCGACCTCCACAACCCGACCGGCCTGCTCGCGGCCTACGAGCGGATGGTCGAGCAGCTCGGCTCGGCCATGGATCCCGCCGTCGTGCAGCGGATGGTGCCGTCCGGGCCCCTGGTCCGCCTGACGCTGGCCCAGGACCCGAACTTCGGGTCGATGGTCTCGATCGGGGCCGGCGGGTCCGGGATGGAACGGCTGGCGCCGATGGCCCGCCGCTTCCTGCCGTTCGATCGGCGGACCGCGGATGAGTTGGCATCGGTCACCGCAGACGAGGGTCTGGTCCCAGACGATGATCGTGCCGGACTGGCTGCGCTTGGGGCGTTGGTGACCGGCCTGGCCGGCGCCGCTGCGATGGCCGATCGGGTGGCGTCTGTGACCCTGAACCCGATCCTGGTCGCCGGCGAGCAGACAGCGCCGACCGACATCGAGATCGTGCTCCGGCGCCGCCCGGTCGACGTCCTGGCCGGCCTTCGCCACCTTCGCTGACCCCGGTGCTCAACTCGGTTGCGGTCCGTCCGAGAGGAGTCGATGACCGATTTCCTGAGAGCCGCCGCCGATCTGGCAGACAAGCTCGGCCCGATCGATCTCGACGAGATCCTGCCCACCACCGAGCCGGTCATCGACTGCGATGACCTGGCCGTGCACAAGGTCGAGCTTCGCCAGATCGCCGGAATCAGCGCCGGAGGACGGCTGGAGCTGACCCCCGGGTGCGAGTACGACTTCGGGCCGGTCCGGCGAGGCCACGGCCGGCTGGACGACGGCCAGCCGGACTCGGTCGGGTTCACACTCCGGCTGGACGACCAGCTCTCGGTCACCGTCGGCCCCGGGACCGGCCCGGTCCTGATCGATGCCGAACCGGTCACCGGGCCGACCGATGTCGGCGACCGGGTCATCAACGCCGGCTCGGCCCGGTTCGTGGTGGCCAGGCCCCGACCGCCACGCAAGCGGAGGGGGCGGCGTCGCGAGGACACCGAGCGACTCGATCCCTGGGTGCTGGCACCGGTGCCCGGCCCTCTGGGGCGAGCCGGTGGCCACCCGGACCGCGCGGCCGAACTGGTCGACCAGCGCCGACGGCTCCACGCCGGCCCGGACGAGGTGTCGCACCGCATCGAGGGCGGCGGCCCGCTGTTGTGGGACCGGGAGC
>JBCCFN010000286.1:0-6707 GCA_039029715.1 Actinomycetota bacterium | reverse complement strand
GTCGTCGATTTCCTCGGTCGCCTCGGCCATCTCCAATTCGATACCTCGGCCCAGGTCTGGGGCTACCTGTTCCAGGCCTGCCGGAACCGGTTGGTCACCGAGCACCGTCGCAGGCGAACCGATCCGCCGGTCGACGAGCTGGTCCTGGACGACGAGGAACAGGTCATCGAGCTCCGGGAGATCCGCCAGCTCTGCCATCAGGATGCGGTGGTCAAGCGGCTGGTCGTCGACGACGTCCTGCTCCGCCTGACCAACGAGCAGCGGGAGATCCTGACGCTCCGCTATCTGGAGGATCTGACGATCGACGAGGTGGCGAGACGAACCGATCGAACCTCGGCCGCCGTCAAGGCGCTTCAGCGACGAGGCCTGCGCGCCGCGGCACGGATCGCCATCCCTGGTTCGACCCCGGAACGTCGCCGGCAGGACAGGCGAACCGACGAACCGAGGCGGAGCAACTGGTAGCACCGAGGCGGCCGGCAAGCGCAGGGACGAGTCGCCGGTCGGCCGGCCCTGCTCAGACGCTGCGGTCGCTGTCGCCGGGCTCGGCGGCGGCCCTGGCCCGAGCCTCGACCTTGGCCGTGAACGCGGCCCAGTCGATCTCGTCGTTGCCTGGCAGGCTCAGGTCGCCGGGATGACGACCGGCGGTCCCGTCGATCAGCTCCCTCACGATGTCGAGGTGGCCGGCGTGGCGGGCGGTCTCGACCGTCAGGTGAAGCAGCACCGTCCGGAGCGTCGGGTGCCGCCGCTCCTCGGGCCACCACGGCACGGTGCCGGTGTCGTCGAGGGCGGTCGCCTCGACCGTGGCCTCGGCGTGACGCCACGAGCGTTTGTAGCGGTCCAGGATCTCATCGCTGGTCTCCTCCACCGTGGCGACCAGATCGTCGTTGAGCTCCGCATCCGGGCCCATCGACGGCACCGGTTCCGGCCATGGCCGGCCGAAGACGTCGCCGAGATAACCGGCCTGGACCGCGGCCAGGTGTTTCACCACACCGAGCAGGTTGGTCCCGGTCGGGGTCAACGGCCGTCGAAGGTCGTACTCGCCAACCCCCTGGAGCTTGGCCAGGACCGCACGGTTCAGGCCGGCAAGTGCCTCGATCAGCTGTGCCTTCTCGTCGACCATGATCGGCACCGTAGTCGGCGTCGTCAGCACAGCGGTCGGCACGGCCGTCGCCACGGTTGAAATAGGTGACCGAATAGTCACATAATGGCCAGGTGAGTGCAGGGGCAACGATCGTCGGACAGGTGGCCGAACGAGCCACCGAGGAGGCCGTCTTCAAGGCGCTGGCCGACGGCGCCCGCAGGCAGCTACTCGACGCCCTGTTCGAGCGGGATGGACAGACGTTGACCGAGCTGTGCGAGATCCTGCCGACCATGACCCGGTTCGGGGTCATGAAGCACCTCAAGGTGCTGGAGGACGCCCACCTGGTCCTGACCGAGAAGGTCGGTCGATCCAAGCTCCACCACCTCAACCCGGTCCCGATCCGGGAGGTCCACGACCGGTGGATCTCCCGCTACGCCGAGCCCCACCTGATCGCCATGCTCGAACTACGCAACCGGGCGGAAGGAGCCTGAGATGCCACCGGTGACCCACGTCTACGAGATCTACATCCACGCGCCACAGGCCAGGGTCTGGGAGGCCCTGCTGGCCGAGGCGGACACGACCCAGTACTTCCACCGGACCCGGTTCGAGTCGACGTTCGAACCGGGCGCGCCACTGATCAACCGGCTGGCCACCTCCGGCACCCCGGCAGCGGAGGGCACGGTCGAGATCTTCGATCCGCCCCATCGGCTGGCCTACACCTGGCGGTTCCTCTACGACGACGAGCTGGCGGCGGAGCCCGCCGGCCGAGTCGAATGGACCCTGGCACCGGCCAACGACGACGGCACGGTCACCCGGGTGACCCTCCGCCACGGGGATCTCGGCCAGAGCCCGAAGACCTGGCACCACGTCCGGCTCGGCTGGGTCGGGATCATCAACGCCCTCAAGACCTGGCTGGAGACCGGCGAGCCGCTGCCGCCCGTCGCCACCGACGACCACCGGACCGGCGACAATCCGGACCCGGCCGTGGTGGCCGGGCGCTGGCACCGGGCCGAGGCCATCGCAACCAACGGTGCGGCCTGGGAACTCCTCGATGGCCGGACCCCCACCGCGGACGAGGCAGATCAGCTGCTGGAACTCGCCTACGCCTCGGCCCACCACTGGCGACGAGCGACCGGGACGACGGCGGTCAACCGGGCCCGCAGCTCATGGCTGCTGTCGCGGGCCCACGTCACCCTCGGGCAGGGCGACCTGGCGCTCCACCACGCGCAGCGATGCGCCGCCCACACCGATGCGGCCGGCGCGGAGGCGGCGGACTTCGATCGGGCCTATGCCGCAGAAGCTCGAGCCCGATCGCTTGCCTGCCTGGGGCGAGTCGATGAGGCTCGGACGGCCAGGGCCGAGGCCGAGGCCGTCGTGATCGGCGACGCCGAGGACCGGGCGATCACCACCCGGGACCTGACGGCCGGGCCGTGGTTCGGCCTGGATCGATCCTGATCACGCAGGACCTTGTATTCCTTGAGAAGAATATGTAAGGTCTGACCGTGGTTGATACGTCCGCAGTACTCGATGCGATCGGCGAACCGAATCGCCGGCGCCTACTCGAGCTGCTGCATCGTCAACAGGAGACGACCGTGTCCGACCTCGTCGAGGCATCCGGCCTCCGCCAGCCCCAGGTCTCCAAGCACCTCAAGGTCCTGACAGACGCAGCGCTGGTGACGGTACGGAGCGACGGCCGGTACCGCCGGTACCGGCTCGATGGGCGCGGACTCCGAGCCGCCCATGACTGGTTCGCCTCGTTCGAGGACGTCTGGCAGGCCCGCTTCGATGCGCTCGACGAGCTCGTCTCCTCTCAGCCCGAACCCGAACGACAAGAGGAGAATCCATGACCGAACAAGCCAGCCCACCGAACCTCGCCACCCTCGACGGTCGGCGGGGGACGACCAAGATCGATCTGAGCGATGACGGCTCCTCCTACCGCTGTGTCCGGGTGCTCGGTGCCCCGCCGGAGCGGGTCTTCCAGGCCTTCACCGATCCTGCGGACCTCCGGGTGTGGTTTCCGTCTGGTGCCCCTCCCGGATCCGAGCTGACCGTGTGCGAGTCAGATCCGGTGGAGGGAGGCCGCTACCACTACGTGCTCGTCATCCCCGACTACGGCCCGATGGCGTGGCACGGCACCTACACCGGGATCGACCGGCCGGCCCGACTGGACGCCGACGAGTGGTTCGTCATGGGCGGTGGTGACCCGTCGGGGCCGCCGTCGACCCAGACGCTCACCTTCGAGCCGACCGATGACGGGTTCACCCTGATGACGATGGAGGTCGTGATGCCCGAGCCCGAAGACCCCGAGCAGTTCATGGAGGAGTCGGCGGCCGGGCTGAGCACTTCCCTGGCCACCATGGACGAGCTGGTGTCTGGTTGAACGACAGGACATCGGCGCCGAGGGCCGCTACCAGCCCTCGGTGCCGTCCCAGTCCCAGCTCGGCAGCGGGAGATCGCCCGGCACGTCGTCCGGATGCTCCCACCGGTGCCCAAGCAGCTCGGTGGCCCAGGTGAACCAGGCGATCAGGTTGAACCGCAGCTCGGGATCGGTCGGGATGCCGACATCCTCGAGGGCGAGCACGAACGCCGCAACCCCTCGACCGTCCATCTGTTCGTGGGGTCCGTTCCCGGAGTGGGCACGGACCACCTCGGCATAGGTGCCCATCGAGTCGGTGTAGGTGGTTGGCCCACCGAGCTGCTCGGCCCAGTAGGCGGCGAGCCGCACGTCATGGTCGGGATGGATCTCCCCTTCGAAGGCATGGGACACGATCGGGTCGGCCATACACCGCCGGTGCCAGGCCTGGGCCAGCGCCAGTACCGCATCGGCGCCGCCCATCGCCTCGTAGATGGTCCTCTCCATGGCAGAAAACGTAGTCGCCGGTCAGGTGGCCTCGCTCGGGTCGCCGTACTCGGCGGAGACCTGGCGCCGGCCACCGTCGACGGTCATCGACCCGCCGTAGGGCAGGATCCACTGCGGGCGGGTGTGGCCGAACGGGACGCCGATGCAGACCACCGCATCGGGGTTGTATCGCTGGATCACGGCGAGGGCGGTGTCCCGCTGACGAGCACGATGATCAGCTCGCCCCTCCGGGGTGGACGGCCGTCCGGGCTTGGACGCTGGCGATCGGGCGACGACCACGGCATCGACCGCAGCCAGAACGCCCCGCTCCCCCAGCGACCGCAGGATCCAGCCGAACTCCTCGGCCGGTATCAGCAGCTCGCTTGCCTCGAGCAGCAGGATGGCACCATCGAGGGCGGCCGGGTCGGCGCCGAACCTCCCGGCGGCCAGGATCCACTGGATCACCTCGATGCAGCCGCCCCACGTCGACCCGGTGACCTCCCGGGCCGGACCAGCCCAGGTCCAGGGCTCGGTCGGTTCCCGGTGCCCAACGTCGGTCAGCGCCTCGGGCGTCGACCAGTCCGGGCCGAAGTCCTCTGACCAACCAGGCTCGACGATGTCGAGCCGGCCGCCATCGACCAGCGCTGCTCGCAGCGATGCGGCATGGCAAGCGTCAACGGTCGGCCCGGCTCCCAGGTGGACCTGGGTCGAACCGCCGTGGAACCCGACGACACCATGGCCCCAGAGCCAGTGCAACAGGTTGGTGTTGTCGCTGTAGCCACAGAACGGTTTCGGATCGTCGATGACGAGCCGTGGATCGAGGTGAGGGATCACCGTGATCTGGTCGTCGCCGCCGATCACGGCGACGACGGCTCGGACGGCTGGGTCTGCGAAGGCTTCGTTGAGATCGCGAGCCCGCACCTCGGGGGAGGAGCCTCGACCCGTGGTCGGATACTCCCTCGGCACGAGGCCGGTGACCTCGGTCAGGCGCCGCATCGCCTGCGCATGGACGTCCGGGTAGTGGGCCGGCGCCGCCCACGACGGCGACACCACCGCAACGACGTCACCGGGTTTGGCCTTCGGCGGCTGGATCACCCGACCAGTTGAGCAGCGATCGGCCCGCCGCTCCCAGAATTTTCGACGCATGCGACCGGCGGTTCGTGTTGACGCACCTGGTTCCAACGATGAGAATCGCGCCGGTGGACGGCAGGGGGATGCCGATCCTCGCCGGTCCACGGCGGACGCACGCCGATCCCGACGATCGAATCGCCACACATTCGTCGTCGGCAACGGCACACTGACTGACAGGTAAGTAACCGTAAAGGGAGAGAACATTGTTGAAGTTGAAGAAGTTGAGATTCCTTGCGCTGCTCGTTGCGCTTGGTCTGATCGCTGCCGCCTGTGGCAGCGATGACGACTCGACCGATGACGCATCGTCGGACTCGGCCAGCACGACAGCCGATGCCGACAGCGATGACGGCGCAACAGACGAGACCACCGCCGAGGAGCCGGAAGAGTCCACCGATGAGGCCGACGCCGGGGCCGCCGAGGTCGCCCTGGAGTGGATGACCCGCCCAGACAACCCCGAGGAGGCCGCAGTCTACGACTCGATTTCCGGGCAGCTGGACGGTGAGCTGGACGGGATCTCGCTGACCTACACCCCCGGCTCAAACGAAGGGTCCGGCTACCAGCAGACGCTGCTGACCAACCTGTCCGCCGGGACGGCACCGGACGTATTCTGGATTCCCGGCACCGACATCGCCGACTTCGCGAGCCGGGGCGTGATCCTCGACCTGCGGGAGTTCGCAGACGCCACCGACCACAACGATGGCGACTTCTACCCCGGCCCGATGGGTCACCTGACCACCGAGCTCGACACCGGCCAGCCCGGGAATGCCCTCTGGGGTCTCCCCCGCGACGTCTCGACGTTCGCCCTGTACCTCAACACCGACCTGATCGCCGAGGCCGGAGCGCCCGATCCCCGGGAGCTCGAGGCCAGCGGCGAGTGGACCTGGGACACGTTCCTGGAGGTGGCCGAGGCGGTCGACGCCCTCGGTGACGACATCGCCGGCTACGGCCAGTCGAACTGGTGGGGCCCGAACGGTGCCTGGATGAACGCCGCCGGCGGTGGCTTCTTCAACGCCGATCGGACCGCCTGTGGGCTCGACAGTGACGGGTCGCTCGAGGGCCTGGCGTTCGCCCGTGACATGTACGCCTCCGGCATTGCAGTGCCGTTCGGCGAGGATGCCGAGGCCCCGTTCCGGGCCGGTCAGGTCGGGATGTTCCAGAACGGTCGCTGGGCCACCCCCGGTATCCGCACCGTCGACTTCAGCTTCGATGCGGTCGGCCTTCCGGTCGGCCCGTCCGGCGGCCCCGGCAACTGGCTGTTCTGGGGTGCCTACGTCGTCAATGCGGACACCGAGGACCCGGCAGCCGCCTGGCAGCTGGTCCAGGCGTTGACCACCGCAGACGTGCAGGGCCAGATCTCCGAGCTGGGGGCCAACATCCCAAGCCGGGTCGGCCAGGATGCGTTCGACGCCTTCCTCAGCTTCACCCCGCCGGAGAACAACCAGGTGTTCCTCGACGGCCTTGCCAACGATCCGACCACCGAAGGACCGCTCTGGGTCGGTAGCTGGCCGGAATTCGACAGCATCGCCGGCGCCGAGATCGGTGCGGTGATCAGCGGCGACCGCGACCTGGACGACTTCGGCGCCAATATCTGCGCCGAGACCGCCTCGGCCTTCACCGGCTAGTCGATCCGAGTCAGACCCCGGCACCTCACTCTCC
>JBCCFN010000285.1:0-6724 GCA_039029715.1 Actinomycetota bacterium | reverse complement strand
TGCTTGACCACGCCGTTGACCGAGGTCGACAGGGCCAGGCCGGAGCCGTCACCGAGCACATCCGAGGTGACGAGACCGGGCCCGAGCGGCGTCAACCCCTCGAAGGTCTTGCCGGCCAGGAACTGACTGGTCCGGCGCTGCCAGTCCCGGATCGAGACGTCGTTCAGCACCGTGTACCCGGCGATCGCGGCCTGGGCGTCCTCCCCGGACACGTTCCGGGCCGGTGCGCCGATCACGATCGCCAGCTCCACCTCCCAGTCGACATGGGTCGTCACATCCGCCGCCGGGAGGACCAGGTCGCCCCGGGGACCGACGAGCGCCCGGGCGTACTTGGCGAAGTAGGTTGGAAACCCCGGCACCTCCCGACCCATCTCCTCGATGTGGTCCCGGTAGTTGACGCCGACACAGACGATCTTCGACGGGTTCGGCACCACCGGGGCCAGCGTGGCCGTGCCAAGGAGGACCCGAGGCCCATCGGTGTCGGCTGCGGTGGCCCGCCAATCCGGGGCCTCCAGCACCTCCCGCACCGACGGGGCGTCCAGGGAGACGATCTCATCGCCCTCCACCCGGCCGGCCCGGTACGTTCCGTCGTCGGCCACGAAGGTCACCAGCTCCATAGGCCCGCCATCCTAGTGTCAGCCGTCCAGCGGCCAAGTGACGCTGCGGCACCATGCAGCACCATCAAACATCGGGGATTCCCTCAACTTCCGGGACCGATGGCCGACGGGGGTCTGGTCGGGGACCAGCTCACTTGCGAGATCTGAGGCCTCGGCGATGCCAGTCGGCGTCGAAAGGACCCCCGTTGTCTCCCGGACCAATCCCCGCACCGCCCGCCGCAGATGCACTGGCCGCTCGCCGTGCCCTCCCGGCCGCGGGGCCGGTGGCCGCCGTCACGCTTGCCTCCGCCCTGGTGGTCGCCGTTGTGCTCGCCCTGGCGCTGGGGCTGCCCTCCCCCGCCGCCGGACAGTCCCCGGAGCTGACGATCGAGAAGTCGACAAACGGGTCCGATGCCGACACGGCGCCAGGCCCGACCCTGGCGGCCGGCGATCCGGTGGCCTGGACCTACGAGGTCGTGGTCAACGGCCCGGTCCCGCTCTACGACCTGGTCGTCAGCGACTCCAGCGGCGTGGTGCCGAGCTGTGACATCGACAACGACGGGACCGTCGACGGCTCCCACGTCCATCCCGGCCCACTCGACGCCGGACAGTCGTTCCTCTGCACTGCGTCGGGGACCGCCCACGCCGAGGGGATCTTCGTCTCGACCGCCCGGGTTCAGGGCAGCAACTTCGAGGGCACGGCCCGGTACGAGGACACAGACGCCTCCCACTACACGGTGCCCAGCGCCTTCGTCATCGACCCAGAGGTCGCGATCGAGACGCTGGTCAACGGCCTGGAAGCCGACGGAGGCGACGGTCCGTTCGTCCAAGCCGGCCAGCCCGTCACCTGGACCTTCGTGGTGACCAATCTCGGGAACGTGGCGCTGGCCGACCTCGAGGTGACCAACAGCCTCGGCCTGCCGGTCGACTGCAACGGCGCCGGAGCCGTGATCGCCGGCCCGATCCCACCCGGCGGCTCCGCATCGTGCACGGCAAGCTCACCGGCGGCGGCGGCCGGCACCGGGGTCCAGGCCGTGACCGGCTCGGTGTTCGGCGCAGCACTCGACCCAAGCTCCGGTGCGCCGGTGGCCCAGGCCGATGCCAACGATCCGGCGGTCTACACCCCGGTGGAGCTTCCCGCCGCCCTCGCCTTCACCGGACCGACGGAGGTCTTCACCCTCGTCGGTGCAAGCCTGACGGCGGTCGGCGCGCTGCTGTGGCTCGCCGGGCGGCGGCTCGACCGCATGCCGATCCCGCTACCGACGAGGACGGGCAACCGCACCGACCGCCGGCGCCGAAGCGACGGCGGCTAGCCGAGCGCCACCAACCCGGTCCCGGATCCTGTGGAACGGCCCCGATCACGCCCATCACGGGCTGTGGTCGGGGCCGTCCGCCGTTTTCCCCAGCGGGTGATCTCACCCTGGGCACAACCACCCAATAGTCCCTAATTCACAAGGCTCCCGGTCTGCTGAGCAGCCATTCCGGGTTGGGAAGTTTCACCCTCTGACGTCACGGAGAGTGGTCATACGTTCGGTTCCCGAAAGGCGGGATCCGAATGACCACCACCACACGGCGAAGCGCCGACCACCACGTCGGCGATCCACACGCAACCACCTCCGACAGCACCTCCGACACCACCTCCGCTGCGAGCCCCCCGGCCGATGGCACCCGAGGCCGGGCCGGCCGGCGCCGCCGGTTGACCGCAGCGGTCGCCGGGCTGGCGTTGGGAGCGGCGACCTTGACCGGATTGGGCCTCGCCGATCCGACACCGGCCGCCGCCGCACCGATCGATCTCGATGAGAACGGCCGCTGGAGCGCCGTCGAGGACTGGCCGATGATCGGCATCCACGCCGCCCTCGACCGCAACGGTCGGGTCGTCACCTACGGGACCAACCCGGATGGCTGGCAGACCGGCCGGTTCATCTACGACATCTGGACGCCGTCGACGTCGGCCGCCGACGGCCACAACACCCTCCAGAACACAACGCAGACCGACCTGTTCTGCAGCCTGCAGATCAACCGGGCGGACACCGGAGACATGCTGCTGTTCGGTGGGGACAACTGGACCGGCTACGGGACCAACAACCGGGGCAACCCGGACATCAACCAGCTGGACGCCGCCACCGGGCAACTGTCGACCCTGCCGGGGATGCAACGCTCCCGGTGGTACGCCACCGGCATCACCATGCCGGACGGGACCATCTACGTGCAGGGTGGCCTCGACGGTGAGGATCGCCCGGAGTTGTGGTCGGCGGACGGCGGCTCCCGCCTGCTCGATATCGACACCTCTGGACTCGACTGGTACTACCCCCGGAACTTCCTGATGCCGGACGGCCGGGTCTTCGGCATCGCCGCCGACGGTCAGATGTACTACGTCTCCGCCGACTTCGGGGCCCTCGACATCGTCGGCCGCCTCCCGGTTGGCCAGCGAGGGATCTACACCACCGCCGTCATGTTCGAGCCGGGCAAGATCCTGTGGTTCGGCGGGGACGACACCACCGCGGTGGTCATCGACGTCACCGGCGGCGGCACCCCGGTGGTGACCGAGTCCGGTGATCTCAGCGGCGTTCGCCACTGGGTCAACGGGACCCTGCTCCCCGACGGTCGGGTCCTGGCCACCGGTGGCAGCGTCAAGGAGTCCTCGGTCTACAACGCAGACCCGATCAACACCTACGGCTCCAGCTACAGCGCCGAGATCTGGGATCCGGCGACCGGGCAGTGGACGATCGGGGCAAACGCCGCCGTCCCCCGTCTCTACCACTCGACCGCGCTGCTGCTTCCAGACGGCCGGATCCTGAGCGCCGGCGGCGGTGCCCCGGGGCCGATCATCAACACCAACGCCGAGATCTACTCCCCCGACTACCTGGTGGCGGCCAACGGCCAGGCCACTCCCCGACTCTCGATCGACGGGCTCTCGGACACCGCCGTCTCCGCCGGTCAGCGGATCAACGTCGCCGTGTCGTCCGAGTCGGACGTCGTCCGGGCCACCCTGGTCCAGACCGGGTCGGTCACCCACTCGTTCAACATGACCCAGCGGTTCGTCGAGCTGGCCGTAGACGGTGGGGCCGACGGCGGCGACGACATCGTCACCGTGTCGCTCCCGGTCAACGACGCCGAGGTCCCGCCCGGCTTCTACCTGCTCTCGCTGCTGGACGAGAACGACATCCCGTCCGTGTCCCAGATGATCCACGTCACCGTGCCGAACCCGGACGCCCCGGCGGCCGAGCTCGACGGCCAGATCATCCGCCTCTACCAGGCCTACGTCCAGCGGAACCCAGACCAGGCCGGGTTCCTGTACTGGCGACGGTCGCTCCTCAACGGTCTGCCGCTGGTCGCCGCCTCGGACTTCTTCGCCCAGAGCGCGGAGTTCACGGCTCGGTACGGCACCCTGACCGACGAGCAGTTCGTCGATCAGATCTACACCAACGTGCTCGGTCGTGCCGCAGACGACGCCGGCCGCGACTACTGGGTCGGCCAGCTCGGCGCCGGGATCACCCGTGGCGAGGTGATGCTGGCCTTCTCGGAGTCCGCAGAGTTCATCGACCGGACCGGGACCGGCGACCTGGACGGGACCCCGCCGGCCGCCCCGACCCCGATCGACAACACCCCGCCGGCCCCGACCCCGGTCACCGGGTACGTGCCGGAGGTCCATCGGCTCTACGTCGGCTACTTCCTCCGGGCCCCGGACGAGAGCGGACTGACCTACTGGACCGGGCAGCGGGCCCAGGGCGTGAGCCTGGCGGCAGTGTCCGAGCAGTTCGCCCAGTCGGCCGAGTTCGTTGCGACCTACGGAGCCGCAGACGACCAGACCTTCGTCGATCTGGTCTACCGGAACGTCCTCGACCGGGAGGCAGACGCAGATGGACAGACCTACTGGGTCGGCCAGCTCGGCAACGGCGTCACCAGGGGCGAGATCATGGCTGGCTTCACCGAGTCCGCCGAGTTCGTGACCAAGGTCGGCCCGATCGGGTGACCAACCAGGAATCGAGAAATCTCCGGTTGTGTCAGCGGGCGGACAGAACGGCGGGTCGATCGGGAGGACACTGATCCTCACGGAGGCAACGGGGCCTCCGCCGGAGGACGGAGAGGGAATGATGGTCACCACGCTGCATGTGAACGACAACGGAGATCTGGAGCTGCCGGAGCGGCCCCGGAGGCGGCTGCGCCTCAAGCACCGAGTCGCTCACGGCCGGGCGGACCTGCCCCAACCGATCCCAACCGATCTCGGGCTCTCCCGCCTGATTGCCTAGGACTGGATCTGCCCGGTCCGACGATCTGCCCTTGGATCGTCGGCCGGGCTCCGGTCGGTCTCGACCCGGTGCCGTGCGCCGAGTCGTACGTCGTTTTGGCCGATGGCTCGGCCTCGACTGGTCAGATCCGGGACTGCCAACAGGACTTGCTGGCGTTCCACGGCCGGGTGCCGTCACGCTCCCAGGTGAGCAGCGCGGCCTCGTCCTGCTGGGCCGGGGTGGCCAGGTGGGCCCGGTCGACCCCGTAGCGGTCCTTGTGGCCGTAGGCGTCCCAGCTGCCGGTCAGGAACTGGTAGGCGCCGCGGGCGGAGGAGCTGGGGTTGGCCGCGGTGTAGTCGTCCCGGGACTCACACCACCGGATGGCGAGCAGGACCGGCGGGACCAGCACGCCGTGGCCGGCATCGACCCAGCCCGGTTCCCCTTCGGCCTCGGTGGTCGTTGGTTCGGGGTCTGGGGCCGGAGCGGTCGTGGTCGGGGTCTCGCCACCGTCGACCGCCTCCGGCTGGTCTTCGTCACCGGTGGGGGCCTGAGTGGCCGACGGCGCCTCGGTCGTGTCGGCCGCCGGATCCGTGGTCTCGGATTCGGTCGCGTCGTCCTGCCCGACGGCCGGTGCGGCGGTCGTGGTCGGTGCCTCGGTGGTCTCCGGCGCCGGTTCCACGGTGGTGGTCGTCGCCTCCGGCTCCTGCTCGGTCGGCGACGGCAGGGCGGCAGCCGCCATCGCTGCGGCGTCGGCCAGGTCGAGCTGCGGTTCCGGCGGCACCGGGGCCACCGAGGTCGGGGCCAGTGCAAGTTCCGTCTCCACCCCATCGGCTCCGGGCGCAGCCTCGGCCTGGTCGTCAGACAACCGTCCGACCCCGGCATTGCTCGGCGCAACCGTGACCGAGGTCGACGGCTCGGCCGACTCGAGTGCGAAGTCGTCGCTCGGTTCGGGCAGGACGACGATCAACGACCCGGTCATGGCCATGAGCAGTACCAGGGCGATCTGGCGGGCCCGAACCGACCGGCTCGGGGGCTCGTCCGGCTGGGCATCGACCTCGAGTGCGTAGGGCGGACGAGCCGGCGGCTGGTCCGCATCCGCCGGTTGCTCGAACCGGGATTCATCGACCTCGGCGAGGTCGGCGAGGTCGATGACGTGCTCGGCGTGGCCGAGGACGTGCTCGGGGTGGCCGGTGGGGTGGTCGGCGATCGCGGGGGTCCCGGCCGCCGGGGTCACCGGGCGGGAGGTCCGGGCGGTCTCGACCTCGGGCAGGTCGGTTCGGGTGGCGAAGATGCCGAGGTCGGCCTCGGGGGTACCCGCTCGATGCGGAGGCCGGACCGGGAGCGGGGCCCGGCCGGCGCCGGTGCGAGCGGAGGCCGAGGGGTCGACCTGGTCGCCCGCCGATTCGGGACGCGTCGAATCGATTGTCACGTCCTTGATGCCGTGCATTCGATCTACTCTCCTTGCTCGGCCATCGCCAACCGATTGCGACTCCGGTGCCGTGCGGCGGGCACCTGGTTCGAGGGAATGTGCTGGGCGATGTGATGCAGTGAGGGAATCACCGGACCCCAAGGGTACAGACGTTACAGAAGCGTGACGTGTCACCCGATGAAATCCATCTCCCGGAGCGATGATTCCAAGTCCGAGAGGAATGGCGCGTCGGCCCGATTCTGACCGGTTGGACTACCGTTGGACCGTGGGCCGAGACGATGACTTCTACATCGCCTGGGACGGGCGGCGGTACCCCGGCGCACCGCCATCGGGGAAGGGCGAGAACAAGTCAAGCACCCGCACACGCCCCCCCGCTCTGGGCGGCCGGGCGCGCCGGCCCCCCCCGGGGCCCCCGCCCCCCCCCCCCCGGCCGGCGGGGGGGGGGGGGGGGGGGGGGGGGGGGGGGGGGG
>JBCCFN010000284.1:0-6732 GCA_039029715.1 Actinomycetota bacterium | reverse complement strand
TGCCCTTGGCCGGCGGGGTCTCCTCTGCGGTGAGATCAACCTCAGGCTCCGGCTCCGGCTCCGGTTCACCCTCGATCAGGCCGACCTCCCGCAGTACCCGGTCCTGGATCTCCATCATCAGGTCCGGGTTCTCGGTCAGGAAGTTCTTGACATTCTCCCGGCCCTGACCGATCTGCTCGCCCTCGTAGGTGTACCAGGCACCGGACTTCTTCACGATGTCCCGGTCGACGGCGATGTCGAGCAGCGAACCCTCCCGACTGACACCCCGGCCGTACATGATGTCGAACTCGGCCTGACGGAACGGTGGCGCCACCTTGTTCTTGACGATCTTGACCCTGGTCCGGTTGCCGACCACCTCGGCCCCGTCCTTCAGGGACTCGATCCGCCGGATGTCGAGCCGGACCGAGCTGTAGAACTTGAGTGCCCGACCACCCGGCGTCGTCTCCGGCGAGCCGAACATGACGCCGATCTTCTCCCGCAGCTGGTTGATGAAGATGCAGATCGTGTCCGTCTTGTTGAGGTTGGCCGTGATCTTGCGGAGCGCCTGGGACATCAACCGGGCCTGGAGACCGACGTGGGTGTCACCCATCTCCCCCTCGATCTCGGCCCGAGGGGTGAGAGCGGCCACCGAGTCGACGACGATCACGTCGATCGAACCGGACCGGACCAGGATGTCCGCGATCTCCAGCGCCTGCTCACCGGTGTCCGGCTGGGAGATGAGCAGCTCGTCGACGTCGACGCCGATGTTGCTGGCATAGACCGGGTCCATGGCGTGCTCGGCGTCGATGTAGGCGCAGATACCGCCGTTGCGCTGGGCCTCGGCAACGACATGCATGGCCAGGGTGGACTTGCCGGAAGATTCCGGGCCGTAGATCTCGACCACGCGGCCCCGGGGCAACCCGCCGACACCGAGGGCCAGGTCAAGGGCGAGCGCACCGGTGGGGACCGTGCCGATCTCCATCTCGGTCTTGTCGCCCATCTTCATGACCGAGCCCTTGCCGAACTGCTTCTCGATGTTGCCGAGCGCCATCTCCAGCGCCTTGTTCTTCTCCACGGAATGTCTCCTGTCGTTCAGGACTGCTGTCGGGGGATTCGGGCGACGATCGCCGGGATGGAAGCTAGCGACCCGGTGTGACAGCCAACGGCGGCCGGTGGTGCCAATTGCTGCCAGTGACTGCCAACTGCTGCCAGTGAGCTGTCTGGGGCTTACACGACTGTAATTCAGCCGCGGCTTCACCGTAGTACCGAACGGATGTTCGTACAACCCTCCAGGGTCGGGAAAATCACCGGGCGGCGGCAGCGATTACACTCCGCCCGGTGGAGGTCGCGGGGGATCAGCTGATCGAGGTGCCGGGCCGCCGTTCCCTGGCTCCCGGCGAGGTGCTCTGCCACGCCGGGGACCAGCTGGACGCGGTCTACCAGGTCCGCTCCGGGTGCCTCTCGGTGATCGTCGACGGCCCCGAGGGTCCGCTCCGGGTCGGCGAGTTGACCACCCCGGCCTTCATCGGGGAGATCTCGGCCCTGACCGGTGGCCTGACCACCGCCAGGGTCCAGGCCGACGAGGCCACCGAGTTGGCCGAGATCCCGCTGTCGACCTACTCGGCCTGGTTGGCCGAGCACCCGGAGGCGGCCGAGGCGGTGGCCAACCTGGCTCGGCTGCGCTCGAACCGGAGCCGGACCGCCGCGCTGGTCGCCGACCTGACCGGGATAGGAGACGGCGAGGCGGTCGATCGGGTGATCGATCTCATGACCTTCCCGACGCTGGCCGCCGACGAGGTCCTGTTTCACCAGGGCGACGCGGCGGACGCGGCCTACATCGTGGTGACCGGACGGGTGCGGGTCACCGCCGAGGCCGATGACGACGGTCGTGGCGAGGTCGACATCGAGCTCGGCCGCGGCGCCCTGATCGGCGAGCTCGGCATCATCGAGGACGCCCCCCGCAAGGCCACGATCCGGGCGGTGAGGGACACCACCCTGGCCAGGATCGACCGCAGCCGGTTCGAGGAGCTGGCGGTTCGTCACCCGGCAACCGTGGTCCGGATCGTTCGGACCATCCTGCTCGAGGCCCGGGACGGTGTCCCCCCGCTGAGTCGGTGCCGGAGCGTGGCGATCGCCACCACCGACCCGGCTGGCCCGGCGCCCGAGTTCCACCAGCGGTTCCAGGCCGAGGTCGCACGCCACGGGGACGTGGCACCGCTGTCCGCCGACACCGTCGCCGCCCTGCTCGGCCGGACCGCTGCGGCCCAGGCCACCGCCGGCTCGCTGGAGCAGCAGCGCCTGTCGGAGCTCCTCCATGAGGCCGAGGCCGGGACCGACTACCTGCTGTTCGAGATCGGGCCGGACCTGGACGCCTGGAGCAGACGGGCGCTCCGCTACACCGACCGACTCCTGATTGTCAGCTCCCCTCGTCCCGACGCAGCGGAGCGGGCCCGAATCGAGGCCCTGGTTGCCGAAGCGGACCGGGTGCCGGGGGTGCTGATCTGGATCGTCACCGCCTACCCGGCACCGCAGCGACAGCCGTCCGGGGCGGCCGCCCACCTCGCAGACCAGCGGGTCCACGACGTGCTGCACATCCGGCCGACGCTGACCCAGGACGTCGAGCGACTTGCTCGCCTGAGCACCGGAAACGGCGTCGGCGTCGTCTTCGGCGGCGGCGGCGCCAGGGGGTTCGCCCACATCGGCGCGCTCCTCGCTCTGCAGGACGCCGGCGTCCCGGCCGACGCGCTTGCCGGTGCCTCGATGGGGGCGGTGTTCGCCGGCACCCAGGCCATGGACATCCCGCCCGAGGAACTGGTCGCCCTGGCCGAGCGGTTCTTCCACAAGCCGCTCGATTACACCCTCCCGGTCGTCGCCCTCATCAAGGGCGCCAAGGTAAACGCCAGGTACGAGGAGTTCTATACCGATTGGCGGCTCGAGGACACGTGGCGCCCGATGGCCTGTGTCAGCACCAACCTCACCACCTCGACGGTCCAGGTCCACCGCATCGGGCCGATGGCTGGGGCGATCCGGGCCTCGACCGCGATCCCGGGGGCGTTGCCGCCGGTGGCAAGCGGCGGCGACCTCCTGGTCGACGGCGGTGTCCTGGACAACCTGCCGGCGGACCTGTTGGCCGAGGACGACCGGGTCGGTGTCGTGATCGCCCTCGACCCGACCGCGGACGAGACGATCGAGGCCACCATCGAACTACCGCCGGACGTGTCAGGCCTGGCCGCCCTCCGGTCGATGCTCGACCCCCGCCGAGATGCCTACCCGAGCGTGATCTCCACCGTCATTCGCTCGCTGCTGGTCTCGGCCACCCGCCGGCGGGACGAGGTGCTGGCGTCGGGGGCGATCGACCTCTACATCCCCTATGACCTCCCCGAGGTCGGGCTCCTCGACTTCGAGGCGGTGGCATCGACCGCCCGGGCCGGCCGGTCGATCGCCACACCCCTGATCGAGCAGTGGCTGGCGGGCTGAGGCTCGGCCTGGAGATCGGGCGCCGCAGCTTCCGCCGAGCCTCGACCTACCGGGCGGCAACCGCCGCCGGTGTGTTCGTCAACACCGTCTTCGGCTACCTCCGGGCCTCTGTCCTGGTCCTGGTCGCCGCCTCCGCCGGGGGTGTGGTCAACGGCATGACCACCGTCGAGCTGACCACCTATGCGTTCGTGACCCAGGGGTTCATCATGGTCACCGGCGTCTTCGGCGACACCGAGCTTGCCGACCGGATCCGGACCGGCGACATCGTGATCGACCTCTACCGGCCGGCGGACCTCCAGTGGTGGTGGCTGTCGACCTGGCTCGGTCGAGCTGCGTTCCAGGCCATGGCCCGTGGCATCCCGCCGGTGCTGTTGGGAGCCCTGACCTTCGACGTCCGGTGGCCGGACCCCTGGTGGCACTGGTTGCCGTTCGCCCTGTCGATGGTCCTGGCGTCCATCGTCGGTTTCGGTCTGCGGTTCATCTCGAACCTGAGCGCATTCTGGTTGCTCGACAATCGGGGGACCGACCAGATGGTGACCTTCGTCGTGATGTTCTTCGGTGGCCTGTACCTGCCGATCGCCCTGTTCCCGGGACCGCTGGAGGCGGTGGCCAGAGCACTGCCGTTCGCGTCGATGATCCAGCTGCCGGCCGAGGTCTTCCTCGGCCGCTACGACGGCGCCGGGCTGGCCTGGGTGTTGGCCCAGCAGGCCCTGTGGGCCGTCGCACTGCTGCTCGCCGGTCGGGCACTCCTGGGGATGGCGACCCGCCGGGTGGTGGTCCAGGGTGGCTAGCCCCACGCTGAACACCACGGCAGACGTCCGCGGTCTGGCCGCCCTCTACGGCCGGATCCTGGCCGCCCGGGTCCGGTCGGACTGGCAGTACCGGACCTCGTTCCTGGCGCTGGTCGTCTCCCAGGCCCTGGTCATCGCTCTCGAGCTGCTGACCGTGCTCCTGCTGCTGCGGCTCGTCCCGGACTTCGGCGGCTGGTCGACGGTCGAAGTCGTCTTCCTCTACGGGCTGGCGACCGTGCCGTTCGCCATCAGCGACGTCTTCGTCAGTGCAGTCGACCGGGTCAGCAACCACGTCCGGGAGGGGACCTTCGATCGGATCCTGCTTCGCCCGATCCCGCCGCTGATCCAGATCTCGGCCCTGGAGTTCGAGCTCCGGCGGGCCGGCAAGCTGATCCCGTCGGCCGCCGCGCTCGGCTGGGCCGTCTGGCGGGTCGATGTGGCCTGGGGGCCGGCCGAGGTCGCCCTGCTGGTGCTGGCCCTGGCATCGGGAACCGTCATCTACTCCGCCCTGTGGATCCTGGCCGCCTCCGTCTCGTTCTGGACGGTAAACAGCCGGGAGGCGATGAACGCGGTGACCTTCGGGGGGCAGTTCGCAAACCAGTACCCGATCCACGTCTACCGGGGATGGATCCGGGTGTTACTCGGGTGGGGGATACCGTTGGCCTTCGTGGCCTATGTCCCCGCCGTCCGACTGCTCGATCCGGCAAACCCGCTGGGTCTGCCTCGATGGTTGGTGTTCGCCGCCCCGGCGGTTGCGGCGGCGTCGTTGGCGGTGGCGCTCGGGGTGTGGCGGACCGGCATCGCCCACTACCGGAGCACCGGGAGCTGACGTGGCCACCTCGGAGCGGGCGTCGGCGGGCCATCGGTCCGGTGGACCGGTGATCGACCTGGTCGGGGTCGACAAGACCTACGTGGTGCGGGCCCGGGCCGGCCGGTTCCGGCGGGAACGGCGGGAGGTCGCTGCGGTCCGGGACGTGTCGTTCTCGGTCGAGGCGGGGGAGATGGTCGGCTACCTCGGGCCGAACGGGGCCGGCAAGTCGACCACGATCAAGATGATCACCGGAATCCTGACCCCGTCGGCCGGTGACATCACCGTCCTCGGCCACACCCCGACCGCCGAGCGGGCCGCCCTGACCCGGCGGATCGGGGTGGTGTTCGGCCAGCGGTCCCAGCTGTGGTGGGACCTCCCACTGATCGACTCGTTCCGGCTGCTCCACCACGTCTACCGGACCGACCCCGAGCGGCACCGGCAGAATCTCGACGCCTTCGTCGACCGGTTGGATCTCGGTCCGTTCCTCGGCGTCCCGGTCCGGCAACTCTCGCTCGGCCAGCGGATGCGGGGTGAGCTGACGGCAGCGCTGCTCCATGACCCGGCGGTGGTGGTGCTCGACGAACCGACGATCGGGCTCGATGTGGTGTCGAAGCATGCGGTGCGGGCGTTCCTGGCCGAGATGAACCGGGAGCGAGGGACCACCGTCCTGTTGACGACCCATGACCTGGACGACGTCGAGGAGCTGTGCCGGCGGATGCTGATCATCGACCGGGGACGGGTCCTGCTCGACGGCGGAGTCGACCGGTTCAAGCAGGACCACGGGACCGAGCGGACGGTCGTTGTCGACTTCGAGCGGCCGGTCCCACCGCTGGCGCTCGACCGGGCCGCGGTCGTTCAGATCGACGGACCCCGCCAGCGCCTCCGGTTCGATCGTCGCCAGATCACGGCCGCCGAGGTCATCGGTCTGGTCACCGCAACCGGGCACCCGGTCCGTGACCTGACGGTCGAGGAACCGGACATCGAGGAGCTGATCCGCCGGCTCTACGCCGGTTTCGGGGAGGCGGGCGACGACGGCTCGGGCGGGGCCCCGGCGGGCCGGTGACCGCCGACCGGGTCGACCATCGGTCGATCGGCATCCTCGGCCTCGTCACGATCGTCACCTACGGGTCCTGGTACTACGCCTTCGGCGTCCTGTTCGACCCCATCCGGACCGACACCGGCTGGTCCGAGGCCGCTCTGGCCCTGTCGTTCTCGATCGGAACCGTCGCCCTCGGGTTGGTCTCGATCGGGGGCGGTCGGCTCCTGGATCGGACCGGCGCCCGGACCGTCCTGCTGCTGGCCGGCATCGGTGGCGGGGCGGCGTTGGCCCTGACCTCGTTCGCCACCTCGATCGTGGCCTTCGTGATCGGGGCCGCACTGGCGATGGTGTTCCTCGGCGCATTCGGCTTCTACCACACCACGATGACGATGGCGGTCAGGCTCAACCCCGGCCGACCGTCGCGGGCCATCGCGGTCCTGACGATCTGGGGTGCCTTCGCCTCCGCCGTCTACCTGCCTGCGACAGCGGCCCTGGTCGATCGATTGGCATGGCGACCGACCGTGCGAATCCTGGCGGCGGTCGTGGTGGTGGTGCTGGTGGCCGCCGCATTGCTGCTGCCGGACCCGCCGAGCCGTCCTCGCCCCGTGCCGCAGGCCCGTCGGCCGGTTCGGCCG
>JBCCFN010000283.1:0-6789 GCA_039029715.1 Actinomycetota bacterium | reverse complement strand
CCGTTGGAGCAGATGGGCCACCGCCGGTGACGGCAGCGGATCTGGACCGCAGCGGCCGGTGACCGTAGCCTCGGGACATGGCGCAGGTCACCCTGGAGATCGAGCCGCTGGAGGCGACGTTCGGCGCGACGGTGACCGGCGGTGGCCCATCTGCTCCAACGGGCGGTGGGCTCTAGGGTTGGGCCATGGTGAGCGAACGAGACGATCGGCCGATCGGGTCCGGGCCCCCGACCCTGGTGACCGGGGCCATGGGGTGTCTCGGCGCCTGGGTGCTGCACCACCTGGTCGAGGCCGGCCGTCCGGTGGTGGCATTCGATCTCAGCACCGACCGGCGCCGGCCGGAGTTGATCATGGGCCCCGATCGGGCGGCCGAGGTCACCTATGTCACCGGTGATCTGACCTCGATCGATGACGTGTCGGCTGCGGTCATCGACCACGGGGTCGAGCGGATCATCCACCTGGCGGCGCTGCAGATCCCGTTCTGTCGGGACGACCCGATCCGGGGCGCCCAGGTCAACGTCGTCGGGACGGCAAACGTCTTCGAAGCGGCCCGCCGCCAGGGGATCCGGCACCTGACCTATGCCTCGTCGGTGGCGGTCTACGGACCAGCCGACGTCTATCCGGCCGGGCCCCTCGGCGACGGGACGGTTCGTCGTCCGGCGACCCTGTACGGCGCATACAAGGTGGCAAACGAGGACATGGCCGCGGTCTACTGGGCCGATGACGGCTTGAGTTCGATCGGGCTCCGGCCCTACACGGTCTACGGCCCCGGCCGGGACCAGGGGCTGACCAGTGACCCGACGGCTGCGATGCTCGCCGCGGTGGCCGGTCGACCGGCCCATATCGGCTTCGGCGGAGCCATGCAGTTCCACCATGCATCGGACACCGCACGGCAGTTCATCGCCGCCGCCGACCTGATCGAGCATGCCGGGGCCGGCTCATTCGACCTCGGCGGCACCCCGGCCACGGTTGCCGAAGTGATCGAACACATCCGATCGGTCCGTCCCGATGCCGCGGTCACCGCCGAGAAGACGGCGCTGCCGTTCCCGTCGGAGTTCACGAACGATGCGCTCCGGGCGGCGGTCCCGGAGGTGTACCACACCCCGCTGGCCGAGGGCGTTGCGGCCACGATGGCCCACTTCGAGGCGGCACTGGCAGACGGGCGGCTTGCGCCGTGACCACCGAGCGGCACGAGGACGGTCCGGCCGCCACCGGCACCCCGGTCGGTCTGCCGGTGGCCCCACCGCCGATCGTCGACGATCCATCCCGCCTCGACCGGCTGATCGGCGGCGACGTCGACCGGCTCGGCACCACCAGACTGGTCGGCACCGGTCCGGCGGGGTCGCTGCCCCTGGACGAAGAGCAGCTCCGGAACGCGCCGAGTGGTGACCTGTTCGGGATGACCCAGAACGTGGGGATGGGCTGGCGGCCGGAGGAACTCACCGGCCCCGAGTACCTGATCGCCTCGACCCAGGGCGGGCTCCGGGGCCCGGACGGTGAGCCGCTGGCCCTCGGTTATCACACCGGGCACTGGGAGATCGGGCTGCTGGTCGGCCGGGCCGCCGCTGTGTTCCGGAACGCTGGGGCGATCCCGTTCTCGGCGACGGTCAGCGATCCGTGCGATGGTCGATCCCAGGGGACGAGCGCGATGTTCGATTCGCTCCCGTACCGCAACGACGCCGCCATCACCCTCCGCCGACTGATCCGCTCGCTACCGAACCGGCGGGGCACGCTCGGCATCGCCACCTGCGACAAGGGCCTGCCGGCGATGCTGCTGGCGTTGGCCGGGACCGGCGACCGTCCCTCGGTGGTGGTACCCGGCGGGGTCACCCTCCCGGCGATCGGGGCCGAGGATGCCGGGACGGTCCAGACGATCGGGGCCCGGTTCAGCCACGATTTGATCTCGCTCGAGGATGCGGCGGCCATGGGGTGCCGGGCCTGCGGGTCACCTGGCGGGGGGTGTCAGTTCCTCGGCACGGCGGCCACCGCGCAGGTCGTGGCCGAGGCCCTCGGGATGGCCCTGCCCCATACCGCGCTCGCCCCGTCCGGTGAGCCGGTGTGGCTGGAGGCAGCCGAGCGGTCGGCCCGGGCGCTGATGGATCTGGACCGCCTCGGCCTGACGATGGCAGACGTGGTGACCGACCGTGCGGTCGAGAACGCCATGCTCGTCCATGCTGCGTTCGGGGGCTCGACCAACCTGCTGCTCCATCTGCCGGCGGTTGCCCACGCCGCCGGGCTCCGGGTGCCGACCGTCGATGACTGGCAGCGGGTCAATCGGGCCACCCCTCGGCTGGTCGATGCCCTGCCGAACGGTCCCCGCAATCACCCGACCGTGCAGGTCTTCCTGGCCGGAGGGGTCCCGGAGGTCTTGCTGTGGCTACGGCGGGCCGGGCTGCTGCACACCGACGTGCTCACCGTCGCCGGCACCACCCTGGGTACCGCCCTCGACTGGTGGGAGCACAGCGATCGGCGCCGGCTCGTCCGGGATCGGTTGTTGACCGGTGCCGGGATCGATCCCGACCAGGTGGTGATGGGGCCAGACGATGCGAGAGCCGCCGGCCTGGCCAGCACGGTCGTGTTCCCCGGCGGGAACCTGGCGCCGGTGGGGGCGGTGGTCAAGGCCACCGCCATCGACCCGGCGGTCATCGACGACGATGGGGTCTACCGCCACACCGGCCCGGCCCGGGTCTTCACCTCCGAGCCCGATGCGGTGGCCGCCATCAAGGGCCTGTCCGAGCCCCCGGTGCAGGCCGGGGACGTGGTGGTGGTCATCGGCGGTGGTCCGCTCGGGACCGGGATGGAGGAGACCTATCAGGTCACCTCGGCGCTGAAGTTCCTGCCGTGGGGCCGGACAGTCCCGGTGGTGACCGATGCACGGTTCTCCGGTGTCTCGACCGGCCCGTGTATCGGCCACGTCGGGCCGGAGGCCCTGGCCGGTGGCCCGATCGGTCGGTTGCGGGATGGCGATGTCGTGGCCATCGTGATCGACCGGACGGACCTCCGGGCGTCGATCGATGTGATCTCGACCGTGGACGGGGCCGCGCTCGGGGAGCGTTCCCCACACCCAGAGTTGGCCCCTGATCCGGCCCTGCCGGACGACACCCGTCTCTGGGCCATGCTCCAGCGGGCCTCCGGCGGGGTGTGGCGAGGGGCGGTCTACGACCCGGACCGCATCGCCGAGGTACTGGCCCGGGGATTGGCAGCCATCGCCGAGGATCCTGCCGCACCCGGGGATGGGCCCGGAGCGGTTGCGACCTGACCGCCCGGGCCCGGCTACGGTCTGCTGACGATGACCGAGCACTACTTCCGAAACGTGGACGGCGCCCTGCATCCCGAGCCGTCGGCCCATGGCCCGTGGGCTACGGACATGCTGCACGGCCGCCTGCTCGGCGGGGTTGCGGCCCGGGCCATCGAGGCCGACCTGACCGCTGAGCTCGGGCCCACAGCAAACCGCTGGCGAGTGGCTCGACTGACCGTCGATCTGTTCCGGCCGGCGGCGATGGCACCGGTCACGGTCGACGTCGTAGCGGTCCGCTCCGGTCGCCGGGTCCGGGTGACCGACGCCGGACTGCACTGCGACGGCCACCGGGTCGGTCGGGTGACCGCCGTCGCCCTACCGACCGGCGCTGAACCGCCGGGCACGGTGTGGGAGCCGACCCCCACGGCCTGGCCGGACCCCGAGGCCGAGCCGGTGGCCGGCGCCGATCAGGAGCGAGCCGGCGATGCTGAGGTCGACGGCTGGCTGTTTCGTGGCGTCGAGGGTGGCTTCGGGACCGGGCAGCGAACCAGGGTCTGGACCAACGACACCCGAGCGCTGGTGCACGGCGAGCCGATGTCACCGCTGGTTCGAGCTGCGGTGTCCGGGGATATCGCCTGCCCGCTGGCCAATAGCAGCGATCGGGGCCTCCACTACATCAACGCCGACTACACGATGCTGATCGCCCGATACCCGGTCGGGCCGTGGGTCGGACTGGAGGTCGACCATCGGATGGCGGCCGACGGGATCGCCGTCGCCGCCGCCACCCTGGTCGATCGGGACGGTCCGTTCGCCACCAGCGGCGGCACCTCACTGGTCCGACCGCCGCTTGAGCCCAACGACTGAGGCCGGCCGCTCAGAGATCGGGGAGATCCAGCCATTCCTGCCAGGTCAGGTCACGACCCACGTAGCGGGGCCGGTCGATCGGCCAGTGGTCGGTGACCCAGGTGGGAACGAACCGGTCGAGTGACGCCTCGAGGTCGGACCCAACCAGGTCATCGATCACCCACCACGAGATCTCGGCGTCCGCCCCCGGCTTCTCCGGCGGATCGAGGTAGACGCAGCCGAACAGCGCCGACTCGTCTGCCGGGAACAGGGCGTAGTTGAACGAGTCGTTCCTCGTCATCTCGTCTGCATGACGGGCCAGGTCGGCCCGATCGGCCTCGGCGGTCATGTCCGCCGGCGGCCAGCCCCAGGCCTCGCCATAGATCGACCACAGCCGAGCCTGGGAACCCATGACCGCAACCATGTCCAGTTCGGTGTCATCGGGGTGGATGGGACGGAGGTGCGCACCGGTCCCGGGCAGCGGGGTTCGTCCCGGAGCCGTGAAGTCATCTGGGACCCATGCCATCGGCCGGACGCTAGCCGACGAACCTGATCGACGGTCGGGCAGCGGGCCGGGTGGCCCGGCCCCTACAGCGACTGCACCACGTAGTCGTAGATCCGGCGCTTCACCCGGAGATCGTTGAGGTGCACCCCAAGCGCGGCGATCACCTCATCGGGCTGGTCCGGGATCGACACGATCTCTTCCGAGACGGCCAGGCGTCGATTGAGCTCGGCCGAGAGTGCGATCTCGGCCTCCTCACGGGCCAACACGTGGTGACGGTGGGTCAGCCGGTAGACGTCCGACCCGGTCGCAGTCTCCAACGCCGCCTCGACCTCGACCCGCTCGGCGGCCAGGGTCGCCGCCCGCTGTTCCATCTCGGCGATCACCGCATCATCTGGCCTGGACCGGCTCGGGCCGACCCGGGGAGCGGTCAAGCCGTGGATGGCCCCGACCGTGCCGGTGTCGGCGAGCGGTTGGGGTGGCTCGACCTCGATCGCCACGCTGAGGATCTCCTTCGGCCAGATCTCAGACACCTGGCCGAGGTCGAGACCCTTGACCGAGACCCGATTCCGGCTGTCGGACAGGGTTCGGCCGGTCTCCTCCGGGTTGAACATCCGGACGACCGCCTGATCACCGAGCAGCTCGATGCCGGCGGTCGGCAGGGACTCCCGGAACACGGTCCAGCTGGTCGGGCCGTCTGTCGGGCCGTCGATCACCTCGGCGATGAGCGGCGGTGTGTGGAAGCCGTCTGCGATGACGTAGAGGTCGCTGTTCGTGGTATCGGCCGGCAGCACGGCATAGGCCAGCTCGTGACGTATCGTCCGCTCGGCGCGGGCCCCTGGCACGTACATGGCCGGTCCGGCGTCGCCGTCGCGGTGGGGGAGTCCGGTCCGGGCCAGCCACTCGATCGATCGGCGGAGGGCGATGGACAGCAGGCCGGTGGGGGAGGAGCCGTAGGAGCGGATGCCCTTGGCCAGCACCGCCCGGGTGCCGGCCGAACCCCGGAGCGCCACCAGGTCCTGGAACGGGAACTCGTCGACCTTGCCGACCTCCCGCTGTCCCATCAACAACCCGGCCAGCTCGTCGTCGATCGCCGTCTCGAACAGGTCGGTGTCGACGTGGCCCCGTTCGACGAGGTCGAACGGCATGGCCGCCAGGGCCGTGTCCGCTTCGACCCCGGTGTCGAACTCGAGGTCGAGCCGGTAGCCGGTGCCGTCGGAGTCGAGGTCGATCGTCGACTCGATCACCGGGCCATCGTCGACCCGGAGGTGAATGGTGGCTCGGATGGTACGGGCATCGTCTGCGTAGGCGACCGGGATGCGGATCTCGGTGTCGACGTCCGAGGCCGAGGCGATCACCGGCAGGCCGACCGGGGCGCAAGTTCCGAGGACCGCGGTCGGCTCGCTGGAGTAGGTGTCACCGGCATCGGCCCGCACCACGGGACGGAAGGCCGCTCGACCGTCCACCGTGATCCCGTCCTCGGTCACGACGAGGGTGTAGTGCTCGTTGGTCCACTCGATCGTGTCCTGGGATTCCTCGACCCGGCGGATCTCATGGGTGGCGGCCACCGGGGTGACCCCGACACCGTCGCTGACCGCTTCGATGACACGCTCGGCGACCCGGACCAAGCGGCGGCCGGGGTTGGCGACGGTGGACACCGCGTAGGTGCCGGGGGCGAACCCCTGGAGGATGGCGGACGTCGAGGCGACCGCAGACGCCTCGGCCTCGGCGAGCAGTCGGCGATAGGAGCGGTCCATACGCTCGTGGACCTGATCGATGCTGACCCCGCAGATGCAGTCGTGAACGCCGTTCTGCAGCAGCTCCCGCGAGGCCTGCTCGAACCGATCCGCCGGGTACGTGGCGCCCCGAGCGGCGGCGAGGACGGCCAGCGGCTCGGCCCGGAGCTGGAGGGCGTGCTCGGCGTCGTGGTGGAGGACCTTGAGGTAGGTCCTGGTCGACAGGGTGCCGGGGAAGGTGGCACCGAACCGACCGGACAGGAGCTCACCGGTGATGATCGTCTCCCGGCCGCCGGGGGTCCCGATCCCGTTGCCGCCGGTCACCGCCTCGATGTAGGTCCGGGGCGACGACGGTTGCAGATCGAGCCAGGACGGGACCCCACCGACCTCCTGGTAGTAGTGGGCCGGGTCCTCGGGGTCGGTGTCGAGGTCGTGGCCGTCGAACAGCGGGATCGGGATGTCCCCGTAGT
>JBCCFN010000282.1:0-6871 GCA_039029715.1 Actinomycetota bacterium | reverse complement strand
GATCCGATGGCGATCGCCATCACGCCGGCCATCGGCGACAGCCCGAGCAGGGGGATGAAGGCCAGGGCCAGGATGACCTCAGGCACCGCCCGGAGAATGTTCAGGATCTGGCGGACCACGAACGTGGTGACCCGGCCGGCCAGGTTCTCGGCGGCCACGAACGACAGGGGGACGGCGAACAGCCCGGCGATGATCGTGCCCAACCAGGCGATGGCGATCGACTCCCACATGTCGCCCAGCAGGTCCCCGGTCCGGTCGAAGGCCATGTCGCTGAACAGCAGCCGGCCGAGGTTCCACAGGTCGGCCGGCGCCTCGAGCAGCCGTTCCCACCGGGCGTCGAGGCCCCAGGCAGACCAGGCGGCGATGAGCAGCAGGGCGGCCCAGCTGAGCGGCCGCCACCACTCACGTTGCGGCGCCGGTAGGCGCTCCAGGATCGGGGTCGGGCTCGGGGCGGTCACACCAACCGCCGACGGAAGAAGGTGGAGATTCGCTCGACCGCGAAGACCACGAGGAAGAACAGGATCACCAGCCCCCAGAGCTTGTCCCACTCACCGCGGCCCTGGAAGAACTGGATCCGCTCGCCGATACCGCCGGCCCCGACCAGGCCGATGACGGCCGAGGCTCGGAGGTTGATCTCGAACCCGTAGAGCACGAACGAGACGTACGACGGGAGGATCTGGGGGATCACCGCGGTCCGCAACATCTCGGTGGTGGAGGCGCCGGCGGCCAGCGCCGCCTCGATCGGGGCCTGATCGAGGCCGTCGAGGGTGTCCGAGGTGAGCTTGGAGATGACGGCGATCGAGAAGAAGAACAGGGCGAGCAGGCCGGACAGGGCCCCGATACCGACGGCGGACACGAACAGCAGGGCCCACAGCAGATCCGGGAGGGCCCGGATCACTGAGTTGACCAGGCGGATACCGACCCGGACCGCCCGGTTCGGCGCCCCGTACTCGGTGGCGTAGAGGGCCAGGATCAGGGCAACGACGGCGCCGGCGGCGGTGGCCAGGACGGCCAGCTGGAGCGTCTCGATGAAGGCGCTGCGGGACCGTCTGGACCAGATCTGGGTCCAGTCCGGGCTCAGCAGGCCCTCGACCACGCTGTTCGGTCTGGTCAGGTCGGTGATGAGCCCCGACAGGTCGAACCCGACGGCCCGGCCGGCCAGGACGGTGAGGACGGCGGCACCGATGGCCGAGCCGATGGCGAACCGGCTCCGGGGGAGTCGGGTCGGGAGGCGCTCGGTGGCGGCGGTCATCGAGTCGCCGGCAGGCCGCCCACCGTGACGCTCACAGGGCCGCCTGCTTCTCCATCGTGTCGTCCGCGGTCAGCGAGCGGCCATAGATCGACTCGAAGACATCGGCGTCACACTCAGAACCGGGCCCGTCGAAGACCAGCTCCCCGGCTCGTAGCCCGATGATTCGATCGGCGTACGCGGTGGCCAGATCCAGGAAGTGGAGGTTGACCAGGGTGGTGATCCCCAGCTCGGCCGAGATCTCCTTGAGGTATCGCATCACCTCGTGCGAGGTCGGCGGGTCGAGGCTGGCCACCGGCTCATCGGCCAGGATCAGCTTCGGCTGCTGGGCCAGGGCCCGGGCGATGCCGACCCGCTGACGCTGCCCGCCGGACAGCTGGCTGGCCCGCACCCGGGCCTTGTCCAGAATGCCGACCCGGTCCAGGGCCTCGGCCGCAACCGCAACATCCTCCGCCGGGTACCGACCGAGGATGGTCCGCCAGGTCGGCACCGAATGCAGCCGGCCCATCAGTACGTTGTTCAGTACGCTGGTCCGGTCGACCAGGTTGAAGCCCTGGAAGACCATGCCGATCTCGGACCGGAGGTCCCGGAGCCCGGATCGGTTGAGGTCGTTGACCTGGCGGCCGGTGACCTCAAGCGAGCCGGAGGTCAGGGGGACCAGGCCGTTGATGGCCCGGATCAGGGTGGACTTCCCGGCCCCGGACAGGCCGACGACCACCACGAACTCGCCGTCGCCGATCTCCAGGTCGAGCCCACTCATCGCCCGGACCCCGCCGCCGTAGACGACCGAGGCGTCGTCGAACCGGATCACCGGGTCACCGCCTCGCCCGTCGTCCCACCGGCCGAACGGCCGGGTGGGAGCGCAGACGAGCCACGCTTCCCACCCGGACCGATTCGACGAAGTACCCGAGTGCTACTCGAGCAGATCACCGAGTTCCGTTTCGAGGTCACGGATCACGTCGTAGTCGCTTGACGTGACCGGGACCAAGTCGTCGATCTCGTACAGCTCGGACAGCAGGGCGTTGCCGTCCTCGGTGGAGGCGATGTCGACGAAGGCCGCGGTGATGGCCTCGACCAGATCGTCCGGCAGATCACCGGCGACCGCGAACCCGTCGTTGGGGATCGGGCCGGACCAACCGAACACGACGACCTGCTCGCCGACGTCCGGGGTGGTCTCCGACACGCCGCCGCGGGCGTCGTTGAACGAAACGCCGACGCTGGCGTCACCGTCGTAGACCGCCTGGACCGAGTTGTCGTGGCCGCCGGCGAACAGGCCGTCGACACCGTCGAGCGGGTCGACGCCGGCCTGGGCCAGCTGCAGCGCCGGGATGGCGTAGCCCGAGGTCGAGCCCTGATCGACGAACGAGATGGTCTGGCCCTCCAGCTTGGCCAGCTGGTCGGCTCCGATCGGACCGTCCGCAGCCGACTCGGCATCCAGCACACCGTTGCAGAACAGGAACCCGTCCTCGTCGGCGACCGGCTCGTCATCGCAGTAGGTGTCCGGGTCGTTGGTGAACCACTGGGTCACGTACAGCAGCGAACCGAACCGCTCGGCCTGGAGGATCAGGCTGGCGCCGGCCTGCTCCTCGGCCTGGACCATTTGGCGGGGGCCGAGGCCACCGGCGATCTGGGCCTGACCGGACTCCAGCGCCACGATGACGCCGGCGTAGTCGGTCGGGACCAGCGGCTCGACCGGGATACCGATGCGCTCGGCCAGCATCTCGGCCAGCGGGGTCGCGGTCTCGATGAGTCCGCCGGTCTCCTGGGACGGGGTCAGGGTGAACACGAGGCTCTCCGGCCAATCGGCCATCGCCTCGCCGTCCTCCATGGCCTCCTCATCCTCCATGGCCTCTTCGTCTTCCATGGCGTCTTCTTCTTCGGCCGGTTCACTGGCCGAGGCCGATGCGCTGGCCGACGCCGAGTCGCTGCCGGATGCGGTGTCGGTGTCGTCGTCCGACCCACAGGCTGCTGCGGTCAGGGCGAGCGCAAGCAGCACCCCGAGCATCTTCAATAGACGTGACATTGCACGCTCTCCTCTCCCGAGCCCGAACCGGGCTCCTCTCCTCGTCAAGACGCTAACCGGAGCGGGAGCCGGAGTGGCTACACCCTGTGTGAACGCTTGATTACATGCTGTTCGAAGGCTGGCCAGCCATCGACGTCCACCGTCCCCGGCACCGGTCGATTCCAGGGCCTGACGAACCGGCAGACCAGGGCGTCCGGCCGGTGCTCGACCAGGGCGGGGAGGACCAGGGGCGAGTCGTCCAGGTACACATCGCAGGCCACGGCGTACTTGTCCTCGATGATGTGGACCTCCCGGCTCGGCATCCCGACCTCCCCGAGCCAGGCGAAGGTGTCCGGGATCGCCCAGTCGAACTTGTGGGTCAGGATGACGACCTGGTGGCCGGTGGCCACCAGCCGGTGCAGGGTCTCGAGCGCCCCGGGGTAGGGGTCGAGATGGCGGAACGTGCTCGGCCGGTCGCCGTTGCGGAACCACGACCAGAACGCCACCATGTCGTCGAAACCGCCGAGCTCGTGGAGCCCGTCCCACCCCGTGACCATCGACGGGTCGAGCGTTGAGCCGAACTCCTCGCCGTGCCGTCGCATCCATCCTTCGTTGAATTGGGCGACGACGCCGTCCAGATCGATCCCGAGCCGCATGCGGTCGAGGATGCCATGGCTCGGTCCCCGGATCCGACCCGATGGTCGAATCGGATCCGGGAACCGGTCACACGCCGGCCGGTTGACGGTCCCGCTGGTCGAGCTGGCCCGTCCGGTCCGGTTCCCGGCCGTCGTCGATGGCTCCGGGGCCGCTCCCTGGATCTGGGTCCCCTGCACCGGCCAGCGGTCGCTCCGCCGGTTCGCTCAGACCGAACCGGTCGTGGAACCGCCGCAGCGGGGCCGGGGCCCACCAGTTCCACTCGCCGAGGAGCTTCATGGTTGCCGGGACAAGCAGGGAGCGGACGATGGTGGCGTCGACGATGACGGCGAGTGCCAACCCGACCCCGAGCTGCTTGATCGTGAGCGTCTCCCCGGCGGCGAAGCCGGCGAACACCACCACGATCAGGAAGGCGGCGGAGGTGATGATCCGCCCGGTCCGCTGCAGGCCGCTCGACACAGACAGATCGTTGTCCCCGGTCCGGTCGTGGATCTCCTTGATCCGGCCGAGCAGGAACACCTCGTAGTCCATCGACAGACCGAAGGCGAACAGGAAGATGATCGTCGGGAGCCACAGGTCGATCGAGCCGACCGGGTCGAAGCCGAGCAGGCCGGACAGGTTGCCGTCCTGGAACACCCACACCAGCGCACCGAAGCTGGCGCCGAGCGACAAGACGTTCATGACGACGGCCTTGACCGGGATGGCGACCGAGCCGGTCATCAGGAACAGCAGGATCAGCGTCGCCGCCACCACCACCCCGATGGCCACCGGGATGCGATCCCCGATCATGGCCCGGACGTCCAGGGTGGAGGCGGCCACCCCACCGACCTCGGCCTCGATCGCCGGTATCGCCGGAATCGCCGGGACTTGACCCTCGCCGGTCGAAGCAGCCGCGATGTCTGCCCGGATCGACCGGACCAGTTCGAGAGCGACCGGCCCCTGGCTGAGCCCCTCGGGGACGATGTCGATCACGGTCAGCTGGTCGGCGAAGCCGGGGCGGACCGAGACGCCGGCCACGCCGTCGAGCCCACCGAGATGGGCGATCCATGCCTCGGCCACCGCACCATCCTGATCGGCGTCGGCGACGACGGTGATCGGGTCGGCGCCCCGGGCCGGGAACCGCTCGCCGAGGGTCAGGGCCGCGGCCCTGGCCTCGGACGATCGGGGCAGGCCCCGGGCGTCACCGTTCTCCAGGTTGGCATCGAGGAACGGCGTGGCCAGGAGGGCCAACCCACCGCCGACCACGATCAGGATCGGGAGGGCGAACCGCTGCACGACCCGGGACAGCCGGAAGAACGCCCCCTGGTCGTCCGGCCGGACCGGGGCCGGTTTGATCCGGCCACCGACGATGCCGAGCAGCGCCGGTAGCAGGGTCAGTGCCGCGACCATGGAGAACAGCACGGCGGACAGCCCGCCGACACCGAAACTGGTCATCGTCGGGTCCTGGAAGACGAACATCCCGCTCATGGCGACCGCGACGGTCAGGGCGCTGAACACCACGGTCACCCCGGCGGTGGCGACCGTGGTCTCGACCGCCTGGGCCACCGTGACCCCATGGCCCCGCTCCTCCCGGAACCGGGACACCAGCAACAGGCCGTAGTCGATGCCGAGCCCGAGGCCGAGCATGGAGATGACGTTGATGGCGAACACCGAGACCGTGTCGAGGACGAACGTCGCCCCAAGGAGGGCGATCCCGGCGGTGAGATAGCCGGCGGCGGCCACCGCGATCGGCATGCCGGCGGCCCGGAGCCCGCCGAAGATGAAGATCATGGCCACCAGGGCGATCGGGAGGGCGATCGCCTCGCCCCGCAGCAGGTCCCGCTCGGCCTGGGTCTCGAACTCCTGGAACACCACGGTCTCACCGCCGACCAGGACCTCGGTGGTCCCGCCGGCGTCGACGGCCCGGTCCTCCAGGACGTCGACCAGCTCGGTGACCTCGGCGGTCAGCTCCTTCTCGGCCTCGGTGTCGAGCCCGTTGGCGAAGGACACCACGACCAGGGCGGCCCGGCCGTCCGTCGCCGCCAGATCCGCACTGCCGGTCGACCACGGGTCGAGGACGGACACCACGCCCGCGATCGTTGCCAACTCGGTCAGGACCCGGGCCACATCGTCTGGCGGGGTCACGGCGGTGCCGTCCGAGCCAGCGACGTCGACGGTGACGTCGACGCCGTCGACGATGACGGCGATGTCCCCACCGGTGGCGGCCGAGTCCTCGATCCGTTCCAGCACCCGGGCCGACTCCAGCCGGTCACTGCCGCTGAATTCGGCGCTGACCCGGTTGCCGAGCGGTCCGGTGGCCGCGACCCCGGCGACAACGATCAGGACCCAGGCCCCGACGACCAACCATCGCCGCCGATACACGGCGGCTCCCAGTCTGGCGAACATGACTTCCTCCAATCGAGTGCGATCTCCGGACCGATGTCCGGCCGATCCAACGATCGGGGAGGTCGATGACGAGGCGGTCTCAGTCCACTGACGGGGCGTCGGTTCGCGCTGACGATCCGCTGACGTCGCCGGTCAGTCGGTCGAGGGCGTGGCGCCACTCCTCCGGTCCGTGCTTCCACAGCGGCACGGTGCCGCCGCTATCGACCGCGTCGCGGTAGTGGCGGATGGCCAGCTCGGTGTCGCCCTTGGCCTCGGCGGCGTGGGCCAGGCCGGCCACCGCCGAGGCGACACAGTCGACGTTGCCGTCCATCTCGGCCAGACGGAGCGCCTCGGCGTGGTAGTCGGCGGCCAACCGGTGCTCGCCCCGATCGCTGGCCAACCGGCCCAGTTCGGAGTACACGAAGTGGCTGCCGTGGTAGTCGGCGTCCGAGACCAACTCCAACGATTCGACATAGCAGGCCTCGGCCTCGTCCAGGTTGCCGAGGGTCTGGTGGACCCGGCCGAGCTCGCCGAGGGTGGCCCCGAGGATCCACCGCTCGCCGAGCCGGCGGAAGGTGGCGACCGCGGCCCTTGCTTCGGTG
>JBCCFN010000281.1:0-6879 GCA_039029715.1 Actinomycetota bacterium | reverse complement strand
CGCTGTTCCAGCTCGTCGAGGAGATGAGCGAGGAGCCCGAGGGCCTGACCCTTGGCGAGGCCCCGGCCGCCGCCTCCGGCTCGCCGGACCTTGACCTCCCGATCGAGGATCTGGACCTGTCCGAGCGGCCACGCAACTGTCTCAAGCGGGCCCAGGTCAATACCATCGGTGAGCTGCTGACCAAGAACGCAGACGACCTGCTGGCCATCACCAACTTCGGCCAGAAGTCGCTCGACGAAGTGACCGCCAAGCTCGACGAGCGCGGCCTCGCGCTTCGTGGAGCCAGGTAACAGGAGATCACGACATGCCTGGACGTCCACGCAAGGCCCGCCGGTTCGGCGGCTCCGCCTCCCACCAGAAGCTGATGATGGCAAACCTCGTCGCGTCGCTGATCGCGGCCGAGGGCATCGTCACCACCGAGGCCAAGGCCAAGGCCATGCGGCCGGTGGCAGAGAAGATGATCACCAAGGCCAAGAAGGGCGGGCTCCACAACTTCCGCCAGGTCCTGGCCTACCTCGGTGATGTCGAGATGACCACCAAGCTGTTCGACGAGGTCGGCCCCCGCTACGAGAGCCGGCCCGGTGGCTACACCCGGGTGCTCAAGCTCGGCCCCCGTCAGGGCGACAACGCCCCGATGGCCCGCATCGAACTGGTCTGAGGGTCCACCTCCTCCGGCGGTGACCACGAGTCTCGGCTGACGCCGAACCGTCGGACATGGCCACGCTCAAGCTGACCGTCGCCTATGACGGCACCGACTTTCGGGGCCTGGCCCCGAACGACGGGGTCCGGACGGTGGTCGGCGAGCTCCAACGCGTCCTGGCCCCGCTGGTCGGCGGCACCCCGGACATCGTCATGTCCGGTCGGACCGACGCCGGGGTCCACGGCTGGGGCCAGGTCCTGTCGCTCCAGGTCCCGGACGACGGGTCGGTCGATCCGGCCCGGCTGCAGCGGTCGGCCAACGCAAGGCTGGGTCCGGAGATCGTCGTCCGGTCGATCGAGGTGGTCGACGACGGGTTCAGCGCCCGCTTCTCGGCCACCGGCCGCCGGTACCGCTACCACGTCCTGAACCGACCCGTCCCCGATCCATTCACCGCCCGAACCGCCTGGTGGGTTGCCGAGCCCCTTGACCTGGCGGCGATGTCGTCCGCCTGCCCCCATCTGATCGGGGAGCACGACTTCAGCTCGTTCTGCCGGCGACCGAAGCCGGCCCCCGGTCCAGACGGCGTGGTGGTCGAACCGTCGCTGGTCCGGCGGGTCACCGGGGCCCGCTGGGTCGACCTCGGCGACGACCTGCTCCGGTTCAAGATCGAGGGCTCGGCGTTCTGCCACCAGATGGTCCGCAGCATCGTTGGGCTGTTGGTGGCGATCGGGACCGGCCGCCGAGCCGCAGACGAGGTGCCGGCGGTGCTGGCGGCCCGGGATCGGGCCGCGGCGGCCCAGCCGGCCCCGCCCCACGGCCTGACCCTGTGGCAGGTCGACTACGACCAGCCGTGATCGGCCTCTGACCGATCGGCCCCTAACCGATCGGTCACTGATCGTTCTCCGCCGGCCGATCGGTCAACGCCAGAGGGCCAGGGCCGTCGTGGTGCCGGACGGGATCTCGGTGTAGCCGGCGTCCCGGATCCGGACCTCTGCCGTCGGCAGGAGCGACTGCCAGAGCGCTCGGTCGGGGTGCACGACGGTCAGTGGACGACCGGCCTCGTCCCAACCCTGGCGACGGCTCGGTTCGGCCCGTTCCCAGGCCCGGTGGCCGGCGTGGGCGCACTGGGCGGCCCGCTTGCCCCAGGTCATCTCGACCCCGGGGGTCACCAGGATGACGAGCCCGGCGACATCCGGGAGCGTCTCGGTCTCCGGGATCTCCGGCTGATCGGTCGACTGGATCTGGAGCTTGGCCACCGGTGGGGGGACCCGGTCGGTCGGGCCGGGGACGAACGCCCGCACGGTTGCCCCGTCACGCATCACCTCGACGCCGTCGACCGCCTGGGCCCGACGCCACGCAGACCCCCGGCCTCGCCGGACGATCTTGCGGATCCGGGCGCCGTTCCAGGCGCTGACCGCCTCGTGCCATGGCCCGTCCGGTCCCGACCGCTCGTCCTCGAGCATGGCGATGGTGGCCAGCGCGGTGGCGGCACAGACCGCCGGTACGGTCGGGGGATCGGTCCGCTCCATCCGGACCGCCAGCTGCAGGGCCAGTGGAGCGGTTGACACGCCCAGGATCGTAGCGTTCCAGACGTTGGGTCCGGGCCGACGATCGCCGTAGACTAGCGGGTCGGCCGATTCAGGTCCGGCGCGCCACCCACGGCCCGCCCACCCCCCGCCCGGCACGACCGTCCGGCTTTGCCGGATCGACATTGATCGACGTTCGAGGATCACCGTGAAGACGTACGCACCGAAAGCAGCAGAGATCGAGCGCGACTGGTTCGTCGTCGACGCCGAGGGCATGACCCTTGGCCGGATGGCCACCGAGGTGGCCCGGGTCCTCCGCGGCAAGCACAAGCCGACCTTCGCCCCCTACATCGACACCGGCGACCACGTGATCGTGATCAACGCAGACAAGATCGTGCTGTCGTCGAACAAGGCGGAGCAGAAGCAGGTCTACCGGCACTCCGGGTATCCCGGCGGCCTCAAGAGCCAGAGCTACGCAGACTTCCTGCAGCGGCGCCCAGCGGACGCGGTCCGCAAGTCGATCACCGGCATGCTGCCCAAGAACCGGCTCGGTCGCCAGCAGGCTCGGAAGCTGAAGATCTACGCCGGGCCCACCCACCCCCACGCGGCACAGAAGCCGACCCCGATGGACATCGCCGGCGCCCGCCGCAGCGAGCGCTGAGAGCAAAGGAACCGATCACCGTGTCTACCGTTCAAGCCACCGGACGTCGCAAGCGGGCCATCGCCCGGGTTCGGGTCACCCCCGGCACCGGCAAGATCACCGCAAACGGCCGTGAGTTCGAGGACTACTTCCCCTCCGCCGTCCACCGCACGTTGATCACCGAGCCGCTGCGGCTCACCTCGACCGAGGAGTCCTACGACATCGCCGTCACCCTCTGCGGTGGCGGGCTGTCCGGCCAGGCCGGCGCCTTCCGGCTCGGCATCACCCGGGCCCTGGTCGAGCTCAACCCCGAAGACCGGACCAACGTGAAGTCGGCCGGCCTCCTGACCCGGGATCCCCGGAAGAAGGAGTCCAAGAAGTACGGCCTCAAGAAGGCCCGCAAGGCACCGCAGTACTCCAAGCGGTAAGCCGCTCCCGCCCCGTGTCGCTCCGGTTCGGAACCGATGGCATCCGCGGGGTGGCCAACACCGAGCTGACGCCCGAGGTCGCCCTGGCCCTCGGGCGCGCCGCGGTCGACGTGCTCGGCGGCGACCTGGTCGTCATCGGCAGCGACACCCGCCGATCCGGTCCGATGCTCGAGGCGGCCCTGTCCGCCGGGGTCTGCGCCGCCGGCGCAGACGTGGAATCTCTTGGCGTGGTCCCCACACCGGCCGTCGCATGGGCCGCCGCAGACCGGGGCGCCATCGGTGCGGTCATCTCCGCCTCCCACAACCCGTTCGCGGACAACGGCATCAAGCTGTTTGCCCCCGGCGGCCTCAAGCTCCGCGACGATGCCGAGCAGTCGATCGAGGCCCGCTACCTCGCCCTGCTCGACGGCGCAGCCGGCAACGCCGCAGGCGACGCGGATCGTGACGGGTCCCCGGTCGGGACCCGGCGCCCATCGGCCGGCGTCGACGGCTGGCTCGACCTGGTGGTCGGCTCGGTCACCGGACGGGCCCTGGCCGGCATGCGGCTGGTGATCGACTGTGCCAACGGGGCGGCCACCGACCTCGGTCCGGAGCCGTTCCGCCGCCTCGGCGCGGACGTGACCGTCATCGGCGACAAGCCGGACGGCACCAACATCAACGACGGCGTCGGCTCGACTGACACCGCCGCCCTGCAGGCCGCCGTGGTCGAGGTCGGCGCCTCGGCCGGGCTGGCCTTCGACGGCGACGCAGACCGGCTGATCGCCATCGACGAGCGGGGCCGGATCGTCGATGGCGACCGGGTGCTGGCCATTCTGGCCGCCGACTGGTCGGCCACCGGACGTCTGCGGTCGGACACGGTGGTGGTCACGGTGATGACCAACCTCGGGTTCCACCGGGCCATGGGTGAGCGGGGGATCACGGTCCGGTCGACCGCGGTCGGGGACCGCCACGTCCTGGCCGCCCTCGACGATCATCACCTGTCCCTCGGTGGCGAGCAATCGGGCCACGTGATCTGCCGGGACCTGGCGACCACCGGCGACGGGATCCTGACCGGGGTCCAGCTGCTCGACGTGGTCGCCCGCTCCGGGTCGCCACTGTCTGGGCTGGCCGAGGGGATCATGACCCGGGTCCCCCAGGTCCTGGAAAACGTCCGGCTGGCCAGGCGGGAGCCGGACCCGGGGGCCGCCATCGCCAAGGAGGTGGCGGCGGTCGAGGCGGCGTTCGGCGACGACGGCCGGGTCCTGGTCCGCCCGTCCGGGACCGAACCGCTCTTGCGGATCATGGTCGAGCACCTGGACGCCGAGACCGCCGAGGCGGCGTGCCGGCGCCTGGTCGATGCCGCCACCGACGCCCTCGGTCCCGCGTGACGATCACGGGACCCCGCATCTGACCAGGCACCCGACGCCGCCTCGGCGCGGATCGGTCCTAGCCTGAGCCGAGGGCACCGGGCAGGATCGATGATCGGCAGCGCCGCCGATCCCGCCGGCCACGTTTGATCGGCCGGCTCGTACCGACGACCGAAGACGACAGAGGGAACGACAAGCATGTGCGGAATCATCGCCATCGTGAGGCGCCGGACCAACCGGCCGCTGCCGGACGTGGCGGCGCTGGTTGCAGACATCGGCGCCGCCGTTGACGGCTTCCCGTCGCCAGACGGCGAGGACCTGGACCACGGCCTCTCGACCACCGCCGATGCGTTGGCCGCCGTCGATCGGGCCCTCCGGGGTGAGGCCGGCCTGGCCGCTCTGGTCGCTTCGCCCGAGGCCGCAGACCGGATCCGGGCCCTGCTCGACTCCGCAGCCGCCCACGTCGAGGCGGTCGAGGCCCATCTGGAGGCCGAAGGGGACGGCCTGCCCCGTCTGGAGGCGGTCAATGGCGCCCTGGTCGCGGTCAAGGACGCGCTGTGGGCCATCGAGCGGGATCGGCTCCGGGCGGCCAAGGAGGTCGTCGACCTGGCCGGACCGGAGGTCGCCGGCGCCCGGCTGGCCGCCATGTTCAGTATCCAGCAGGCCCTGAGCAATCTGGATCGGCTCGAGGTGCGGGGTCGGGACTCGGCCGGCATCCACGTCCTGGTCCGCGATCACGGCCTCGACCTCGCAGCACCGGACGTCCAGGCGCTGCTGGCCGACCGGACCGGCGATCCGCTGTTCATCGACCGGGCGGTCCGGGTGGTCGACGGCCACCTGGGGTTCGTCTACAAGGCGGCGGCCGAGATCGGTGAGCTCGGAGACAACACCGCAGCGATGCGGGCCGCCATCGCCGACGATCGACTGCTCCACCTGGCCCTCACCGCGGCGTCGGCCCAGGCGACGGTCCTGGCCCACACCCGGTGGGCCTCGGTCGGGATCATCAGCGAGCCGAACGCCCACCCGGTCAACTCCGAGGAGATCGGCGTGGCGGCCGGGCCGTATGTGACCGCCGCCCTCAACGGCGACGTCGACAACTTCGCAGACCTGATCGCCGCCGACGGCCTGACCTTCGCCCCCGAGATCACCACCGACGCCAAGGTCATCCCGTCCATGGTCAGCCGCAACCTGGCGGCCGGCCACGACCTGGACGAGGCGGTCCGGGCCGCGGTGGCCCAGTTCGAGGGGTCGGTGGCGATCGGGATCAGCACCGCAGCCGAGCCGGGAGACGTCCACCTCGCCCTCCGGGGCAGCGGCCAGGGCGTCTACGTCGGCCTGGCCGAGGACTGCTACGTGGTGGCCTCCGAGCCATACGGCGTCGTCGAGGACTCCGACCGCTACCTCCGGATGGACGGCGAGACACCGGCCGACCCGGAGAACCCGACGGCCAGCCAGGGGCAGATCGTCCGGCTCCGGGCCGACCACGCCGGTGATCCGGCCGGCGTGTCCCGGATCTCCTACGACGGCACCGACCTCGCCCCCGCCGATGCCGACTGGAAGGCCCCCTCGGTCACCACCCGGGACATCGACCGGGGCGACGCCCCCCACTTCCTGCTCAAGGAGATCACCGAATCACCGGTGTCGTTCCGCAAGACCCTCCGGGGCCGGCTGATCGACCAGGACGGGACCCTGTCGGTCAACCTGCCGGACGACACCCTGCCGGCATCGCTCCGGGATCGGCTTGCCGCCGGAGCGATCACCCGGGTGCTGGTCATCGGGCAGGGCACGGCGGCGGTCGCCGGCCAGGCCATCGCCGCCGCGGTCGAGGATGCCCTGGCCGGAACCGCGGTCGCGGTCGAGGCGGTCACCGCAACCGAGTTGTCCGGGTTCCGGCTCCGGGACGACATGTCTGACACCGTCGTCGTCGCCGTCAGCCAGTCCGGGACCACCACCGACACCAACCGGACCGTCGATCTCTGCCGGTCGCGGGGTGCGGCCGTGGTGGCCATCGTCAACCGTCGGGGCAGCGACCTGGTCGACAAGTCGGACGGCCACCTCTACACCTCGGATGGCCGCGACGTCGAGATGAGCGTGGCTTCGACCAAGGCGTTCTACGCCCAGATCGCCGCCGGCTTCCTGCTGGCCGACGGGCTGGCCCAGCTGATCCCCGGCGTCACGGTCGACCGGGCCGAGCGGCAGTCGGTCCTGGCCGGGCTGCGGGACCTGCCGGACGCCATGGCCGCCACAGGATTTTAACCGATCTAGTTTGATTCTGATGAAAATGACATGAAAAAAAATG
>JBCCFN010000280.1:0-6952 GCA_039029715.1 Actinomycetota bacterium | reverse complement strand
GGTGACCTCCAGGTCGGCGTCGGTGCCGTCCTCGACCGAGACCCACAGATCGGCGCTGAGATTGCCGACAAGGACCAGATCATCGGTCAGCGGGTCGGTGACGGCCCGGACCGCCGCGCCCTCGGTCGGGGCCGGCCAGTCCCAGTCCGGCTCGGCGGACCAGATCGTCCCCAGGTCCCCGATGGTTGCAATCTGCCCCTCGGCCGGTCGGGTGGTGAAGGTCGCCGTGGCGGTGCCGGTCGCCGGTTCCGGCGAGAGGCCGAGGCCGTCCACGGTTGGCGACAGGTGCAGCGTCGTCGCCGCAGTCTGTGGCGGGGGCCATGCCTCGAACCGCTCCCGGAAGGCGGGCACCGGCAGGTTCGGTGCCTCGGCTCCCTGCTCGAACAGGACCGTGATCGGGGGGTCGGCCTCGAACCGGGCCCGGCCCTCGGCCACGGTCAGGCCGTCGTAGTCACCGGCAGGCAGGCGCAGCCCGTCGCCGAAGAATCCTGACAGGCCGACCTCGATCAGGACCCGGGCCACCGTCGGCACGTCTGCCGGCCGGTCGGCCAGGTAGAGGTTGAGGAAGCCGATCAGCTTGACCAGCATGTCGGCCGAGATGGCGTCGATGTGGAGGCCGTTGTAGAGGACCGCTCGGAGGACCGGGGCCTCGGCCAGCTCGTCGAGCAGGGTCGGCCAGCGGCCGCCGGTCTGCTCGTCCTGCCAGGCACCGGCGATGAAGGTCGGGACCGCGATGTCTGCCGCATAGGTCTCGGCCGACCGGGACCGGCTGAGCTCGTTGCGGAACGGGTTGGCCCTGATCACCTCGACCAGGTCCGGGTTGTGGGCCCGGAACCGCTGGTTCTCGATGCAGGTCTGATCGCCCCGGAGGACCCGGTCGGCCGCCCACGGCTGGCCCTCGGCCTGGGCCCGGGAGCCGACCTGATCGGTCCACTCCTCGCCGAAACCGTTGTTGAAGATCCCACCGGGGTACAAGACCGAGTCGACCCGCCCGAGCGGTGACAGCGGTGCGATTGCGGCCAGCGACGGGGGTCGGGTCGATGCGACGTGGAGCTGCATGATGCCGGGGTAGCTGACCCCGAACATGCCGACCTTGCCAGCCCACGGCTGGGCCGCAACCGCCTCGATCACGTCGTAGCCGTCAAGGGACTGGATCCGCTCGAACGCGTCGAACGAGCCGCCGCTGCAGCCGGTGCCCCGGACGTTCACCTGGACCAGGGCGTAGCCGAGGGTCGGGATCAGGAGCCGGTACGGGTCATCGCCGGCGGTCGGGTCGGACGGGCTGTAGCCGGAGTACTCGACCAGGGTCGGGTATGGGCCGTCGGTGGCCGAGCCCGGCAGCGAGACGAACGCCGACAGGGTGGTCCCGTCCCTGGTGGTCAGGTAGTGGTAACCGGCGCTCAATTCCGCCACCGGCGGTGGGGCTGCCGGTGGCTCCTCGCCCGGGATCGTGTGGCGGCCGCCATCCAGGCGCCGGTCGCCGTCGACGACGACCAGCTGCACGTCGCCGGGGGTGAGGTTGCGGATCAGGGCGGTACCGGTCTCGGCGAAGGTGCCGGACCCGACGGTGGCCCCGTCATCGTCGACGACCTCGACGGTGGCGTCTGGCCCCACCCCGTCCGGTACCTGGTCGATCGACAGCTGGAACGGCCCTGGCCGTGCCGTCACCGGGACCTGCTGCAGGTCGGCCGCCGGCCCTTCGGCGTCTGCGCCCTCGTCGGCTGCGTCGTCCTGGCTCGGCGCCTCGTCCTGGGCGGCGTCGTCCGGCGCCGACGGTGCCGACTGGTCCTGCTCGTCCGCGGTACAGGCGACGGCGACGAGGGCCAGCGCCACCAGGACGGCCGACGTTCGAAGCGTGAAGTGGCGAACCATGACGGACAGTCTGCCAGGGCGGTCGACGACCCCGGCCGGTCGGGCCGCCGCCTTGGCGGTGCGGTCCGAAGTGCGGTACTGGTTGGTGGGTGTGGGTGACCGTCGGGCGGTTGCGGCTGGACTAGTCTGCAAGCCGGCGCATCTGGAGAACCATGACTGCAGCTCGGCTTCATCTCTGGCGTCTGTTGCTCCCGGTTGCTCTGCTGTCCACCGTCTTGGCCCTGGCCGGCCCGGCGTCCGGCGCCACGGATCGCGCTGCCGGTGTTGGCGGCGACCCGATTCCCGACGTGGTGCTGCTGGTCTCGGACGTCGATGGCGAGCGGCGAGAGCGGCTCCGGGACCGTCTCGGCGGCATCGACGGGGTCGATCGGGTCACCACGTCGATCGTCACCGGTGATCGGCCGGCGACCGCATTCCAGCTGGCCCTGGTCGACCGCGGGACCGCCATTCGTGACCATGCCGTCGTCGTTGACGAGGCCCGGGATGTCATCGCAGCCGACGGCGCCGGGCCGGCGGTCGACGTTGGCGGTGCGTCGGTCGTCGACCGGGCGATCGTCCGGACCTATGACGGAGCGGTCCGGCTCCTGGCCGTCCTCGGGCTGCTGGTCGGTGGGGCGCTCGGGCTGGTGGTCGGGCTCCGGCGGGGGCTGGTAACCGCCGCGTCCATCGGCCTGGCCGTCCTGGCCGCCGGTCTGCTCGGCCGCCGGGTCGCCGGACCCTTCGATGGGACGATCGCCGGCTCCGGTGTACCGGGGGCGCTCGCCGGCCTGGTCGTGGCGGTTGTACTGGCCGTGCGGTTGTCGATGTGGTTCCGAACGCCCCGAGGGATCGATGGCGCGGAGCGAATACGGCTGGCGGTCGCCGACCTCGCGGCCGAGGTCGTTCTCGTCCTGGTCGGGTTGGCATTGGCCGCGGTGCTGGTCGGGCTGATGGACCCCGGGCCATCCCCGCTGACCGCCATCACCGTCGGCGCGGTGGCCGCGGTCGCCGTCGTCGGTGCGATGCTGACCCCGGCCCTCGCCCTCCTCGCTGATCATCCCGAGGCCAGGCCGGGGTGGCTGCCAGGTCCGATCCCGGACGGCCGGGACCTCCCGCTGCTGCTGTTGTCCGGCACGGCGGTTCTGTTGGCGGTCCTGGCCCTGTTCGGGTTCGGCCGGCCATCGGTCGGGCTGGCCGGGGTCGAGGATCTCCCCGCCGAGGCCGAGGCGGCCATGGTGGCGGAGCGGCTCCGTGCCGCCGGCGGAGACCCGACCGCAGCGGTGGTGGCCACCGCACCGGCCGGCAGCGATCAGGTCGATCTCCAGGAGTGGTCCCGGACCGCAGCGGAGCTGACCTCGGTGGCCTGGGTCGACGTCGGTTCGATGCGGTTCACCTCGATCGGCGCGGTCGACATCGACCCGGCCGATCTCCTGGCGCCGTCGGAGACCGAGGGGGTCGCTATCGTCGTGCTCGCCGTGCCGTCCCGGGGGACGGCCGGCCAGGCCACGGTGGAGGAGCTGGTGGCCCTCCCCCTGGTCGGCGGACCGCCGACGTTCGACGGTCCCGCCATCGATGCCGCCGGGGCGGCCGGCTCCCGGTCGACGCTCGTGGTGGCGGTCATCGCCCTGGCGGCAACCGGTGCCATCGTGGTCCGGGTCCTGACCCAGAGCCGGGCCCAAGCGCTGGTGGCGCTGCTGCTCCGACTCCTCGGTGGGTCGGCCGTCCTGGGGGTCTTCGGCCTGGTCTCCGGAGACGTCACCGCTGCGGTCCTGGTCACCGGCCTCGGCATCGTCGCCCTTGCGGTCGGGCTGTTCGAGGCCGAGTTCGTGACCGGCGACGCCAGACCGGGAACCGGGCCGGTCGCCCTCGGCGGGACCGTCGGGCTGCTGGTGCTCGTGGTCGGAGGGGCGCTCCTGGCCGTTGCTGCTCTGGGCGGGAGCGGCCCGGGAACCGGCACACTTGGCGTCGGTCTCGTCATCGGGGCGCTGATCGAGCTGACGGTCGGCGGGCTCCTGCTCCGGCCTGCATTGCTCGGGCAGCGGGCCGCGTTCCACACCGCGGTCAGACCGGTCCGGGTCGTCCTCCACTCCGGGTTGGAGCGCGACGCACCGGACGGGGCGATCGAGGATCCGGAGTGGCGCCGGGTCATCGGCGACCTGCTCCAGGCCGAGTTCCGGTTCCAGGCCGACCCCTCCCGGGCCATCCTGTCGACCGTCTTCGTCCCGGACACGCCGCTCTACCGGCAGGCCGCAGCCCACCACGCCAGCCTGGCCGAAGCGGGGCTCCGGATCGTCGGTCGGAGCCCCAGACTCCGCAGCATTCGGACCGTCAGCGGTCGCCGGCCGATCACCTTGGCCATCACGGTCGACCATCCGGTTCGGCACCTGGTCGATACCGACGGGACGGTGCGAGGTATCCGAAACGCCGAGCGCCGCTCCGGCATCCTCTGGCTGAGCGAGAGCGGCGACAGCGGATACCGGATCGCCGAGTCGGTCGAGCTCGGCGCCGCAGCCCTGCCGGCCGAACGTCACGACGACCCGGTCGGGGCCCGGCCGGTGCTCGGTGAGCGGGCGGACGTCGAGGCGCTGACGGCCCCGCCGGCACCGCCAGACGGTCGGCCGTGACGAACCGTGGACCGTGACCGTTGGCCGCAGGGATGACCGGGGACTGCGGTGGATGGCTAGAGTTGGGCTCGCTAGGGAATAGCCGGGCAAGGTCGACCGCTTCCCTCCCGGGAGGTCTCGGCGGCGATCGGCCCCAACCCACGTACCGGTAGGAGAGGATCATGGAAATCGCTGACTCGATGCTGGACCTGATCGGCCACACGCCGATGGTTCGGCTCCGGCGGGTGACCGAGGGAATCGACTGCCCGGTCGTGGCCAAGGTCGAGTTGACCAATCCCGGCGGGAGCTCCAAGGACCGGCCGGCCCTGGCCATGATCGACCAGGCCGAGCGGGACGGCCTCCTCAAGCCGGGCGGCACGATCATCGAACCGACCTCCGGGAACACCGGGGTCGGGTTGGCCATCGTGGCGGCCCAGCGCGGCTACGACTGCATCTTCGTGGTGACCGACAAGGTCGGCCCGGAGAAGGTCGACCTGCTCCGGGCCTACGGGGCCGAGGTCGTCGTCTGCCCGGTGGCCGTCCCGCCGGAGGATCCGGCGTCCTACTACTCGACCGCGGAGCGGTTGGTCGCCGAGACCCCGGGGGCATTCCGGCCGAACCAGTACGCAAACCCGGCGAACCCCCAGGCCCACTTCGACACCACCGGTCCCGAGATCTGGCGCCAGACCGATGGCAAGATCACCCACTTCGTTGCCGGGGCCGGGACCGGCGGCAGCCTGAGCGGCGTGGGGCGGTACCTCAAGGAGCAGAACCCGGACATCCAGATCGTGGCCGCCGACCCGGAGGGTTCGGTGTATTCCGGTGGGTCCGGCCGGCCGTACCTGGTCGAGGGGGTGGGGGAGGACTTCTGGCCGAGCACCTATGACCCGTCGGTCGTCGATCGGGTGATCCCGATCTCCGATCAGGACTCCTTCCTGGCCGCCAGGCGGGCTACCAGGGCCGAGGGGCTGCTGATCGGCGGCTCCGGCGGGACCGCAGTGGCGGCGTCGCTGCAGCTCGCGGCCGAGCTGACCGCGGACGACCTGGTGGTCGTGTTCATCCCAGACTCCGGCCGTGGCTATCTCAGCTCGGTCTTCAACGACCAGTGGATGGCCGGCTTCGGCTTCCTCACTGCGGACGGCCCGACGGTGGCGGATGTGCTCGCGGCCAAGGACGGCGACGTCCCCCGGCTGGTGTACCTCCAGCCCGGTGACCGGGTCCGGGATGCGGTCGGGCTGATGCACGAGCACGACGTGTCCCAGCTCCCGGTGGCCAAGGGCGAGATGCCGCTGGCAAACGCCGAGGTGATGGGGTCGATCGACGAGCTGCGGATCATGGAGTCGGCGTTCGGTGACCCATCGGTCCTCGATCGTTCGGTCGAGGACGTGATGAGCCCCCGGATGCCGACGATCGGTATCGGCCAGCCGGTCGAGCTGGCGGTCCAGCTGTTGGACCTCGCCCCGGCGCTCCTGGTGCTCGACGGTGGTCGTCCCCGCACCGTGGTCGCCCGGGCCGATCTGCTGTCGTTCCTGTCCACCGACGAGCCGGCCATCGTCTCCAGCGCCTCCGGAGGTGCCTGATGTCGACCCCTGAAGACAACGAGTCCCCGGACGTCACGGCCTGGGGATTCTCGACCCGGGCCATCCACGCCGGCCAGGACCCGGAGCCGACGACCGGGGCGGTGACCGTCCCGGTGTTCCAGACCTCGACCTTCGCCCAGGAGGCGGTCGGGAAGCACTCCGGCTATGAGTACGCCCGGACCGGCAACCCGACCCGGACCGCACTCCAGAACGCCCTCGCCGCTCTCGAGGGAGCGGCGTTCGGGGTGTCGTTCGCCAGCGGACTGGCGGCCGAGGACGCCATTCTCCGCCTGCTGGAGCCCGGCGATCACGTGGTGATGGGGAACGACGCCTACGGCGGCACGTTCCGGCTGATCTCCAAGGTGTTTGGCCGGGCCGGAATCACCTGGTCGGCGGTCGACCTGACCGATCCGTCCCGTCTGGCAGACGACTGGCCGGACAACACCAAGCTGGTGTGGGTCGAGACACCGACCAACCCATTGCTGACCGTGGTCGACATCGCCGAGGTTGCGGCGGTGGTCGCCGCACATCCGGCGGCGCGCCTGGTGGTCGACAACACCTTCGCCACCCCCTACCTCCAGCAGCCGCTGGCCCACGGGGCCGACATCGTGGTCCACTCCACCACCAAGTACCTCGGCGGCCACTCCGATGTGGTCGGCGGTTTCGTCGCCACCGACGACGCCGAGGTCCACGATCATCTGACCTTCATCCAGAACGCGGTCGGCGCCGTCCCCGCCCCCTGGGACTGCTACCTGACGCTCCGGGGGGCCAAGACGCTCGGGGTCCGGATGGACCGCCACAACGAGAACGCCGCCGCCATCGTAGAGCTCCTGGTCGACCATCCGGCGGTCCAGACCGTGCTGTGGCCCGGTCTGGCCGACCATCCCGGTCACGCCGCGGCCGCCCGCCAGATGCGAG
>JBCCFN010000279.1:0-6977 GCA_039029715.1 Actinomycetota bacterium | reverse complement strand
TGCCGGGACCGGAAGCGCGGTTGGGGGAAGTTCAGCCGGTCGACGAGCACGGCGATGAGGGCCAGCAGCAGCGACCCGAGGCACAGCAGGAAGATCGTGCTGCCGGTCAGTTCCATGGTTGCTCCGGAGGTGGCGGGTTCGAGCGGCGGGTCGGTCGGATCGGGTGTCGATCGATCGGTCGGCCGGTCAATCGGTCAATCGAGCAGCGCCTGACCGAGCAGCCGCCAGGCCTCACGGGGAACGGCCCGGCCGTCCTCCTGCAGGACCTGGACGCAGACGTGGTCGGCGCCGGCATCGTGGTGGGCCGCGACCCGGGCCAGCACGTCATCCAGGCTTCCCCACGCCACGATAGCGTCCACCACCTTGTCGGCGGCCCCGGTGATGTCCGCCTCGTCATAGCCGAGACGGAGCAGGTTGTTGGCATAGTTCGGCAGGTCGAGGTAGATCTTCATGTGCTGCCTGGCGATCTCCCTGGCGGTCGTCGGGTCCTCCTCCAGGACGACCATCTGCTCGACCGCAAGCAGCTTGTCCGGCCCGATCGCCTCCCTGGCGATCACGGTGTGGTCGACCGGGACGAAGTAGGGGTGGGCCCCGTCGGCCAGCTCGGCAGACAGCGCAAGCATCTTCGGTCCGAGAGCGGCCAGGACCCGGGACGGTGCCTCGGCCGGGCGGGGACCGCGATACATCGAGGCATCCATCCGCTCCAGGTAGGCCCGCATCGTCGACAGCGGCTTCGAGTAGTCGTGCTTGCGGACCCACTCGGTCAGCGTGTGATGGCTGACCCCGAGGCCGAGCAGGAACCGACCGTCGTAGGCCTCGTTGAGGGTGAGGTTCACGTTGGCCGTGGTCATCGGGTCCCGAGCCCAGATCGAGGCGATCCCGGTGGCCACCTTCAGGTTGGTGGTGGCCTCCAGCATGACCGAGGCCGAGACGAACGGGTCCCGGGCAACGGTCTCCGGCAACCACAGGGTCGGCCAGCCGGCCTCGTCCAGTTCCGCGACGACCTCCCGGACCCGGCCCGCCGGATGCCCGTCCAATACGCCCTGCCAGATCCCGACCCGTCCGATATCGATCATGGCCAGGCACGGTACCCCACCGCCTGGCTCTGCCCGAAGTTCGGTCCGCCCGGGCCGGCCGGTTCAGAGCCGTTCGACCAGCAGGACGGTCGACGGCTCGGCCCGGTCGGCCCAGCGGCGCTTGTAGTCGAAGTCCATGCCGAGGTCGTAGACGTCCGCCAGGTCCTGGCGGTGGAGCTCGGTCAGTTGGTGGCGCTGGAGGAGGTTGCCGACCGAGAGCCGCCGCGCCGGGTCGGTGTAGCTGATCTGCAGCCCTCGATAGCGGCGACCCCGGATCCCGCCCAGGATGTAGCCGACGTCCCGGCCGTCCAGCCGGGCCAGGTGGGCGTGGAGTCGGCCCCGGGCCTGGAGCCGGTCGATCATCATCCGGTACATCGCCGCCATCTCCGGGGTGGTGATGCCGGAGCCCTCCCGGCCCTTCCACGACGCGTGCTCCATGGCCAGGATCCTGGGGTACAGCTCCGGGTCGTCCGAGACATCGATGATCTGGAGACCGGCCGCCTCGGCCCGGGCCTCGGCCTGGCGGAGGTTCCGCCGGAACCGGGGCGAGCGGCGGGCCAACCAGGCGTCGTGGCCGTCCCCGAGGTCTGCGACCTGGCGGGTGATCCCGGTCCCGAGCCTGACCCGGCCGACCCGGGACAGGGCGGTCGCCAGCTGGCGGACGACCGGGGGCAGACCGATCGGCTCCTCGTTCGAGTCCTCGTCCGGATCCTCGGAGGTGATCGGCCGGTCGATGTCTGTGGCTGCCGCTTCGTCGGCCCCGGATTCGGGATCATCCCGGTCCGGATGGCCGATCGGCGGCAGCCCCGGCAGATAGAGCAGGCGCCACTCCTGGAGCGATCGACCGGCCAGCACCTCGGCGGTACCGTCGGCGATGGCTCGGGTGTCCTGGCCGATCACCGGGCAGCCGAAGCCCCACAGCGGCTCCAGCCCGCCGAGCATCGGGACCCCGGTTGCGGTCCGGTAGCGAGCGAACAGGGCGTAGCCGTCGTCGTCGTCGGTGGCGAGGAGGAGGTGGTCGGCGGTCGGGGCGAAGCCGAGGGTGACCGGGATGAGCCAATCCGGGCCGCTGCACCACGGGTCGATGCCCGGTGTGGCGTCCACCGCCGCCTCCACGGAGGTCCAGCGATCGTTGACGACGTCCAGCGAGATCTCCTCCACCGGGCTCCAGTATCGCGCCGATGGGGCTGCCGACCGTTCTCGACAACTTCCTACATTGCGAACATGTTGACGATCAGCGGGGCGAGTGGCCCGCCCCCGGTCGACGCAGTAGAAAAATGGCCATGATCGATGACGCCGCGATTGAGGCCTTCGCCCGCGATGGTGTCGTCGTCGTCCGCGGGATCCTGACCCCGGCCGAAATAGAGACCCTGACCGCAGGGATCGAGGCGGCCAGGGCCAACCCAAGCGATCGGGCCCTGGTCCTGAGCAACGGCAGCGATCCGGGCGAGTTCACCGAGGATTTCGTCCGCTGGACCGATGTGGCCGAGATCGAGGAGATCGCCCTGCGGTCTGGTCTGCCGGAGGCGGCGGCCACGCTGCTCGACTCCATGAGTGCCCGCTTCTACCACGACCACATCCTGGTCAAAGAGGCCGGCACCACCCAGCGGACGCCATGGCACCAGGACCAGCCGTACTACAACGTGAGCGGCCGGGGAATCAGCGCCTGGTGCCCCATCGATCCCATCCCGAAGGGCGGGTCCCCGGAGTTCTGGGCCGGCTCCCATCTCGGGCCGTGGCGGATGCCTCGGTCGTTCCTGGATGCCGAGGCCAAGTGGTTCCCCGAGGGGTCGCTGGTCGAGATCCCTGATATCGAGGCCGAGCGGTCGGCCTACGACATCCGGCAGTGGCGGCTCAGCCCCGGGGATGCGGTGTTCTTCAGCTTCCTCGCCGTGCACTCGGCCCCCGGCTTCCCGTTCGAGCACCAACGCCGGGTCGCCTCGTTCCGGTATCTGAGTTCAGATGCCCGGTTCGCCGTGCGGAAGTGGCGCACGTCCCCGGACTTTCCCGGGCTTGAGGAGGACCTGGAGGACGGCGCAAAGCTGGACCACCCGATGTTCCCGAAGGCCTGGCCCCGTCAGAGCGAAGCGGCCGGCAGCGGGCAGGCGGTCAGCCGGTAGGTCCGCAGCCGCAGGCGCAGGGTGTAGAGCAGCAGGCCGATGGCGGCCAGTCCGACGACCGGCTGGACCGGGGCCCACCAGCTCAGCGCGCCGGACGTCCCGACCAGCGCCACCACCAGTTGGTTGCACACCGGGCAGCCGACGGCAAGGAACGACACGAACCCACCGAGAATCGTCCGGGTCTCCTGAGATTCGGCGGCCGCTGACGGGCCGGGTCGGATCGCCAGGATCAGGCCGATCAGGGCTGCGGTGACGGCGAGGACGACGTAGTCGACACCTCGGACCGGGACACCGGGACGCCCGAAGAACGGGGTGTCGATCAGGTCGGACGGGATGGCGATGATCACGCCCGCCACCACGGCGATCGCCGCGGCCCGGAGCCAGGTTTGGGCCGGCAGCGCCAGGAGGTCACGTCCCATCATGGGATCGAACCGTAGTCGGCCCGGGGCGATTCCCCCGTGTCGGCGGCGGGTGGTGGGCTCCTCGTAGCCCTCGACGCCACCGCCTACGCCGACGAGTTAATCGACTGGCCCACCGAAGACCGCGAAGACCACACCCAAGCCGCCTGCGTCGGGTCGACGCTCGCCATCGAATTCAACGCCCCATACAACACCCGATCCCCCAGCTTCATCAGGATGGTCTCACCAGCCCTCCACAACCCGGCCCTTACCGCCGGGATCCTCGGGAACGCGACCAGCCAGATGTAGCCACGATCGACACACCCGAAGCGTTCCAAGCCTGCCTCGCAAACACTGCACCGACCCCCACCCCGGCGGCGCGGTCAACGACCGGCCGCCACCGCCAACCCCACGCTGGGGTCAGCGCCGGGGGTTCACGAACTAGTCGCTTCGATGAACTCCTCCAACCTGCTGATGTGATCAGGGCAATACACCCCCACCGACGCCACCAGCAGAAGGCCAGCCTCCCCGTTCGGTAGCCCGGCGTCGATCAGGCGTCCCGCTTCCGACAAGAAGCTGACCCCCAGGTCGAGCCGGTCACACACCCGTAGGGCTTCGACCCGCCGCTGCCCCGCCGGCCACACCATCCCGGCCGTCGCCGAGTCGAATCGTTCCTGATCCGACACCCGCGGCACCGGGTTTGGGCCGCTGGTCGAGCGGACTGTGTTCACCACCGCCACCACTGCGAACACGGCGACGAGGGCAGCGAACCCGACGATCGGGCCTCGACCCGACCGAGCAGGCGGCGGCCCCATCGAAGACGACGACGGCGGTGGGGGCGGTTGCGGCGGCGGTGGTGGGGTAGTCACACCCCGGGACCGTAGACCTCCGCGTCAAGCACTACCGGGGATCCCGAACACACGTATGGGCAGCAACTGGCCTCCAGCGAGTACCGACCGAGAGGCTACGTCTCAAGCAGTGCTCCGACCTCGATCGTGTCGGCGGCAGCTCAGTCCGGCGAGACCAGGGAGAAACTGTGGGCGTCGTGGTGGCGACCGTGGAGCAGCAACCGCTTGCGGAGCACACCCTCGTAGTGGCCGCCGGCCCGCTCGGCCACCCGCCGGCTCGGCTCGTTCTCGACCGACATGATGATCTCCACCCGGTCGATCTCGAGCACGGTCAGCGCATGCTCGGCCAGCAGGACCGTGGCCGCACTGGCGTAGCCGCGGCCGCCGGCGTCGGTCCGGATCCAGTACCCGAGGTTGGCCCGCCGGTTCTCACCGTCAACGGCGTTGAGGCCGATGGCGCCGACGTGCCGGCCGTCCGGGTCGAGCACGACGAAGGGGATGGCCGTCGGGTCGATCTCCCCGTCGATCCAGGGCTGGACGTGGTCGAGGCTGTAGTCGGGAACGGCCCAGGGGAGCCAGGGGTAGAGGTCCGGTTGGCAGCTCAGCACCGACGCCACCACCGCCGGCCCGTCGGCCCGCACCGGCGGGCGGAGGGTGATGCGGCCATCGGTGAGCTCCATCTCCGTATCATGGCCGACCGCCGGCTCGACGGTCCGGGCTTTTCGTCCGACGGCGTTGGCGAGCCAGCTACCCTGACCCGGCAGGCCCCCGTAGCTCAGTGGATAGAGCATCGGTTTCCTAAACCGTGAGCGAAGGTTCGATTCCTTCCGGGGGCACGGGAGTCTTACCTGGTCAGGGCGTCAGAGTTCGAAGCTCGGCCGGCGGACTCGCTGGGTTGGCCCATCCGCTGTCCCATCCTTTGGCTATCATTTTCTCATGGCCGGAGGCAGTCTGAGACTCAAGCGGGAACCTGACTACTGGGAGCTGCGGGTGTACGCCGGCCGAGATCCGGTGACTGGTCGCAAGCGCTACGTTTCACGGACCTTCAGGGGTGGGAAGCGAGACGCCAACAGGGCGCTTGCCGATCTTCACCAGGAGGTCACCCACCAGGGCATCACGGCGGATGTCACGGTCGATCATCTCCTGTCGTCTCACATCGATCATCTTGCGGCTCGAGGTCGTCAGGTGCGAACGATCGATGGCTACCGGACCATCGCTCGGGCCGTAGCTGGCGATCCGCTCGGCTCGAGAGTCCTGCCGAAGGTCAAGGTCAAGGACATGGACGACTACTACCTCCGCCTCGATGCCAGAGGTCTTTCACCAGCAACCATCCAGCGCTATCACGCTCTCCTGAACGCAGCGTTTCGCCGGGCCGTGGCGTGGGACTGGGTTCCAAAGAACGTCGTCCAGCTAGCGTCGCCGCCGTCGGTTCCTCGCATCGCCCGGGCCATCCCGACCCCTGAGGTTGTCTCGGCTCTGCTCATGGAAGCCAGGCGTAGCCGCAACCCCGAAAACTACCTGGCGTTCCGACTGCTCGCCGTGACTGGCGCTCGACGAGGCGAGATCTGCGGTCTGCGTTGGCGATCGGTAGACCTCGATGCGAACACGTTCGTGATTAGAGAAGCCGTTGCCGTCGTGGCCGGCGGGGAACTCATCACCAAGAACCCAAAGAGTCACCAGATTCGGACAGTCTCCGTAGATGCTGAAACTGCCCAGCTGCTCCAAGAACACCGTGCGAAGCAGGTCGAGATGGCCGAATCCGTTGGGGCGACGATCAGCCGAGACGCCTTCGTCCTAGCCGACATGCGCTCCGACGCTTCTGGAGCCACACCAGTCCGACCTGATCGCCTGACGCAAGCATTCGCCCGGCTATGTCAGCGGGTGGACGGCGCTGGCGGCGTACGCCTTCACGACCTCCGCCATTGGTTCGCCAGCACTCAGCTCGATGCCGGAGAACCACTGCCCGCCGTTGCAGCTCGTATCGGAGACAACGTCGAGACCCTGGCCAAGGTCTACGCTCACAAGGGGAGGAGTGGGGATTCGGCAGCTGCCGAAGAGGTGAGCCAACTACTTGGCACCAGATAGGGAGGCGGACATGGCATCCAACGAAGCCGACGAGTTCAATATCGACGAGTTTCTCGAAAGCAAGACGGCGGAGCGGCTGGAGGAGATGCTGGTCGATGTGATCTATCGGGGGATCATTCGCGCGTTCTGGACGATCCTTGTGATCACGGTCCTCCTCAACGCCCTGTTGTTCGTGGTCGGAGTCCAAGTCTTGGGTTCGTGAGGCCTACTCAGTCAAATGCGTCTTCTGCCGACAGGTGGTCAGAAGACTGTAGAAGCAAGGTGGCTGATGTGAACTCCAGAGAAGTTGCTCGTGAGATTGCACTGTCGCTGCTGCCCGCCGATCCAGCTAGCAAGCTGACGGCCCGAGCGCTCTGGGAACAAGCCAGCACCGATCTCCCGCAGCTTGCCGAGCAGACGATCCAGGTGACCTTCGCTCAGCAGATCTCTCAGCTCGCTCAGGATCCAGAC